>DATAFA010000100.1:0-13752 GCA_036257785.1 Solirubrobacterales bacterium | reverse complement strand
GTCAAGTGCTCCCATCGCAGCCGAGTCTATCTGTGGGTGCCCGGCCCGAAGCGGACGGCGAAGCCGGCACTCCCCGGCTGGGTGAGACACACATGTCATCCCGTCCCGTAGCTGCGCGCCGACCGACCGAAGCGGACGGCGAAGCCGGAGCATTCGGTCGGAGTTGTCTAGACCCCGTCTCGCGGTCGGCGCGCTGGAGCCTCCCCCGTCGGCCCGCGTATCTGGGCTGATGAGGGGACGTGGTGGACGGGCGCCGTTGGTCGAACTGGCGGCGAGAACTCACGGCGGCACGGATTTCGTAGCCATGGACTGCAGAATCCGTGCCACCTATGGCGCCCACCCCCCCGGCTAGGCGCAACACATAGCTGGGCGCAACACATATGTCGTCCCGTCCGGTAACTGCGCGCCGGCCGGCCAGAGCGGACGCGAATCGGAGCATCTGGCCGGGGTTATCTACATGTCATCCCGTCCCCTACCACCGCGCCGACCGGCGGAAGCGGACGCGAAGCGGAGCCCCCGGCTGGGGCAGACACATATGTCATCCCGTCCCGTAACTGCGCGCCGACCGGGGAGACCGGACGCGAAGCGGAGGATCTCCCCGGAGTTATCTAAGGCCCGGGTGGGAACGGCGATGCGGCCGAGGCTGCGTCGGCGGCGACCGACTCGGCCTCCCGGACCGCGGCGCCGTCGAGGGCGTTGGCCAGTGCCCGCACGTAGGCCTGCGCGGAGGCCTCGATGATGTCCGTCGAGACGCCCTGGCCGCTGGCCAGCCGGCCGTGGGCACGGAGCATCACCGTCACCTCGCCGAGAGCGTCGTCGCCCTCACCGACGGCGGAGACGGTGTATTGGTTGAGCTCGCAGCGGGTGTCGACCGCGGCCTGGATCGCGCCGAAGACGGCGTCGACCGGGCCGTCGCCGCCGGAGCGCCCCTCGACCTCCTCGCCGGCCGGGGTCGTGACGCCGACGCGGGCGAGCGGCTCGCGCTTCGTCCCCGCCTCGACGTCGAACCAGGCCAGCTCGTATTTCTGGGACGCTTCGCGCATCTCGTCGGAGACGATCGCCTCGAGGTCCAGCGCGGTGACCTGCTTCTTCTTGTCCGCGAGCTCCTTGAACCGCTTGAATGCCTGATTCAGGGCGTTGCCCTCGACGACGAAGCCGAGCTGCTCCAGCGCGTCCTTGAGGGCATGGCGCCCGGAGTGCTTGCCGAGGACGATCTGGTTGGAGTCGAGCCCGACGTCGCGGGCATCCATGATCTCGAACGTGGTCCGCTCCTTGAGGACGCCATCCTGATGGATGCCGGACTCGTGCGCGAACGCGTTGCGCCCGACGATCGCCTTGTTCGGCTGGACGACGTAGCCCGTGAACCGCGAGACCATCCGGCTCGACCGGGCCAGCTCGGTCGCTTCCAGCGTCGTGTCGAAGCCGTGGTCGGCGCGGCGGGTCCGCAGCAGCATCACGATCTCCTCCAGCGAGCAGTTGCCCGCACGCTCGCCGATCCCGTTGACTGCACACTCGACCTGACGAGCGCCGGCCTGGACGCCGGCGAACGAGTTCGCCACGGCGAGGCCGAGGTCGTCGTGGCAATGGACGGAGAGGCGCACCTCGCGCAGCTCCGGCAGCAGCTCGTAGAGGCGGGTCAGGTACGCGGTGTACTCGGCGGGCGTGGTGTAGCCGACGGTGTCGGGGATGTTGATGACCCCGGCGCCCTCGGCGATCGCGATCCCGCAGACCTCCGCCGTGAACTCGACCTCGGCCCGGGTGGCGTCCATCGGCGAGAACTCGACGTCCTCGCAGAGCTCACGGGCGTGGGCCACCGCGGCCTTCGCCTGGCCGCGGACGTCGTCGCGGTCGGTCCGCAGCTGGTGCTCGATGTGGATGTCGGAGGTCGAGATGAACGTGTGGATCCGCGGTCGCTCGGCCTCCTTGACTGCGCCCCAGGCGGCGTCGATGTCGCCCTTCTGGGTCCGGGCCAGCCCGCAGACGACCGGGCCGCTGACGGTCCGGGAGATCGCCTGCACGGCCTCGAAGTCGCCGGGCGAGGTGATCGGGAATCCGGCCTCGATGACGTCGACGCCGAGGCGGGCGAGCTGGCTCGCGATCTCGACCTTCTCCTGGGTGTTCAGGGAGATGCCCGGCGACTGCTCGCCGTCGCGCAGCGTCGTGTCGAAGATCTCGACCCGCTCGTACGGCCCGTCGCCCGTGTCCTTTACGTCCTCTTCGCCTCGCTCGGAGGCGGTGCGATCAGCGCTCATCCGCTGACTCCTTCTCTCTCTTCGGTCGGATTCCCTTGTCTCTTGCGGCTGACGCGCCGCCCAGCGCTATTCCCCCCGGAGGGGGAGGAGAAGGAGAAGCGCGAGGCTGGTCGGCCGGAAGGTCATCCGGCAGGGACTCTAGCGGAGACGGGGAAACCTGCAACCACCAGGCAAGCAACCGCCCATGAACCGCGAAAAGATCGACTCTCGGACCGTGTTCAGGATCGTCGCCGTAGCGATCCTGACCGTCGCCGCGGCCGCCCTGCTCGGGCTCGTCGTCGTCAAGATCGACACGACGATCCGCTGGCTCGTCACCGCGATCTTCCTGGCGCTCGTCCTGGCGCCGGCCGTCGAGCTGATCCAGCGGATCCGGATCCGCGGGCACCGGGCGCCGCGGTGGCTGGCGATCTCGCTGACCTTCGTGATCGCCTTCCTCGCGCTCGGCTTCCTGGTCCTCAGCGTGATCCCGCCGATGGTGGACGAGGTCGAGCAGGTCGGCACCCTCGGCCCCGGGTACGTCAAGGACGCCGAGGAATGGGCCAACGCGAACCAGCAGTTCCGCGACCTCAACCAGCAGTACGACCTGACCGCGACCCTGAAGTCGCAGGCATCGCAGCTGCCGAGCGACTTCTCGAGCGCCGCCGGCGAGCTCGAATCCTTCACGGTCAGCCTCCTCAAGCACCTCGTCAGCGCGGTCACCGTGGTCGTGCTCGCCTTCTTCCTGCTGCTCGAGGGGCCGGGGCTGCTCGATCGCTTCCTCTCCTGGGTCGGCGGCGAGCGGGAACGGCGCGCGCGGGAGATCGCGACCGGGATCTACGCGGTCGTCCGTGGTTACGTGACCGTGAACCTGTCGCTCGCGATCGTCGCCGGGCTGTTCACCTGGGGCATGCTCGAGGCCCTCGGCGTAGACCTGGCGGTCCCACTCGCGATCCTCGTCGCCCTGTTCGACCTCGTCCCGCTGATCGGCCTGACGATCGGCGGCATCGTCGTCGCGGCGGTGGCGGCCCTGCACTCGTTCCCGGACGCGATGCTCATCTGGATCGTCGCGTTCGTCGCCTTCCAGCAGCTCCAGGACCGCGTCGTGCAGCCGCTGCTCTACGGCCGGGCCGTCAAGGTGAATCCGCTGATCGCGATCCTCGTGCTCTTCGCGGGCGCCCAGATCTCGGGCATCCTCGGGGCCCTGATCGCGATCCCGGTCGCGGCTTCGATCGGCGTGATCTTCAAGGTCCTCGATCCGCGTCCGCCCGCCGCGGCAAGCGACCCGGGCGACTCCCCCACGGCCACCGAGACGCGGACTCAGCCCGCCTGACCGCCCCCCGCTCCACCCGCCCGCCCGCGGTGGAGTGACTCGCGCACGTGGCGCATCGACGGTACGTGCGGCGGCTCGAGCATCCGGCGGCCCTCGAAGCGCTTCCGCGCCCGCTCCTTCTTCTTGTCGCTGCGGTAGAGCAGCCGCGCCCAGGGTGAGGTCGGGCGACCGAGCCGGAACGCACCGATCATCGACAGGAACGGGACTACGAGCCCGAGCAGGGCGATCCCGAATTTCTCCTTCGCGCAATTGACCAACCCGAAGACGAGGCCACCGACGCCGATGAAACCGACGACGGCATGGACGGCGATCGCGACGTCGTCGGCAGCGTCGACCCAGATCGTGAACCCGAGGACGCCGAAGCTGGCGAGGATGCCGGCGACGATCACGGCATCGATCGACTTCCGGCCTTCAGCCGACCAGTAGACGTCCCTGAGCTCGAGCCAGAGCGCGAACTCGTCCAGGGTCAGCCCGGTCCCGATGCCGAAGGCGGCGGCGACGATCTCGCGGCCGGGCGGCTCCGGGGCGACGACGATCCCCACCCAGCCGGCGATCATCAGCAGCAGGATCCCCCAGACGAGGTGGTGGATGTGGGTCCCCCCGACCTCGACGTTGCCGGGCCACCAGCTCACCTGGGCGCGGATCATGTGCGCGCTCGTGCGGATGAACGCGAACGTCCCGAGGAAGAAGATCAGATAGACGAACGCCGGCAGGCGATGGGCGTCGACGATGTGCTCGTCGAAGAAGCTGCCGAAGCTGGCGAGCTCGAGGGGCACGATCACGGCACGAGGACGACCTTGCCGACGTTGCGGCGCTCATGGATGAACCGATGGGCGTCGGCGGCCTCCGCGAACGGGAACGAGGCCGCCACGACCGGGTCGATCCGCCCCGATGCGAGGTCCTCGCGAAGCGGCTCGACGACCCGCTCGATGCTTCCCTCCCGGTCCCACCAGTGGAGCATGTTGAGCCCGAAGACCCCCTTGTTCTCGTTCATGATCCCCATGCTCTTCCACCACGGCATCGTCGCCGTCGTCATCGACGCGAGGCTCCTCAGCACCGCCGGGATGTTGCGGCCCTCGCCGGTCTGGACCTCACTGAGCCCGTAGCAGATCAGCCTGCCACCGGGACGGAGCAGGCGGTAGTCCTTGCGGAAGCTCGTCGGGCCGATCGCGTCGAACGCGATGTCGATGCCGGCGCCGTCGGTCAGCCGCGCGACGGCCTCCTCGAAATCGGTGGTCCGGTAGTCGATCGCGTGGTCGACCCCCTGGGCGCGGATCGCCTCGTGCTTGGAGGCCGAGGCGGTCCCGAAGACCTCGGCGCCCCGCACCGCCGCGATCTGGGTGGCGGAGATTCCGACGCCGCCCGCGGCGGCATGGATGAGGACCCGGTCGCCCTCCCGGAGCCCGCCCATCAGGACCAGGCCGGCGTAGGCGGTCCCGTAGTTGACCGGCACGGCGGCGCCCTGCTCGAAGCTCAGCCGGTCCGGGAGCGGCATCACGTCGCGCTCGGCGACGGTGCAGAGCTCGGCCTGGCCACCGAACCTCGTCGCGGCCATCACCCGGTCGCCGACGGCAACCGACTCGACCCCGGTGCCGACCGATTCGACGACGCCGGCCACCTCGTAGCCGATCACGCACGGTGGCTTCGGCGCGTCCGGGTACATCCCGGTCCTCGCGAGCAGGTCGGCGAAGTTGATCCCCGCGGCCCGGACCTCGATCCGGACCTCGCCCGGGGCGACCTGCGGGTCACGCCGCTCCCGGACCTCGAGCACCTCCGGTCCGCCGTGACGGCTGATGAAGACGGCGCGCACGGGCCGACCCTATCGGTGCGTCCGCTCCCGGTGCCCGCCGAGCGGCGAACGCGGCGCGGCTAGAAGTCGACTGCCTTGCCGCGCTGGAAGTCGTCGCGGCCGGTGATCGCCTCGACCACCTCGGGCGGCACCGGTGCGTCGGTGGTCAGCGCCATGACGGCATCGGGGGCGTCGTTCTCGGCGCCGACTGCGGCCGAGACGATGTTCGCGCCGTGCTCGCCGAACGTCGAGCCGACGAGGCCGATCATGCCGGGCTTGTCGGTGTAGCGGAAGACGACGATGTGGTCGGCGAAGGGCAGGTAGAAGTCCTGGCCCCAGACGCGGACGAGGTAGGGGTCGTTGCGCGGGCCGACCCCGGTGCCGGCGACCTCCACGGTCTCGCCGCCCGACTCGATCCGGACCGTGATCAGCTCCGTGAAGTCGGGTGACACCGTGTCGGTCGTCTCGACCAGGTCGATGCCGCGATCCTCGGCGACGGTCGGGGCGTTGACGAGGTTGACCGGCTCCTCGGTGTGGCCGGAGAGGATCCCGACGAGGGTCGAGATGCCGAGCAGGCGGGTGTCGTGCTCGGCGAGCCGACCCCGGACCTCGACCTCGACCCGGTCGACGGAGCCGTTGCCGATCCCCTGCACGAGCCGGCCGAGCTTCTCGCAGAGCGGCACGAAGGGCGCCAGCGCCTCCATCGTCTCGGGACGGACCGAGGTGATGTTGACCGCGTTGGTGACGACGCCGCCGGTCAGGGCCGCGGAGATCTGCTCGGCGGTGACGATCCCGGCGCGATCCTGAGCCTCGGCGGTCGAAGCCCCGAGGTGCGGCGTGACGACGACGTCGTCACGCCCGAACAGCGCATGCACGGTCATCGGCTCGGTCGGGAAGACGTCGAGGGCCGCTCCCGCAACCTTGCCGGAGTCGAGCCCCGCCTCCAGCGCCTCGAGATCGATCAGCTCACCGCGAGCGCAGTTGACGATCCGCACCCCGTCCTTCATCTTCGCGATGGCCTCGGCGTCGATCCAGTCGATCGTCTCCGGCGTCTTCGGGAGGTGGATCGTGATCAGGTCGGCGCGGCCGTAGAGCTCGTCGATGTCGACCCCCTCGACGCCGAGCTCGCGGAAGCGCTCGGCCGAGACGAACTTGTCGAAGGCGAGGACCTCCATGTCGAAGGCGAGGGCGCGGCGGGCGACGAGCTGGCCGATTCGCCCGAACCCGATCACGCCGAGCGTCTTGCCGTAGAGCTCGTGGCCGCCGAACCGCGAGCGGGCCCATTCGCCGTCGGCGAGCGTCGCATGGGCCTGCGGAACGTTCCGGAACAGGGCGAGGGCGAGCGCGAGGGTGTGCTCGGCGGCGGCCACGGAGTTCGACTCGGGAGCGTTGGCGACGATGATCCCACGCTTCGTGGCGGCCGCGATGTCGACGTTGTCGACTCCCGTGCCGGCGCGGCCGATCGCGCGCAGGCGGGTCGCCTTGGCGATCAGCTCCGGGGTCATCTTCGTGGCCGAGCGGATCAGGATCGCGTCGAACTCGCCGATCCGGCCCTCGAGCTCACCCTCGGGCCAGTCGGTCCCGACTTCGACGTCGAAGCGCTCGCGGAGCAGGTCCACCCCCGCTTCGGCGATCTTCTCCTTGACGAGGACCTTCGGCCTCTCACTCATCGGCTTCTCCTCCCTGCTCTGGGGATCGTGGATGCGCGGGCACGGATCAGCCGACCGGAGCCGGAGATCCAGCCTCGCTGAAGACTCTCTGGGCACCAGCGACGCCGGCACCGGGCTCGACGTCGTAGCCGGCGTCTCGCAGCGCCATCTCGAGCGCGCTCAGCGCGATCACGATGTCGAAGGCGCCGTAATAGCCGCAGTGCGCGATCCGGACGATCTTGCCCTTCAGGTGGCCCTGCCCGCCGGCGGCGGTGACTCCGTAACGGTCGCGCATCGCCTTCGGCACGGAGGCGCCGTCGATGCCCTCGGGGAGCTTCGCGGCGGTGACGACGTTGGCATCGGGATCGTCGGGACCGAAGCGCTCGAGGCCGAGCCCGGCGATACCGGCCCGGGCGCCGCGGGCGAGGACGGCATGGCGCTCGAAGACCTCGTCGATGCCCTCCGTGAAGATCTGCCCGAGGGCGACGTCGAGCGCCCTGAACAGGGTCACGGCGGTGGTGAACGGCGAGTCCGGCGGCGACTTGCGCTGGCCGGCGGCCGTCCTGCTCCAGTCGAAGTAGTAGCGACCGCCGGGGCCTGCGGCGGCGAGGTCGAGCGCCCGCTGCGAGACCGAGGCGAATCCGAGGCCGGGCGGGCACATCAGCGACTTCTGCGACCCCGCGACGACGACGTCGACCCCCCAGTCGTCCTGCTTGAGCTCGGCCGCGCCGAGGCCCGAGACCGCGTCGACGCAGAGCAGCGCTCCGTGATCACGCGCGACCGCGGCGAGGGCGGGGACGTCGTTGAGGACGCCGGTCGAGGTCTCCGACTGCGTGGTGAAGACGACCTTCGGCTTGCGGTCCATCGCGCTCAGGGCGGCGTCGACGCGGTCCGGGTCGACCTTCTCCCCCCACTCGAAGGCGAGGTGCTCGAGGTCGGCGCCGAAGGCCTCGCAGAGCTCCGCCCAGCGCTCGCCGAACTTGCCGCAGGAGACGACGAATGCCTGCTCGCCGGGACGGGTCAGGTTGGCGACTGCGGACTCGAGCGCCCCGGAGCCGGTGGAGGCGAAGCAGAGGACGTCGTTGTCGGTCCGAAAGACCTCCGGGAGCCGCTCGAGGACGCGCTCGTAGATCTCGACGAACGCCGGGGCGCGGTGGTAGAGGATCGGCTCGGCCATCACCTGCGAGACGGCCGGAGGAAGCGGAGTCGGGCCCGCGGTCATCAGGTACTGCTTCGGATAGATGTCGGCCACCGGGCTCCTCGGGTCGGGTTCTGCTGCTCGCGGCTCGCCGCTATGGCGATCGGGCCGGACAGGTTACGCGGTCGTCATGACGGGCGAACGGTCCGGCGCCGCGCATATATTCCGGCCGAAGTACAGCTACGGAGGGAGCATCCACCATGAATCCGATCCGCTTCGAGGCGGACTACGCCGAGCCGAGGAACCGCCTGACGGTCTTCTTCCGGCTCATCGTCGCCATCCCCTGGTACATCTGGCTTTCCCTGTACGGGATCGTCGCGTTTCTCGCAGCATTCGTCGCCTGGTTCGCGCTGCTGTTCACGAAGCGGTATCCGTCCGGCCTCTACGACTTCGTCGCCGGCTACGTCAAGCTGAGCGCCCAGATCGGCGGCTGGGTGTTGCTGATCACCGACGAATGGCCGCCGTTCATGCCGGACCGCGACGACTACCCGATCCGCGTCGAGGTGGCCCCGCAGCAGGTCGAGTACCGGAGGGCGCAGACGTTCTTCAAGTACCTGCTCGCGTTCCCGCAGCAGCTGATCCTGTTCGGGCTGTCCTACCTCTACATGGGTGCCGCGCTCGTCACCTGGGGGCGAGTGCTGTTCACCGGCAAGCAGTCCGCCACCATGCACGACGCGCTGCGGATGTCGCTGGCGTACACGACCCGCGCCGGTGCGTTCCTGCTGCTGCTGACCGAGATCCATCCGCGGCTCCTCGATCTGCCGCCGCAGACCTACCCGGCCGACGCGCCGTCACTGCCGGGCCCGCCGCAGCTGCCGATCAACGAGGCACCGCTGCCCGCGGAAACCCCCCAGGCCCCGCCCCCGGCGCCGCCGGCGGAGAGCTGAGCGTGGCCGCCGAGGATGCGGTCGAGAGTGGCGACGGCTGGTCCGTCGCCACTCTCGACGATCTCGGTGAGGGGCCGGGGTTCCGGAAGATCCGCCGCCGTCTCGGCGTCGAGGAGTTCGGGGTGAACGGGATCGTCATCCCGCCCGGATACGACACCGGCTATCACCTCCACGAGACCCAGGAGGAGCTCTACATCGTCCTCGACGGGTCCGTCGAGATCGAGTTCGGCGACGGCACCACCCATCGCCTCGAGCGAGGCGGGCTGGCGCGCGTCGCCGCACCCGTGCACCGGAAGGTCAAGAACGTCGGCGACGCGGACGCGACCTACGTCGTCGTCGGAGCGAAGGGCGGCTACGTCGGCCGCGACGGCCTCAGCCCCTAGCCGACTGGGCGATCTAGAAGATCTCGTAGGCCTGCTTGGAGATCGTGAAGCCGCGGCCGGTCTCGGTGTCGCGACAGGTCATCCCCGACTCCTCGCTCTCGCAGCGCAGCAGGCCGGCAGCGATCGAGCTTCCATACCCGAGGACGTCGCCACCGCCGAGCGCGGTGTCGCCGGCGCAGACGAAGGCCGCCGCTCCGCCGGCGCGCAGCTCGATCCCCTGCCCGTAGTCGAGGTGGCAGCTCTTCGGGGCCTTCGGCGGCGACCAGTCGCGGTCGCCGATGTCGCAGCGGACGCTGCCGCGGTCGATGTAGCAGCCGATGTTGCCGCTCGGGGAGGTGAAGCCGGTCAGCTTCGTGACCGTCCGGTCCGCCGCCGGAGTGCCGCCGTCGCCGGTGCCCGTGGACGTCGCGGGCGTGTCGGTCGTCGCGGTGCTGCCCGCGGTCGACGAGGTCGCGGCGGCGGTCGACGTCTCGGTCACGGTGACGGTGTCGGCACCGCTCCCGCAGCCGCCGAGCAGCAGCAGCGCCGCCGCGGCGGTCGCCAGCGCCGAGAGTCCCGCCCGGATCATGGCCGGCCTAACCGTCGATCCAGGGCATCATCGAGCGCAGGTCGCCTCCGACCTGCTCGATCTGCTTGCCCTTGGCCTCGGTCCGCATCCGGTCGAAGTTCTCGCCGCCGGCACGGTTCTCCGCGATCCACTCGCGGGCGAAGTCACCGGACTGGATGTCGGTGAGGATCTGGCGCATCGCCGCCCTGGTCTCGTCGGTGATCACCCGCGAGCCCCGGGTCATGTCCCCGTACTCGGCCGTGTTCGAGATCGAGTCGCGCATTCCCTGCAGGCCCTTCTCGTACATCAGGTCGACGATCAGCTTGAGCTCGTGCAGGCACTCGAAATAGGCGAGACGCGGGTCGTAGCCGGCTTCGACGAGTGTCTCGAAGCCCGCCTGGACGAGCTCGCTCGTGCCGCCGCAGAGCACGGCCTGCTCGCCGAACAGGTCGGTCTCGACCTCGTCCTTGAAGGTGGTCTCGATGACCCCGGCGCGGGTCCCGCCGATCCCCTTGGCGTAGGCGAGGACGAGGTCGCGGGCGGTGCCGCTCTCGTCGACGTGGACGGCCATCAGGCAGGGGACACCACGGCCCTCCTCGTACTGGCGGCGGACGAGATGCCCCGGCCCCTTCGGAGCGACGAGGCCGACGTCGACTCCGGCAGGGGGATCGATCTGGTCGAAGTGGACGGCGAAGCCGTGGGCGAACATGAGCAGGTTCCCGGGCGCGATCCCGTCGGCGATGTCGGATTCCCAGATCTCGGCCTGCTTCTCGTCCGGGAGCAGGATCATCACGACGTCGCCGCGGCTGGCGGCGTCGGCGACGTCGAGGACCTCGAGACCGGCCGCCTCGGCATCGGCGCGGCTCGCCGAATCGGGGCGAAGGCCGACGACGACGTCCACTCCGGACTCCTTCAGGTTCAGCGCGTGGGCGTGTCCCTGCGAGCCGTAGCCGAGGATCGCGACCGTCTTGCCCTCGAGCGGCTCGAGCGTCGCGTCGTCCTCGTAGATCATCGTGCTGTCGTGGCTCATCTCGCCTTCCGTTTCGTCGTTCGCTCTCGTGGATCGTCCGATCCGGTCCGGCGCGGCAGCCTACAGGTCACCTAGACGAGCAGCCGCCGCTGCACCTTGCCCGAACCGGTCCGCGGCAGCTCGGCGACGAACTCGATCGCCTTCGGGACCTCGTGAGGTGCGAGACGCGCCCGCGCATGTTCGATCAGCTCGTCGGCGCCGGGATCGTCGGCGCTGACGACGAAGGCGGTGACGAGCTGCCCCCACTCGCGATCGTCGCGGCCGGCGACGGCAACCTCGGCCACACCGGGATGGGCGAGCAGGGCGGCCTCGACGCGGTGCGGCCGGACGTTCTCGCCGCCACTGACGATCAGGTCCTCGCGGCGGCCGTCGACCCAGAGGTAGCCCTCGTCGTCGAGGCGGCCGAGGTCCCCGGTGTGCAACCAGCCGTCGGCGAGCGCCGCCGGGGCAACCGTCGGGCCGCGAACGAGGATCTCGCCATCCTCGATGCGGACCTCCGTCCCGGGCAGCGGGCGCCCCGCGGACCCGACGCGATCCGCCGCCTCGGCGGGGCCGAGCGTGCAGACCTGCGAGCAGGCCTCGGTCAGGCCGTAGGTCTGGGCGACGGTGGCGCCCCGTCCGATCGCCTCCTCGAGGACTTCCGCCGAAACCGGCCCGCCGCCGATCAGCAGCAGGCGGGGACCGTCGAGGGCGGCGTCCGCGTCGAGCAGGCGGACGAGCTGGGTCGGCACCAGGGAGACGACGCTCGCGTCCCCGTCTTCGAGCGTCGTGGCCACGCGATCGACGTCGAAGCGGGGATGGATCACCGCGCCGGTCCCGTAGATGGCCGACCGGATCAGGATCGTCAGTCCGCCGACGTGGTTGAGGGGAAGGCAGCAGAGCCAGCGGTCGTCACGCTCGACCCCGAGGTTGAGGGCGCTGCCGAGCGCGCTCCAGAGATGGTTGCCGGCGGTCAGCAGGACCGGCTTCGGAGTCCCCGAGGTGCCGCTGCTGAGGACACGGGTCAGGGGCAGCGCCGGATGGCGGCTGAAGGAGGGCCACGGCTCCCGACGGGCCCGGGCCCGGGCGACCCACGCCTCGTCGAGATAGGTCGTTCCGGGGGCGACGTCGACGCCGTCGCGACCGGCCGGTGGCATCGACTGGACGATCGCTCCGGCGAGGATCGAGCCGTGGAGCGCGACCGCGTGCGGCACCCCGGCGGGAAGGTCGATCGCTACCGGGTCGCCGATCCCGACGCCGGCATCGGCGAGGGCCGCCGCGACCGACCCGGCCTCGTCGCGAAGCTTCTCGTAGTCCAGCGATTCGCCGTCGCCGCTCAGGGCGATCGTGTCCGGGTGTGCCCGGGCGCTGTGGTCGAGCCAGTCTGTGGGTGCTTCGTGCATGTGGAGGTGCCGGCGGCGGTCGCCGGCTGGCTATCGTTGCCGACATTGTTGCGCCGGGAGCCACCCGGCCCCCACGACGAGACTGCGAGCCGATGCCCGAACGCCACAAGGACGCCCCGCCCGAAGCCGACCTCTACGCCCCGATCGAGTGGGAAAGCGCCGGCGAGTACGAAGACATCCTCTACGACGTCGGCGACGGGATCGCGCGGATCACGATCAACCGACCCGAGCGGCGCAACGCCTTCCGGCCGCCGACCCTGGCCGAGCTCCGCGACGCATTCACGAAGGCCCGCGACGACCTCGACGTGAGCTCGATCATCCTCACCGGGGCCGGCGATCAGGCCTTCTGCTCCGGCGGCGACCAGACGATCCGCGGCGATGACGGCTACATCGGCTCCGACGAGGTCGCCGGCAGGGGAGTCGGCCGCCTCGACGTCGGCGATCTCCACGTCCAGATCCGGCGGACGCCGAAGCCGGTCGTCGCGTCCGTGGCCGGCTATGCGGTCGGCGGCGGCCACATCCTCCACCTCGTCTGCGACCTGACGATCGCCGCCGACAACGCGAAGTTCGGCCAGACCGGCCCGCGCGTCGGCAGATTCGACGGCGGCTTCGGCGCCGGGCTGCTTGCCCGCCAGATCGGCGCCAAGCGCGCCAAGGAGATCTGGCTCCTGTGCCGTCTCTACGACGCCGAGGAGGCGTTCCGGATGGGACTCGTCAACACCGTCGTCCCGACCCCCGACCTCGAGCGCGAGACGGTCGCCTGGTGTCGCGAGATGAGCTACCTCTCACCGCTCTCGCTGCGGCTCCTGAAATCGAGCTTCAACGCGGCCGAGGACGGCATCACCGGTCTCCAGCAGCTCTCCCACGACGCGACGCTGCTCTTCTACATGAGCGAGGAGGGGCAGGAGGGGCGCAACGCCTACCAGGAGCACCGGGCTCCGGACTTCTCGAAGTTCCCGCGCCGGCCCTGACGCCGTGAACGGCCTCCGTACCTGGGCGATGGCCGCGCGGCCGCGAACCCTGCCGGCGGCGCTGGCCCCGGTGCTGGTCGGGAGCGCAGCGGCGTGGGCGGCCTTCGCCGATCCCTCGGCGTCCTTCGGATGGGGCCGCTTCGTGGCGGCGATGGTCGGGGCGATCTTCATCCAGATCGGCACGAACCTCGCCAACGACTACTCCGATGCCAAACGCGGCGCCGACACGGTCGACCGGCTCGGCCCGGTCCGGGTCACCGCCGCCGGCCTCGTCGCCCCGAGGCGTGTCCTCTACGCGACCTGGCTCGCCTTCGGGGTCGCCGCCCTCGCCGGCCTCTATCTGGTCACCGAGGTC
>DATAFA010000096.1:0-3165 GCA_036257785.1 Solirubrobacterales bacterium | reverse complement strand
TACCTCGTGAGCCGTGCGCTTCTGGTGCCGCTCGGCGCCGTCGCCGCGCTGCTGGCGATGCTGGGGATGCTGCTGCTGCTGCCGATCTTCCTCAACCAGCGCCGCGAGATCGCGCGGCTGACCGACTGGATGAACCGCGAGCCCGATGCCGGCACGACGGAGTTCCGGGCGCTCCCCGCCCCCGGCGCCTCCGCCGCGGCCGACCGGGTCACCTCCGAGCGGCCGGCGCTGGCCCGCGTCGGCACCGCCGAGCAGCGCGCGATCGAGCTTCGGCAGGCACCCTGGTGGCGGCGGGTGATCGAGCGAGGGCCCCGGCATCCGCTCGTCATCTCGATCGTCGCGATCCTCGCCGCGGCGGCCGTCTTCTACGGCATCGCCCAGTTCCTGCGCGCCGGCGACGACGACAGCGGGCCGGGGCGGATCGACCCGAGCACGGTCAGCGTCGTCGTCCTCAACGCCTCGACATCGTCCGGCCTCGCCGGCGAGGTCTCCGATCAGCTCGCCAACCGCGACTTCGACGTGATCGGGACCAGCGTCGCCAACGGCGGCAGCGGCAAGAGCATCGTCCGCTACTCGGCCGGCTCCGAGCGACAGGCGAAGCTCGTCGCGAAGGTCCTCGGCATCAAGAGCATCAAGACGTTCGACAACGAGGCCAAGGCCGCAGCCGACAACCAGGCCGAGGTCGTCGCGTTCGTCGGCGACGACGTGGCCACCGAGGCCTCCGGCGGCAAGGGCTGAGCGGATGAGCCCGGGCGGGGCCTCGCGCGGGGCGCATCTCGGCGCGATCCTCTTCGCCTGCCTGCTGGTCCTCTCGGTCGCCGCCTTCGCGGTCGAGCGGGTCGCCCGGTCCTCCGACGACGTCGTCAACACGGTGGAGCTCGCGCCGACGCTCGAGGGCGGGACCGCTGACGTCACCTTCACGCTCGCGAATCCCGACTCCGACGTCGACGTGCTGATCATCGACGGCAGCGAGGGCGGTGACGGCGGCCTCGTCGCGACCCTCGCGAGCGGTGAGGACCTCGCGGCCGGCCCGCACACCTACGCCTGGGACGGTCGCACCGACTCCGGCGACCGTGCTCCGCCGGGCCTCTACGCGCTCGAGGTCGTCCTCGGCGAGCAGGACCGCGACGTCAAGCCACCGGGGCGGATCGAGGTTCCCGACCGGGGGTACACCCCCGAGCTCGGAGACAGCCCCGGTGGATGAGCCGCTGCTCTGGCTCGGAACGCTGCTCTGCGCGCTCGCCGCGGCGGCGGGGCTCGTGCCCGTCCTGCGCCGCCGGATACGGCTGGCCGCCCTGACCCTCGGCGTGGCGCTCGCGCCGGTCCTCGTCCTCGCCGACAGCTGGGACAGCTCGAGGATCGCCGACCTCCGCGACCGGCCGGCGCTGCTGCTGGTGGCGGCGATCGCCGCCACCGCCGGCATCGTGATCGGTGGCTGGATCTTCCGCCGCCGGCCGACCTGGCTGGCGCCGGCGCTGGTCGCCGCGATGCCGTTCCGCATCCCGATCGACCTCGGCGGCGGCGACGCCAACCTGCTGCTGCCGCTCTACGCGGTGATCGCCTGCGGGCTCGCGGCAACGCTCTACGGCGCCTGGCGTGATCCCGCGCCGGAGCCCGCCCCAAGCGCCCAAAGCGCCCAAAGCGCCCAAAGCGACCGTAGGGGATGGTGGCTCGGCGCGGTCGGGTGGGCGCTCGCCGGTGTCGTCGTCCTCTACGCGCTCCAGGCCGCCTACGCCGACGACATCACGCGCGGACTCCAGAACGTCGCCTTCTTCCTCGCCCCGTTCGCCGCTCTCTACCTGCTCCTGGCCGAGGCCCGCTGGGACCGGCGGGGGATGCGGGCGATCGTCTGGGTGCTGGCGATCGAGGGGCTGGTGTTCCTGCTCGTCGGCGCCGCCGAGTACGCGTCCGGCGAGCTGCTCTGGAACGACAAGGTGATCTCCGGCAACGAGGCCCACACCTACTTCCGCGTCAACTCGCTGTTCTGGGACCCGAACATCCTCGGCCGCTACCTGGCGGTGACGATGACCGTGCTGGCGGCGATCGTCGCCTATGGACGGCGCCCGAGCGAGGTCCGCGGCGCGGCGGCGTGCTTCGCGCTGTTCCTCGTCCTGCTCGTCGTCAGCTACTCGCAGACGAGCACCCTGGCGCTGCTCGCGGCACTGCTCGTCCTCGTCGCCGCCCGCTGGGGGGTCACCCGCGGGATCGGGGCCGGCGCCGCGACGCTCGTCGCCCTCGTCGCGGCGGTGGTCCTGATCGCCGGCGGCGGGCTGAGCAGCGAGACGACGAGCGGCCGCGCCGGATTGATCGACGGCGGCCTCGAGATCGCCCGGGACCATCCCGTGGTCGGGCTCGGCTCGGGCGGGTTCGCCGACGAGTTCACCGCCCGCTACTACGAGGGGGAGGGGTTCGCCGCCGAGAGCCACACCGAGCCGGTCACCGTCGCCGCCGAGCAGGGCATCGTCGGTCTGCTCGCCTATGCGGGGCTGCTCGTCGTCAGCTTCGGAGCGCTGCTGTCGGCGACCGGACTCGAGCTCCGCAAGCGGGCCCGCGGGACCGCCCTCGCCGCGACCCTGCTCGCCGTCTACGCGCTGATGTTCGTCCACAGCCTCGGTTATGCGGCGTTCCTGATCGACCCGATCACCTGGGCGGTCCTCGCGATCGCCGGCGCCGCCCTGCTTCCCGCCCCCCGGCCGAGCGGCTGATCGGAGCGGCCGGTGCTCGACTACCTCCGCCGACTCGCCACCACCGGCTTCGCATACACCGCTGCGAGCGTCGCCTCGAAGGTGCTCGCCGTCCTGCTGTTACCGCTCTACACGCGGTACCTGACCACCGCGGACTACGGACAGGCCGAGCTGCTCTTCTCGACGGTCGTGGCGGCGAGCATCGTCATCCGGCTCGGGCTGATCGAGGCGCTGCTGCGCTTCTACTACCTGCCCGGCGAGCGCGGCGACAGGGTGATCGCGACCGGCTTCGGCGCGCTGCTGTGGACGACGACCGCGGCAGCGCTCGTCGCGATGCCGTTCGCGTCGCAGATCGGCGACCTGATCAGCGGCGACCCCCTCGACCCGGGGCTGGTCCGGATCGCGATCGGCGGGCTCTGGGTGCTGACGCTCTACGAGTACATGGTCACGCTGTTCCGCCTCGACGAGCGCGCCAAGGCCT
>DATAFA010000088.1:0-15563 GCA_036257785.1 Solirubrobacterales bacterium | reverse complement strand
AGCGCCATTTGCCGGCCTGCGGCGCGACGTCGGAGGCCTCCTGGGAGACGACGAAGTTGACGTACCAGGGCTTCTTCGAGGACTTCTTGACCGAGATGACGCCGTACTTGCCGATCGTGCACGGGTTGCGGTGGCCGCTCGGGCCGTGCGTGCAGCCGTAGCCGTTGTCGGCGGACAGCCGTGGGTTCGTCTCGATGATCTTCCCGTTCGGCTTCACCGATCCGGGCTTGTTGGTGAAGACGAGGCTCGTCCGCTGGGTGACGTTGTAGGGCAGCGAGCCGATTCCGGTTACCGCCTTGCCCTCGACGATCAGCTGATCGCCCTTGCGGAGGCCGCCGAGCGGCAACGAGTAGGCGACCTGGGGATGGCTGGCGGAATCGTCGGGCCCGACCTTGAGCTTCTTCTTGAAGGGCGTGCCGCGGCGATAGGTGCGCTCGGGCCGGTCGCTGCCCGTGAACAGGATCGAGCTGAGCTGGCTGCGGCCCTGGTGGATCTGCCTGTTGTCGTCACTGGAGCCGACGACGACGACGTCACCCTCCTGCGCGTTCGAGCGGTCGGCGGAAAGGACCAGGTTCACGTGGCAGCTGCTCGGGGCGCAGGGCAGGCGGTCCTCGGAGGGAATCGAGATGCCCTTCCAGGGGATGCCGAGGACGCAGTGGCGGTTCCGTTCCGGCTGGTGCTGGGAGCAGGTCAGCGACTTCGCGCCGGTCAGGTCGACTGTGTTCGCGCCGCCGGTGGAGCCGGGGCTCGGCCCGGCGACGATCTTCATCTTCAGGTACGGGTCGTAGTCGTAGGTGCGGCCGACGCAGGGCGTGCCGCTGTGGCCGCCCGAGGCCTTCGTGCAGACCGTCACCTCGGCGTCACCGGAGACCTCGAGCCTGCGCCCCGGCGTCAGCGAGCCGACGTCCTTCGGGCTCAGCGACATGATCGAGCGGGCGCTCTGCCAGGCATTGCGGGCGACCGGGACGGTCTTGACCCGATCGCCCTTGCGGAACTCGTTCGATGCAGTCTGGACCTGATCGGCGCCGGCCCGGGCGGACGGGCGCTCCTGTGCCTGCCCGTCGGTCGCGAAGCCGACCGCAAGGACGGACGTCAGCGCGACCACCAGGATTGCTCGTTTGCCGGTGATCGTCATCCCCGGCTTCAATCGGCAGTCCCAAGGGAGTCCTTGAGTAGCCCGCGCCAGCCGGGGTGCCTTCGTCAGCTCCGCTCCGCGGGTGGAATGTGGTGGTTGCCCTTGAACAGGTCGCTCGGGTCGTAAAGCGCCTTGACCTGGCGCAGGCGTGCCCACGTATCCGCGTCGAAGAAGCCGCTCGCGTCGGTCGGCTCCATGACGAAGTTCGGGTAGTCGCCCGTCCGGTAGGGGAGCACGGCTCGCTCGACCGACTCGAGGTACGTCCTCGCCGTTGCCGCCGAGGCGTCGTCCTCGGCGACGCCGAGCGACAGCATGGCGAGCGAGCCCGGCAGGGTCGCCCGCGCCCCGGCCCCCGGCGACCGGCGCGCGAGAGCGCCGCCCATCTGGCGCAGCTCCACCATCGCCAGTGGCGATCCGGAGCCTGGACCGGCGGCGGATACGAGCTCGTCGACGCCGGTGCTCGGCAGATCGCTGAGCAGCGCGGTGGTGCTTACGAACGGCAGCGGATCGGGTGGGTCCATCGCCATGTCGCCGAGCGCCGCCGGCTCGACGATCGCGAAGGTGTCCATCGCTGGGCCCAGGTCGCGCACCGGTCGCAGCAGGGCGCGCCCTTCGTTCTCACTGCCGAGAAAGGCGCCGAAGATGACGGTGAACGAGCCACCGCGGACCGGCTCCGGCACGTCCGGCGCATCCGGGAACTGCAGGAGCTTCGCCCAGGTCATCATCTCGTCGGGCAGCGTCGGGAGGATCTCGGTCCAGGCGTGCAGCACGTCACCCGCCCGCTCGAACGGGAAGAACATCACGCCGGCGTACAGGCTCTCGACCGGGTAGACCGCGAACTCGATCGCGGTGACGAGGCCGAAGTTCCCGTTGCCGCCGCGAAGCGCCCAGAAGAGCTCCGGCTCGTTCTCCGCGTCCACGCGCACCGCACGCCCGTCCGCCGTGACGAGCTCCATCGCGGTGACGCTGTTCGCCTGGAGGCCGTACTTGCGGGCCAGCCAGCCCATGCCTCCGCCCAGCGAGTAGCCGGCGATGCCGACGTCTGGCGACGAGCCGTGCAGCGCCGCCAGGCCGAGCTCGGAGAGCTGCGGGACGACCCGCTCCCACTTGACGCCGGCCCCGACCCTCACGCGTCTCGCGCCGGGGTCGACGGAGACGTCTTGGAGCTCGCGAACGTCGACGAGGAGCACGTCTTCGAGCGACCCGAGCGCGTCGGCGTTGTGGCCGGTGGCCTGGGGCGCGACCCGCAGCCCGTGGCCGTGGGCGTATTCGACTGCGGCGATCGCATCGTTGATGTCGCGGGGGAGCGCGACGGCGGCGGGCCGCAGATCCATCGCCAGGTTGAAGACCTGACGCGTGGCATCCCAGTCGGGATCGGAGGGGGCCACGACCCGCCCGGTCATCCGTGCGGACAGGTCGGTGAAGGGGGTGGCGGTCAGCATGTTTCTGCCTTTCGGTGAACGCAGTGTTTATCGAACGAGCGGCATGATAACATCGGTGAACGCCATGTCAACCCAAACTAGGAAATACGAGCTCAAGGCCCGGGCCGAGAGCCAGCGCGCGACGCGCGATCGGATCGCGAGGGCGACCGCTGAGCTGCACGAACAAAAGGGGGTCGCCCAGACCACCGTGGCCGAGATCGCCCGGCGCGCCGGGGTGACCCGGCTGACTGTCTACAACCACTTCGCCGACCTGAGCGAGCTGCTGCCCGCCTGCGCCGCTCATTACGACAGGCTGCATCCGATGCCTGACCTCGGCAGCACGCTCACGAAGGCGGACCCCGACGAGCGCGTCCGCGGCGCCCTCGCACTCCTGTATGGCTGGTACCGCGAAACCGAGTCCATGTACGGCCGGCTCTTCAGCGATCGGGCCTCCGTGCCGGAGCTCGATCGGTTCCTGGAGCAGAACATCGATCGCATGCAGGCCGAGCTCGCCGACGACCTGGCCGCCGCTTTCGGCGTCCGCGGCCGGCAAGCGGAGCGGATCCGTGCGCTGATCCGGCTCGCGCTCGACTTCTGGACCTGGCGCCGCCTCTCCCGCGCGGGCCTCGATGACGGACCGGCCGCGGACCTGATGGCCGCTGCGATCGCGGCCCAGGGTTCGTAGTGATCGCTTAGGAGCGGTTCCCGCGCAGGTTCCGCGCCCGCACCATGAGCGTCGCTGACGGGACAACGGCTCCGTTGACGTAGCTCGACATCCGCGAGGCGGACGTTCCCAGGCGCCGCGCGAAATCGGCTTGGAGTAGGCCGCTCCGCCTGACCAACTCGCGCAGCTCGGCGGCCACCGCCGCTCGCTCCTCGGCCGCGGTTCTTGCGCGAGCGGCCTCGATCGCACGTTCGAGGAGCTCAGCGGTCCCGAACGGGCGCGAGTGGTCGAGCACCTCCTCGATCTGACGGGCGGTCCGGCCCCAGGGATCGGCAC
Organism: Solirubrobacterales bacterium; assembly: GCA_036257785.1. Lineage (GTDB taxonomy): Bacteria > Actinomycetota > Thermoleophilia > Solirubrobacterales > 70-9 > RHKX01. The sequence continues at coordinate 12,007 of DATAFA010000088.1, read as the reverse complement.
CAACGGCTTCGACCAGCAGCCTCCACTCGGCGAGGCCGCCGCGCTCCAGTGCTGCCTGCACTGCCTCCGTGGACCAACTCTCGACCGGGTCGGAGGGCCGCGAGCTCACGTTTCTGAACGCCACGGTCACGGTCGCTCACCCTCCGAGGCGAGGATGGCGTCGGCGAGCTCCGAACAGACGCCGCGGACATGGCTCCAACTCGTCCACTCGCCCGAGAGGTTGCGATACGCGTCGAGCTCGCGGGTGACCGACGGGTCCGCCGGCTGCGGGTCGGCGAGCTGGCGGACGAGCTGGGTGGCGACCCCGAGGCTCGTCTCGTCAGGCGACGCCGCGAACCGTTGATCGCCGTAGTAGTCATCGATTGCAGCCAGGACGCGGGCGCTCGCCTCGAGTCCGTAGCGCTGGCTGAGCGCGGCCGTATCGAGATAGTCGCGGGTCTGGTTGCGCCGAACGATCAGAAATCCCTTGATCCGGAGGATCTCCTCCGCGGTCGGAACGCGCAGGGGCCCTGGGCCCCCGACGTCGATCTCTACCGATTCGAGCGGCCTTCGGCGGATCATCTGCCGAACGCCCGCCTCGATATCACCGAGGCGACCGAGGATCAGCCTTCCCGGGATGACACGATTGGTGACCCAGTCCCCCTCGGATTCGATCGCTTCGAGCACGAGGTCGAACCGCTCACGCAGGTCGGCGACCACGTGGTCGTGGTCCAAGGAGTCGCGGTGTCCCGCGTAGAGCGCCGCCGCTGAGCCTCCTACGAGCACCGCATCGGGGACGAGGGTCTGCAGGCGGGCAGCCGACCGCAGCACCGCTGCGAGATCGGCGCTGGCGCCGTCGGTACCGGGTGACTGAACCACCGCGTCAGATTATCAGATCTGATAATTCGTGCTCTGCACCAGCCCGAGACCGCGGCGCGGCGCATCAGCTGAACTCCGCGATCACCTCATCGAGCATCGCCAGCGACGGTCGCCACTCGACTCGGGCGCGAGCCGCAGCAAGTTCCTCGAGATCGAGGAGCCCCAGATCTCTGGCGTTCGCGAAGCACTCGCGGAGTTCGGTTACGTCCATCACCTCGGCGAGGTCGATCAGCGTTCGCGATGGCGACGTGGTCCGAACCCCCTTGACGACCGAGACGTCGTCGGGATGGAGCTCCGGCACATGATGGATGATGACCCCCGCAGGTACGTCACGCGGAGCGCGGGGATCGTCTGCGCTGCAGGGGACAGTGACGTGGATTGGCTCGCGGTGGGACATACGCGCACCCTGGCAACCTCAATGTCACCGATCAAGACCAGCGCGTGCCGAGAGCGTGCCGAGAGTCCGACCCCGCACGGGCCGGCGGCCTGCTAAGCCCTCAGAACCCCAAGGCGAACTTGGCGTCCTCGGTCATCATCTCCGGTGACCAGGGCGGGTCGAAGATCATCTTCGGGTAGACCGCGTTGACGCCGTCGATGTCGCCGACGAACTCCTTCATCTGCTCGGAGACCTGGGGGCCGATCGGGCAGGCGGGGGTCGTCAGCGTGAACGTGACGTAGACCTCGTTCCCGGTCTCGATGTCGACGTCGTAGACGAGTCCGAGCGATACGAAATCGAGCCCGAGCTCGGGATCGATGACCTCCTCGAGCGCGTCGTAGACCTCTTCTTCGGTTACCTTCACAGCTTCGGCCATGGGGTCAATTTACCGAACCCGCGGGTCCGACCCGCTCGGGACCGTTCTCTAGGCTGGAACGAGTGATCTTCCTCATCCTCCTCTTCATCGTCCTGCCGATCGCGGAGCTCTACGTGATCATCCAGATTGGCGACCTGATCGGGATCTGGCCGACGGTCGGCCTGCTGTTCCTCGACAGCATCCTCGGGGCCGTCCTGCTGCGCTCACAGGGTCGCGCCGCCTGGCGCCGCTTCCAGGAGGCACTCGGCACCGCACGGGTCCCCGCCAAGGAGGTCTACGACGGCGCCGCGATCATCTTCGGCGGCGCGCTGCTGATGACGCCGGGATTCATCACCGACATCTTCGGCTTCGCCCTGCTGATCCCGCCGATTCGCGCGGCGCTGCGCAAGCTGCTGCTGGCGACCGCCCGCCGGGTCGGCCCGACCCGCTCGGTCTTCTTCCTCTACGACCGCCGCCCGAACGCCTGGCGGCAGCCCGGTGGCACGCCGCCGCCCGGCGGCCGCCGCCCCTCCCCCGGCCCGCCGCCGCGGCAGTCCGGCCGCGACTACGATTTCGACGGGAGCGCCCGCGAGATCCCCACCGACGGCCCCGAGCTCGATCCCGGCAAGGACGGCTGAGTCTGCGCCTGATCTCGTTCATCGACGGCGAGCGCGGCTACTGCACGCTCGCGGACGGGCCGGGGGGCGCGAGCGCCCTCCGTCTCGGCGAGGGCGATCCGGTCAGCGCCACCTCCGATCGGCCCGCCGAGGAGGGCCGGGCACGGCTCGACGGCGAGCGCGGGCCCGTCGAGGTCTCCTGGAGCCCCGCCGGCCCGGTGCTCGAGTTCGCGATCGACGACGCGGTCCTCGCGACCTATGGCGTCGCCGCGAGCGGCAGCGACCCGGATGGCCCGCTGTCGGGGCCCGGCGTCGCCTGGGAACTGCCGGAGGGCGGGTGGTCGGCGGCCCGGACGATCTGGGCGATCACGGCGAACAGCGAGCTCGTCGTCCTCGTCTCGCTGCGTCCCGAGGACTCCCGCGAGCACGGCGAGGAGACGGCCGCGGCGGCGCGCATCGTCCCCCGGGACGAGCCGAGCGCCTACGCCGAGCCGCTGCTCTCGACCGAGTACGACGAGGGCGGCGCTCATCTCCGGGCGACGCTCGAGCTCTGGACGGAGGAGGACGACTACCCCGAGCGCGGCGGCGGTCGGCGGGTCTCCGGCGGCACGATCGCGACGCCGTACGGACGGCTCGCGGCGGCCCGGTTCGCCTGGAGCTTCCGCGGGACCCCGGCCGTCGGCGGCTACGAGATCCTCACTCCCTGAGTCCGTTCGCACACCGGTTCGGTCAGAATCCCCGCCCCGTGCCGATCCGCGCCGTCATCTCCGACTTCGGCGGCGTGCTCACCTCGCCGCTGCTCGGCGCCTTCGCGCGCTTCCAGGAGGACACGGGCGTGACGCTGGAGCAGCTCGGAGTGGCGATGACCGCCGGCGCCGGGCAGCTCGACGGCCGCAACCCGCTGTTCGAGCTCGAGTGCGGACGGATCACCGAGGATCGCTTCCTCGACGTCCTCCGCGACGGGCTCGAGCCGCTGATCGGCGAGCGCCCCGCGCTGCACCGCTTCAAGGAGACCTACTTCGACGGCCTGCACCCGAACGAGGAGATGATCGCCCTGATGGCCGAGCTCGGCCGACGCGGCCTGCGGATGGCGATCCTGACGAACAACGTCCGCGAATGGGAGCCGATCTGGCGCGCGAAGCTACCGGTCGACGAGATCTTCGAGACGGTCGTCGACTCGGCGTTCGTAGGCCTGCGCAAGCCGGACCCGCTGATCTACGAGCTGACGCTCGAACGGCTCGACGGGATCGCCGCCGAGGAGTGCCTGTTCATCGACGACACCGAGGTCAACTGCATCGCCGCCGCCGAGCTCGGCATCCGTGCCGTCCACTTCCGCGACAACGCGCAGGCGATCCCGGAGATAAGGTCGGCGGTCGATGAGTGAGACAACCGTCACCCCCGTTTCCGGCCGCTCCGACCTGCGCGAGTTCATCATGCTCCCGTTCCGGCTCTACAAGGGGGTCGATCAATGGGTGCCGCCGCTGATCAGCGAGCGTAAGCGCCATCTCGACCGCGAGCACAACCCGTTCTTCGACCACGCCGAGGCGGAGTACTTCCTCGCCCGCCGGGACGGGCAGGTCGTCGGCCGGATCAGCGCCCAGGTCGACGAGCGCTTCAACGAGTTCCAGGACAACGACTGGGGGCAATTCGGCTTCTTCGAGTCCGAGGACGACCCGGCGATCGCAAAGGCGCTTCTCGACGCCGCCTGCGCCTGGCTGCGCGCGCGCGGCCGCGACCACGCGATCGGACCGCTCGACTTCTCGACCAACCACGAGTGCGGGCTGCTCGTCGAGGGCCACGAGCTGCGACCGCAGATCCTCGAGAACTGGCACCACCCCTATTACGCGGACCTGCTCGAGGGCTACGGGCTGACCAAGGCCATGGACCTCTACAAGTGGAGCCTCCACGTGACCGGCCGCAACGAGGTGATGCCGGTCCTGTTCGAGCTCGCCGAGAAGCTCGAGCCCGAGCACGGGATCACGATCCGCGGGATGCGACGCAACGACCTCAACGGCGAGATCTCCCGGTTCATGGAGATCTACAACGCCGCCTGGGAGAAGAACTGGGGCTTCGTGCCGCTGACCGACGCCGAGATCCGGGGCTACGCCAAGGAACTGAAGCCGATCCTCGACGAGAACTGGGCGATGGTCGCCGAGACGAAGGACGGCGAGACCGTCGGCGTCGCGCTGACGCTGCCCGACTACAACCAGGTCCTGAAGAAGCTGAACGGCCGCCTGCTGCCGTTCGGCTGGCTGACGGCCCTGCGTGAGCGCAAGCGGATCGACGCGGTTCGCGTCTTCGCGCTCGGCGTCAAGCCCGAGTACCAGCACACCGGCGTCGCCGCCGGTCTCTACGCCCGCCATTACGACACCGCCGCAAGGACCCCTCAGAAGGGCGGCGAGACGGGCTGGATCCTCGAGACGAACGTGCCGATGAACCGCGGCATGGAGGCGATGGGCGGCAGGATCGTCAAGACCTACCGGATCTACGGCAAGGACCTGTAGGCGTACGGCCCGCGGGGCGGCACCCGCGGGACCAGGCCTTCGGCCTTCGGGTGGACGGTCCCGGTGGCGCCGCCCCACGGGCCCGCAACGGCTCAGGTTGGCCGCTCCGAAGGCCGGCCTGGCAGATGACCAATTATCTGAGCCGGCAGCGGCAACTGACGAGGCTGAGAGATGTCAGATCAAGGAGTCGGAGGCGATAGGCCGGTAGGCCGTGAGCCGACGAGGACGCAGAGCTGACGGCTCTCAGCCCGTCAGTTGTCGCTGCCTGCTCGGTCCCAGAGGTAGAGCTCCATCGCCTCGACCGCGAGCTCCTCCTGGCGCTGGGGCGAGAGCCACTCGAGGACGGTCTCGAGCGCACGCTCCTCGGTGAGCCCGCGATCGACCGCCTCCTCGCCGCGGAAGCCGGCGGCGAGCTTGAGCGCTTCGCGCCGGTGCTGGCCGAGCGAGCCGAAGGCGTTGATGAGGAAATCGCGGTTCGGGATCGGATGCGCGATGTCCATCGAGGCGTGCCAGGCGGCGAGCATCGAGATGTCGTGCTCGTCGAGCTCCTGGATGGCCTTCGAGTAATGCGCCTCGAGCTCGTCGTCGGGGATCTCGTCGACCCAGGCACGGACGGCTTCGCCGAGCAGCTGACGCCGGGCTTCGCGCCCGACGGAGTCGGCGACGACTCGGATCGCGTCAGCCGGATCGATGAAGCAGAGGGGCACAAGGCGAAGATAGACAGGGCTCCCGACGGTAAAACTGCGCATGCAGCCCGGCGCCCACCCGATGGCCGCGCCGGGCCTCCGAAGTCAGATGGATCGCCCGCGGCGCGACCTATGCTCAGACGATGCACTTCCGCGCCGCAGCGAAGGGACCGCGATGGGATTGAGCGTGATCGCAGGTCCGCCCGGGTCGGGCCGCGGCAGCGAGATCGTCGCCGGCTTTCGGGCCGCCCTCGAGCAGGAGCCGGTGCTGGTCGCGCCGACGAGCGACGACGTCGATCGGCTCGAGCGCGAGCTCTGTGCCACCCCGGGGGGGATCCTCGGCGGGACGATCACGAGCTTCCCGGGCCTGTTCGGCGAGGTCGCACGGGCCACCGGCGTCGACGTGGGCCCGCCGCTGACATCGATCCAGCGGATCTGGCTCGCCCGGGAGGCGACTGCGTCGACCCGGCTCCGCCGCCTCGCCCGCTCGTCGCGGCGCGAGGGCTTCGCACCCGCCCTCGAGGGACTGATCGGCGACCTCCAGGCGGCCGGGCTCGACGCCGCCGCCCTCGCCGCTGCCGCCGACGCGGCTGACGCCGGCCCGTACGAGCACGAGCTCGTCGCCCTCTTCGCCGCCTACGAGCGCCTCCGCGACGCCGGCGGCGGGATCGACGAGCACCAGCTCGCCGCGCGGGCGACGGCGGCCCTCCGCGCCCACCCGCAGGCCTGGAACGGCCGCCCCGTCTACCTCTACGGGTTCGACGATCTGACCCGCGAGCAGATCGAGCTGATCGATGCGCTCGCCGCCGCGGCCGCCGTCACCGTGACCGTCAGCTTCGAGGACCGCAACGCGCTTGCGGCCCGCGCCGAGCTGCTCGGGATCCTCCGCGACGAGCTCGGAGCTGCGGTGAGCGAGCGGGCTCCGGCCACCGACCCCGGTCGGCCGACGCTGCAGCACCTCGAGCGCAACCTGTTCGAGCCCGAGTCGGGCCGGATCGCGCCGGACGGCTCACTGCGCCTGCTCGAGGGCGCCGGCGAGCGCGGCGAGGCGGAGCTGATCGGGCGCAAGGTCGCCCGCCTGCTCGCCGACGGCTGCGATCCCGACGAGATCGCGATCGCCGTGCGCAGCCCCGATCGCCAGGCGCCGCTGATCGCCCGCACCCTGGCGCGGATGGGCATCCCGCTGGCGCCGGAGGCGAGCGTGCCGCTGGCGGCGACGGCGACCGGAGCCGCCCTGCTCGAGCTGCTCGCGATCGCCGCGGGCGAGGGCTCGGCGGCCACGGTCGTCTCGTTCCTCCGCCGCCCCGCCCGGTCGCGGCCGGGGCCGGTGGACTGGCTCGAGCGGCGGGTCCGTCGCGATCGCCTGCAGACGCCCGAGGAGGCCCTCACCGCATGGGCGAGCGACTTCGAGGAGCCACGGCGGATCTGGTCCCTCGACGATCTCCGCGCCGCCGGCGACGACCCGGTCGCGATCGCCCGGGTCCTGTCACGAACGGCGGCCGATGTCGCCGAGCGCGAGCACGCCCGCTCCGGCCTGGTCCCCTCCGGCGCCGCCGCGGTCGAGCTGCGCGCCGCCGGCGAGGTCGGCAGGGCGCTCGCCGACGTCGTCGCGCTCGGCGACCCCTCCCCCGCGTCGCTCGCGGGCTTCACCGATCTCCTCGCCCACGTCCGGGTGCCGCTCTGGCACGGGCCGACCGAGGGCCGCGTCCGGATCCTCAGCCCCTACCGCCTCCGCGCCACGCGGGTCTCGCATCTGTTCGTGGCCGGCCTCGCCGACGGGTCGTTCCCGGCGGCGGCAGGCGGCGACCCGCTGCTCTCCGACGAACGCCGGCGAAAGCTCGGGCTCACGACCCGCAGCGACCCCGCGGCCGAGGAGCGCTACCTCTTCTACATCTGCGTGGCCAAGCCCGAGCGGTGCCTGCACCTCTCCTACCCGGCCAGCGACGAGGCCGGCGGCGAGGCGCCACGGAGCCCGTTCGTGGACGAGGTCCGCGATCTCCTCGACCCGCCCCCGACGCCGGCCGCGGGCAACGACCCGCTCGAGGCGCAGCTGATCGAGCGGGCGACCCTCGCCGACTTCGTCCCCGCCCCCGAGGACGCGAGCGCCCCTCACGACCTCGCCCGGGCGCTTGCCGCGGTCAGCGGCGACGCCGGTGCGCGGGCAACGGCGCTCGAGCTGCCCGCCGGGGCCGCCGAGCGGGCGCTGGCGGCCGTCGCCGATGCCCGTGAGCGGGTCGAGGCGGCACGCGAGCCGGGGCCGCTCAGTGACCCCCAGGTGCTCGCCGAGCTCTCCGAGCGTGACCTGTTCGGAGCCTCCACCCTCGAGGAGTTCATCGGCTGCTCGTACCGCTGGTTCGTCAACAAGGAGCTCCGCCCGCAGCGAATCGAGCCCGACCCCGAGGCGCTGGAGTCGGGGGGAATCGTTCACGAGACGCTGGAACGGCTCTTCCGCGAGCCGCCGGCCGGCGAGCGGCGGCCGGCCGAGGAGAGCTGCGGGCGCTGGGTCGCGCGGGCCCGCGAGCTCCTGCGCGAGGTCGCCGCCGAGCGCGGCTGGAACCTCGCAACGGCAGCGGCGGCGATCTCGCTGGCGCGGCTCGACGCCGTGGTCGAGCGCTACATCCGCCGCGATGCGGCGACCGGCGGCCCGCTGATGCCCGATCCCGACCTGCTCGAGGCCCGCTTCGGCGACGGCCCCGAGGATCGGTTCGAGCCGGCGGACTTCGGGACGTTCCGCCTGCATGGCGCCATCGACCGGATCGACGTCGACGGCCGGCGGGCCCTGATCCGCGACTACAAGCTGAGCGCGAAGGCGGTCCCCGGGGCCAAGCTCTCCCGCGAGGGCCGCCTGCAGCTTCCGCTCTACATGCTCGCCGCCCGCGGCTTCGGCCTCGACCCGATCGGCGGCGTCTACAACCCGCTCGCCGCCACGAAGGACGACCGGCCGCGCGGGCTGCTCAGCAAGGAGCATCGGGGGACGCTGATCCCGGCCGACCGGGAGGCCCACGTCGGCACCGACTTCATGGAAGCCGACGATCTCGACGACGTGCTCGAGACGGCGCTGCGGGAGGCGACCGCGGTCGTCGCGGACATCCGTGCCGGGCGGATCGACCGGAACCCCCGCGAAGGCAAGTGCCCGACCTGGTGCATGCTCGCCCCGGTCTGCCGGGTCGAGCGCGGGATCCCCGCCGCGGACGACGACGAGGAAGAGGAGGAGATGCTTTGAGCGAGGGCCACGAGCAGCTCGAGCTCGGCGCTCCCGCAGCCGTCGCCGAGGTCGAGCCGGCCCGGCCGCCCGGTCGGGCCGGCCCGACCGCCGAGCAGGCGGCGGCGATCGGCAACCGTGACCGCGACGTCTTCCTCGAGGCCGGGGCGGGCACCGGCAAGACGCGCGTCCTCGTCGAGCGCTACTGCGACGCCGTCGACGTCGACGGCGTCGAGCCGGAGCGGATCCTCGCGTTCACCTTCACCGAGAAGGCGGCGGCGGAGATGCGGCGCCGGGTGCGGGTCGAGCTCTCGCGGCGGGCGTCGTCGTCGAGCGACCCGGCTGGGCGGGCGCGCCTGCAGGCGGCCGCCCGGGCCGGCGAGGCGGCACCGATCACGACAATCCATGGCTTCTGCCGGCGCCTGCTGGCCTCCCACCCGGTGGCGGCCGGCCTCGACCCGCGTTTTCGCGTCCTCGACGCCGACGAATCCGGCCGAATCGCCCGCGCCTGCCTGGACGAGACGCTCGCCGAGCTGGCCGGTGCCGACGAGGCCATCGCGCTGACGGCTGCCGGCTACCGCAACCGGCTCGGCTCGATCGTCCTCGCCGCCCACTCGGAGCTCCGCAATCGCGGCGTCAGCGAGCCGCTGCTGCCGAACATCGACGTCACCGCGATCGACGGCCGCGACGAGCCCGCCACCCCGGCCGAGGTCGAGGCGATCACGCGTGGATACGAAGCGCTGCGCCGGCTGATCGCCGCCTTTGCCGAGCGCTTCGACGAGCGCAAGGCGAGTCGCTCCGCCGTCGACTTCGACGACCTGCAGCTGCTCGCGCTCGAGCTGCTGGGGAGCAACCCGGGCATCCTCGAGACCCACCGCGGCAGGTTCGACCACCTGCTCGTCGACGAGTTCCAGGACACGAGCCCGGTTCAGGTCGAGCTCGTGCGGCTGCTCGCCGGCCCGGAGACCCGCATGTTCACCGTCGGCGACGCCGCCCAGTCGATCTACGGCTTCCGCGGTGCCGACCTCGACAGCTTCCGCACCGTTCGCGACGAGCTCGCGGCCGGCGGCGGGGCGGCGATGCTCGGGCTGACCGGGAGCTTCCGCTCCACCCCCGACGTGATCGCCGCGGTCAACCTGATCGGCGCGGAGCTTGTCGGGGGCTTCACGCCACTGAGCGTCGGGCGCGAGCCGCTCCCGGTCCCCGGCCCGGATGGACCGGCGGTCGAGCTGCTGCTGGCCCACGCGAAGGGCTGGGGCGAGGCGGAAGCCGGAACCTTGATCGGCACCGTCGCCGCCGACACCCCGCAGAGCCGGGTGGCGGAGGCCCGGGCGCTCGCGGCACGGCTGCGCGAGCTCGCCGAAGCCGGCGTGGCGCCGGGCTCGATGGTCCTGCTGCTGCGGGCGTTCACCCACGTCGACGCCTACGCCGAGGCCCTCGAGCTCGCCGGCCTCGACCCCTACGTCGTCGGCGGTCGCGGCTACTGGTCCTCACAGCAGGTCACCGACGCGCTCTGCCTGCTCGGCTGCGTGGCCAACCCGCTCGACGACGAGGCCCTGCTCGGAGCCCTCGCCTCCCCCGCCGCCGCGGTCTCGCCCGACGGCCTCTGGATGCTGCGGCGGATCGCCGGGCGCCGGCATCTCTGGCAAGCGATCGAGGAGCTCGCATCGGAGGGCACAGACGCCGCCGGCGAGCCGGAGAGCGTATCCCCGGCCGACCCCGAGGACGCCGCGCGCGCAGCCGAGCAGGAGCGCTGGAGGGCGGCACTCGGCGAGACCGACGAGGCCCGCCTCGCCGGCTTCCACGACACCCTCGTCGGCCTCCGGGCGGGCGCCGCGAGGCTGCCGCTCGACGAGCTCGTCGAGCGGACGCTCGAGGCGTTCGGCTACGACCTCGCCGCGCTGCTCATGGACGACGGGCTGCGGCGCACCGCGAACCTCCTCAAGCTGGTCCGCCTCGCCGCCGAGTTCGAGACCCACGACGGCCGCGACCTCCGCGGCTTCCTCGAGCAGGCCGCCGACCGGGCGGCGCTCAGCGACCGCGAGGCGGAGGCTGCGGTCGCCGCCGAGGACCACGCCGGGATCCGCGTGATGACCGTCCATGCCGCGAAGGGGCTCGAGTTCGACTGCGTCGCGGTCGCCGACCTCGGCCGCAAGCTCTCCGGCGGTGCCCACCCGCCGTCGCTGCGGATCGCCTACGACGGCGAGGGCGACGCGCCGCGTATCGGCCTGCGCCTCGCCCGCGCCGGCGCCGCCTCGATCGACCTCGCCGGCTACCGCGAGCTGAACGACCGCGCCGCCGACGCCGAGGCCGAGGAGTCCGGGCGGCTCGCCTACGTCGCGGCGAGCCGCGCCCGCACGAGGTTGCTGCTCAGCGGGACGATCGATCCCGAGAAGGACCTCGAGGCCGGCGATCAGCCGCTGCGCCGCCAGTCGGTCCTCGGCAAGCTGCTGCCGGCGCTGGAGGCGAGCGGCGAGGACGGGCAGGTCGTCGAGACCGATCCTCCCGCCGTCTTGGGGGGGGTCGCCGCGGGTCCGTTCCCGGCGGCGCCGATCGCGGTCCGGGTCACCGGCGCCGGGGCGGAGAGCGCCGCCGCCCTCTCCTACGACCACCGCCCACGCTCACGCCCGGCGCCGCCGGGAGGCGGCAGACCGCCGATGCTGGCGCTCAGCGACCGCGGCACCGCGGCGGCGCGGAGCCTCTCCTACGCGGCGCTGGCCGACTACGGGCGCTGCGGCTACCGCTTTCTCGCCGAGCGGGTCCTGCGCCTCGGGACCGACGCCGATCTGCCGTCCGGCAACCCGAACGCGGCCCCTCGCGGGTCGGGGATGGGCTTCGGGCGGGCCGTCCACGAGCTGCTCGAGTGGTCGGCGCGCAACGGCTGGCGGCAACCGCCTGACGAGGCGGTCGCGGCGACCGTCGGGCGCGAGGGGTTCGGCACGGCGGAGGCGGAGCGGGCCGCCGGGCTGATCGCGGCATGGACCGGCTCGCCGCTGCTGGCGAGCCTCGGCGACGCCGGGGCGACGTTCCGTCCCGAGGTTCCGTTCCGGATCGGGCTCGGGGAGCAGACCGTGATCCGCGGAACGATCGACCTCCTCGTGACCCGTCCCGGTGCGGCGCCACTGTTCGTCGACTACAAGACCGACCGGGTCGCGGCCGGCGAGGATCCGGTCCTGACCGATGCCTACGAGATGCAGCGCGTCCTCTACGCGGCGGCGCTCGCGGAGGCCACGGGCGCCGAGCGCATCGACAGCGCCTACTGCTTCCTGCAGGCCCCCGATCGGCCGGTCCTCGCGTGTCTCGACGGCGCCGAGATCGCGGCCGGGCGCGCGCGAATCGAGGAACGGGT
>DATAFA010000082.1:0-7012 GCA_036257785.1 Solirubrobacterales bacterium | reverse complement strand
CTCTCCGCGCAGCTCCTGCGCCGCGGCGCCGACCGGATCACGGCGGAGGAGATCACCGTCCCGCCCGGGCTCGACGAGCTGCTCGCGCTGCTGCGGCTGCGCCGTCACGCCGACGCCGACGAGTTCGACGTGGTCGTCGTGGACTGCGCCCCGACCGGCGAGACGCTGCGGCTGCTGTCCTTTCCCGACGTCGCCCGCTGGTGGTTGGACAAGGTGCTGCCCTGGGAACGACGGCTGGTCTCGGCGGCGCGGCCGTTCGCGAGGACCTTCCTCGACGTGCCGCTGCCCGGCGACGACGTCTTCGCGGACGTCCAGCGGCTCGTCGGCAACCTGATCGCGATGAACGAGATCCTCCGCGACCGCGAGCACACCTCGATCCGGCTCGTCATGAACCCCGACCGGATGGTCGTCCGCGAGGCGCAGCGGACGTTCACCTACCTGAACCTCTACGGCTACCTGACCGATGCGGTGGTCGTCAACCGCGTCTTCCCCGAGGAGCTCTCCGACTCCTACTTCGGCGCCTGGCGCGAACGTCAGCGCGAGCAGCTCGAGGCCGTCCGCGAGGGCTTCTCACCGGTGCCGCTGCTGCTCGCCCGCTACTTCCCCGAGGAGGTCGTCGGGGCGGAGATGCTCGACCGGCTCGGCGCCGAGCTGTTCGCGGAGGAGCGCCCGGAGCGGGTCATGCACACCGAGCTGGCCCAGCGGATCAGCTCCGAGAACGGCCACACGGTGCTGTCGATCCCGGTCCCCTTCGCCGATCGCTCCGAGCTCGATCTCAGCAAGGTCGGGCAGGAGCTGATCGTCCGCGCGGGCCGCGAGAAGCGGACTATCATCCTCCCGACCGCGCTCGCCAGGCACCGCCCGGTTGGCGCCCGGCTCGAAGCCGGCACGCTCGAGGTGAGCTTCGAAGATGACCGCCCCCGACGAGCACAGCAATCCGCCCCCGCCCCCGAGCGAGGGGACGGAGAACCCGTTCCGGGAGGAACGGTCCCGAAGCGGAGCCGGCAGCGGGCCTGACTGGTCGGCCGGCCCCGACTGGACGGCGCCGCACCCCGCCGATTCGCGCTGCCTCGAGCTCTGCCCGATCTGCCGCGGCGCCGAGATCCTCCGCGGCGCCGGCGGCCCGGAGCTGCGCGGGCAGCTCGACGACGTCGGCCGCGAGGCGCTGCTGACCCTGCGCTCGCTCGTCGATCATTACCTCGAGCGGCTCGACCAGCGCCCCGGCGGCGGCGACCGGGTCGAGCACATCCCGATCGACTAGAACCGTCCGAGGCGGCCGCTCAGCTCTCGCCGCCGAGCGGCAGCTCGGCGAGCAGCTTGCGGTCGTGCTCGTAGTCGAGCCGCGCGGCGGCTTGCCCCAGGGGCAGCCATTCGAGGTCGTCGACCTCGTCGTTCGCTGCGAACCGGCCGCCGCGGGGACTCATCACCCAGTAGCGGACGAGCTTCAGGCGGCCCTTGCGGTCGTGGTAGCTGACCGGCGAGAGCTCGTCGCCGAGCTCGCAGCGCAACCCGGTCTCCTCCTCGACCTCGCGCAGGGCGCCGGCCTCGAAGCTCTCCCCCGGCTCGAGCTTGCCCTTCGGGAACGACCAGTCGTCATAACGCGGGCGATGGACGACGGCCACCACGAGACCGTCGGGGCCCTCACGGACGACGACGCCGCCGCCGGCGTGTACCTCGCTTTCGCGGTCCGTGGCCACCGTCAGTCGATCAGGCCGAGTCGCCGGCCCCGCTCGCGGGCCCGCTCGAGGATCTCGGCCTCGCCCGCGACGACGCCGCCGCGCATCAGGACCCGGCCGGCGACGATCGTCGTATCGACGACCGAGCCCGAGGCGGCATAGACGAGGCCGGCCTCCAGCGAGCCGACGCCGAGCTCCGGCCCGTCGGTGCAGACGAGCAGCAGGTCGGCCGGCTGGCCCGCCCTGAGCGGCGTCGCACCGAGCAGCGGCGCCCGCGCCCCGGTCGCGATCGCGAGCGTCTCGGCGGCCGGGCTGGCGGCGGAGTCGCCGGCGAGGTGCTTCTGCCCGAGCGCGAAGTGCTTCATGTCGGCGAGCAGGTCGAGCGAGTTGTTCGACCCGGCGCCGTCGGTGCCGAGGCCGACCGGCAGGCCGTGGCTCCGCGCCGCCGCCAGGTCGAAGATCCCGCCGACGGCGAGCTTCATGTTGGCGACCGGGTTGGATACGACGGTGGCACCGGAGGCGCCGATCAGCTCGCGCTCGCGGTCCTCGAGCCAGACGGCGTGGGCGAGCAGCGTCCGCGGGCCGAGCAGCCCGACGCGATCGAGCAGCTCGATCGGCCTGATGCCGTGCGCGGCGAGGCAGTCGTCGACCTCCTGCTTCGTCTCCGAGACATGGATCTGCACCGGGATGCCGAGCCGCCCGGACTCCTCGGCGATCCATCCCAGGGACTCGGGCGAGACCGTGTAGATCGCGTGCGGGGCCAGCGACGGCGCCGCCAGCGAGCCGTCCGCCGCGGCGATCGCCTCGAGCCCGTCCGCGGCCGCCCGCTTGACCTCGTCGAGCCTCGCGGCGTCGCCGCCGTCGATCAGCGGCGGGCCGATCGTCGCGCGAACCCCGGCGTCGGTGACCGCGCGGGCGACCGCGCCCGGCCGCCAGTACATGTCCCAGAACCGCACCGTCCCGGTCCTGATCATCTCGACGCAGGCAAGCCGTGTGCCCCAGTAGACGTCGTCGTCGTCGAGCTTCTCCTCGACCGGCCAGATGTGCTTCTGCAGCCACTCCATCAGCGGCAGGTCGTCGGCGTAGCCGCGGAAGAGCGTCATCGCCGCGTGCGTGTGGCCGTTGACGAAGCCGGGGACGATCGCCGTGCCGGCGCCGTCGATGCGCTCATCGCCGGGGCCGGCGGTCACGTCCGGGCCGATCGCGGCGATCGAGCCGCCCTCGATCCGCAGGCCGGTCGCCTCCCCGTCGAGGGACGCGCCTTCGATCACGATCGCCATCAGGCCGCCGCACCCCGCTCGAGCTCGGCCCCGACGACGCCGACCGCCGCCGTCAACCGCGAACGATTCTCGGCCTTGCCCGCCTCGAACGCGGCGACCGAAAGGGACTCGGTCGCGAGGCCGTTGGCGAGGTTGTCGACGACGCAGACGGCGGCGTAGGAGATGCCCATCTCGCGGGCGACGATGCACTCGGCGGCGATCGTCATCCCGATCACGTCGGCGTGGGCGGCGATCAGACGGATCTCGGCGGGCGTCTCGAACCGCGGTCCGATCGCCTGCCAGTAGACCCCGCCGTCGACGAGCTCCGGCTCGGCGACCCGCCGCCAGGTCGCGACGATCGTCCGCCGCCAGTCGTCGTCGAACCCCGGGACGACCTCGCCGCCATGGTCGTCGTGCAGCGAGAGCCCGAGATGCAGGGCGATGAAGTCGTCGGGGCAGAGGAACGTGCCGACGCCGAGCTCGCTCCGCAGGCCGCCGACCGACCCGATCGCCAGGATCCGGTCGCATTCGAGCTCCGCCAGCGCCGCGAGGTTGCGCGGGTGGTCGATCCGGGCAGCGGTCGTGTAGCGCTCGAAGCCGTGCCGCTGGAGCAGGACCTGCTCGCCGCGTTCGTAGACCCGGACGGGGCCGGCGGCGGTCTCGACGTCGCGCGGCTCGAACCCGGCCGCCGGGTCGCTGCCGAGGATCGAATGCCCACCGATCAGCGCCAGCCGTCCCATCCGGGGATCCTATTCGTCGCGCTCGAACGCCTCGAGGCGTCGCAACAGGTCGCCGGCGGAAATGCTGCGCGCGCCGGCCGCCTTGACCGAGTTGCGGAGCCGGCGGTCGCTGGTCGCGACCACGATCGCCTCCGGCTCGGCGTCGGCCCGGAGCCTGGCGACGATCTCGCGGTCGGCCGCATCGGGGCCGCCGGGCGCGAACCCGACCGTCACGCTCGTCGCCGCCGCCGCGACCTGCCGGTGCGGCTTGCCGTCGAAGACGACGGTCAGCTCGATCTCCTCGGCGGTCGCGAAAGCGTCGAGACGCCGCGTCAGCGCCGCCATCGCCGCCGGCCGGTCCCGCCACCAGCCGTCGGGGCGTGAGCCGAGGACGTTCATGCCGTCGACGAAGAGCCGTTCCACGGCCTCCAAGTATGTAACACCGCTCCATGTACCAGCGCCGTTAGGCTTAGCCGATGGCACAAGAAACCACCGCCGCCGGGATGACGATCGACGAGCTCGCCCGCGAGAGCGGGATGACCGCCCGCAACATTCGGGCGCACCAGTCGCGCGGCCTCCTGCCCGCTCCGACCGTCCGCGCCCGGACCGGCTATTACGGGTCCGAGCACCTGGCGCGGATCCGGCTGATCCAGGACATGCAGGGCCAGGGCTTCAACCTGAAGTCGATCGAGCGCCTGCTCGACATGGGCGCCCGCAGCGGCAGCCGCGAAACGCTGGAGTTCCAGCGGACGCTGCTGGAGCCGTTCGGCAGCGAGGAGCCCGAGGTCGTCGACGGCAACGGGATCAGCCTGATCTTCGGGGACCCTCCCGACCGCAAGCTCGTCGCCAAGGCCGAGAAGATCGGCCTGCTGCGGCCGATCGGCGAGGAGATCTGGGAGGTGCCCTCGCCGACCCTGCTGCGCGCCGGGCGCGACCTGATCGAGCTCGGGATCCCGCTCGAGCACGCGCTGGCCGTCGGCGACGCGATCAACAAGCACACGACCGCGGTCGCCAAGGAGTTCGTCCGGCTGTTCGTCAAGGACGTGCTCGACCCGATGCGCAAGCAGGAGCGGCTCACCGAGGAGGACCTCGCCACCGCCGGCGAGGCGGTCGAGCGACTGCGCCCACTCGCTTCCCAGGCCGTGATGGCGAGCTTCGGCGTCGTGATGACGCAGGCCGTCGAGCGGCAGCTCCAGAAGGAGCTGCGCTAGCCGGCCTGCTCGTCCGGGGTCAACCCCGGCAGCTCGGCGGCCAGCTCGGCGAGGAACGGCAGCTCGGGGCGGCGCCCGGCGTAGAGCTCCAGCGTGTCCCAGTAGTGCTCGAGGCGATCGGGGTCGGCCTTCCCTCCGGCGGCCGCCATCGCCCGCGTTCGGGCGAGCTTGTCGGCGAGGTAGATCGACGCGGTCACCGATCCCCCGGCCAGGACCCGGCGCCGGTGCTCGCCCTTGCGCTCGTGGTAGTCGGCGATCGAGATGTCCTCGGTCAGGACCTCGACCCAGCCCGCGACCTCGGAGCCGAACTGCGCCTCGATCTCGCTGCTCGTCGCGACCGTGTCCTCGACGATGTCGTGCAGCATCGCGGCGCTGACGACGTCGTCGGCGAAGCCGGCGCCGTCGACGAGCTTCGCGACGGCGATCGGGTGCCCGATTCCGGCTCCCTCCTCGACGCCCGGGCCGGAGTAGACGCGCGTGGCGTAGTCGTAGGCACGGCTGACGAGATCTCGTCCGGCGATGAAGTCGGGCGCGGCCTCCACGGCGCCCGAGGATAACCGCCGACCGCCGCGGTCCGGGGCCGATCCGGTTCAGCAGTGATCCGGTGGGCATCCCGATCCGAATCATGGAGACGATGGCCGGATACACCGCTACCGTCGCGCCGGCGGCGAAGAACCAGCCGTGAGCGGCGGGCGTCGCATCGCGATCGTCGGCAGCGGCATCTCCGGGATGCTCGCCGCCGCCGAGCTGCACCGCGCCGGCCACAAGGTGACGATGTTCGAGGCGGGTGACTACGCCGGCGGCCACACGAACACGGTCACGGTCGACGAGCCGTCCGGCCCGGTCGACGTCGACACCGGCTTCATCGTCTTCAACGACCGCAACTACCCCAACTTCGAGAGCATGCTGGCCGAGCTCGGAGTTGCGAGCCAGCCGGCCAACATGAGCTTCGGCGTCTCCGACGGCGACGGCGGGTTCGAGTGGGCGGCCCGGGGCGCGCGGGGGATCTTCGCCCGGCCCCGGCACCTGGTCGACCCGCGGTTCATCCGGATGCTCTCCGACCTCGTGCGCTTCAACCGCGATGCCCGCGACCTGGTCGCCGCGAACGGCAGCGGTCCCTCGCTGCGCGACTTCCTCGACGACGGCCGGTACTCCGACTACTTCATCGACCGCCTGATCGTTCCTCAGGTATCCGCCGTCTGGTCGGCCGACCCCGAGCAGATGTGGAGCTTTCCGGCCTCGTTCCTCGCCGCGTTCTTCGAGAATCACGGCGTCCTGCAGATCCGCAACCGCCCGCGCTGGCGGTCGATCCCCGGCGGCTCCCGCCGCTACGTCGCAGCGCTGACGGCCCCGTTCGCCGACCGGATCCGCCTCCGCACCCCGGTTCACCGGGTCCGCCGCCTCCCCGACGCCGGCGTCGCCGTCGCTCACGACGACGGTGAGGAGCGCTTCGACGAGGTCGTCCTCGCCTGCCATGCCGACCAGGCGCTCGCGATGCTGGCCGAGCCGAACCGGCTCGAGCGCGACCTCCTCGCCGCCTTCCCCTACCAGTCCAACGAGGCCGTCCTGCACACCGACACCGCCTTGATGCCCAGGCGCCGCGGCGCCTGGGCGAGCTGGAACTTCCACCTCACCGACGAGCCCGCCGGGCGCACCACCGTCACCTACGACATGAACCGCCTGCAGTCGCTCGTCTGCTCGGAGCGCTACCTGGTGACCCTGAACCGGACCGAGGCCATCGACCCCGCCCGGGTGATCCGCCGGATCGACTACGCCCACCCGGTCTTCACGAAGCGAGGGGTCTCCGCCCAGGGACGCTGGGCGGAGATCAGCGGCGTCGACCGGGTCCACTACTGCGGTGCCTACTGGCGCTGGGGCTTCCACGAGGACGGGGCCTGGTCGGCGCTGCGGGTCGCCGCCGCCCTCGGCGGTCGCGGGCCCGGTCTGACGGCGACCGCTCCGCCGGCGACCGCCGCTGACCGCGCTGACCGCCACGACCGGCTCGAGCCGGTCCTTGAGGCGGCATGAGCACGACGCTCGGCAAGCGCGCGAGCACGGCGCCCGCCGGCACTCCCGCCCTCGATGCCCGGGCGCGAGCGGGGCTCGGGCCCGGGTCGGCGATCTACGAGGGCTGGGTCTCGCATCGC
>DATAFA010000080.1:0-1743 GCA_036257785.1 Solirubrobacterales bacterium | reverse complement strand
GCCCGGCTCGCCGCCGAGCAGCGCGCCATAGTCCGGCGGCTCGAACGCGAGCTGCTGCTGGTTGGCGGCGAGGAGCGCCTCGATCTCGACGAGCGGCGTGCCGCAGGCCGCCGACATCACGAGCTCCTCGGGCTCGTACAGCCCGATGCCGGCGAGCCGATCGACCTGAACCGATCTCTCGAGCTCGAGCGGCCGGCCGAGCGCCCGCTTGCTCCCTCGCCCCAGTACTTCGAGCGGCGTCCCGGCCGCGAGCGCCCCGGCGACCAGATCCCGCAGCTCGTCCGCGGTGCTCGGTCGAAGCGGCTCAGCCATGTCCTCCTGCCGGATTGAATCGAAGTCCCGGGCATGCGCGCGTGGCCTCAATTAGGCCGAGAGGGTCGCGACGAGCAAGGGCCTGATGGTCAACCGAAGCGGGCCCCGTCGGCGCGAGGATTCATGCCGATCGGTCAGACCGTGCCCTGCCGGCGCTCGCCGAGCCAACCGCCGGCGACGCCCGCGGCAAACGGCACGAGGCCGCCGGCGATGATGTTGAGGATCGTGAAGTTGCCCGAGATCACGAGCGCGATCAGGACGGCGATCGCCGCCGAGATCCCGGGCTCGAGAATCGTCCGGCCGGCCGATCGGACCCCGACGATGAAGCCGCCGATCGCGAAGACCAGGAGGTTGAGGATGGCGGCGAACGCTGCCTGGCCGCCGCTCAGCTGCACGTCCTCGAGGCTGGTCGCGCCCTCGAGCTGCGACCCGAGAAATAGCCCGAGCACCAAGCCGGCAATCACGTTGAGAACCACCATGATCACCACGCCGATCCCGATCCACTTCCAGTCGAGCGTGCCGGACATCTGTCTCTCCTGACGGGTCCAGTTCGAGCCTATCTCGCGATCCGTCGATCGCTGCAGGGGGTTTCAGGGCACCTGCTCCGCCGGTTCCCGAGCCGTCTGGCGCCGACCCCCTGGTGGTGTGCCGGAGCGCCGGGCCAAAAGATCGAGCAGCGCGCCGAGGATGCCCTTTGGCATATAGATGATGAAGATCACCAGCAATAGTCCGTAGATCGTGCCATCCAGGCCATGGACCTCATTGCCGACCGCGATCCTCAAGGACTCGGCGAGCAGGATCGTGAACAGCGCGCCGACTGTCGGCCCGAGCTCGACGAACATGCCGCCCGCGATCACCGCGAACACGATCTGCAGGGAGACCGCGATACCGGAGACGGTCTCGGGGTTGATGTAAACCTGGTACTGGCCGTAGAGCACGCCGCCGAAGGCCGTCATCGCGGCGCTCATCAGGGTGACCCTCAGCTTGGTTCGGGTGACCTCGATCCCGACCGCCGCGGCGGCATCCTCCTCCTGGCTGATCGCGTGCATCGCGTAGCGGATCATGCTCCGATCGACCAGACGCCAGATCCACAAGCCCGAGATCCAGACGCCGAGCATCACGTAGAACCAGACCGCCTTATGCGCGAACTGGAGCGCGTAGAGCGAGTAGGAGCTGCCGGCGAGCGCGGTCCTTGGCGTCACGCCGAGCGAGCCGCCGGTGTAGTCGCGAAGCGCCACGATGAGGAGCCGCAGCACCTCGGACAGCGCAAGGGTAACGAGCGCAAAATAGTGGCCGGTGATCTTGAAGCGGAAGCAGGGATAGCCGATCACGAGCGCGGTCACGCCGGCGAGCAGGAGCGCGATCGGCATGCCTACCCATGGCGTGATGCCGAAATGGTTCCAGAGCATCGTCACGGTGTAGGCGCCGATC
>DATAFA010000067.1:0-12373 GCA_036257785.1 Solirubrobacterales bacterium | reverse complement strand
TTCATGCCGGCGACGACAAGTCCGCCGCTGAGCCAGAACGCGATGAACTCGCCGCCGGCGGGGTCGCCGCGGAAGACGACCTCGTCCCACTCGGTCGCGAACCCCGAATACTCCATTCCGACGTCGTACTGATCGGAGAAGAAGTAGGGCAGACGGTCGTCGTCGGCGGGCTTGCCGAGCATCGTCCGGCCGGCGATCTCGCCGTGCCTGGGCGCGTTGGCCCAATGCTCGACCCGCAGCCGGCGGTCGTAGAACGGATGGAAGGCGTTGGCGACGTCGCCGGCCGCGAAGACGCCGGGCACGCTGGTCTCGAGCCGCTCGTCGGTGAGGATCCCGTTGTCGACCTCGATGCCGGCGGCCTCGGCGAGGGCGACCCGCGGCGTGACCCCGATCCCGACCACGACCAGATCGCAATCGATCGTTCGCCCGTCCCCGAGCCGGACCCGCTCGACCCGACCGTCCCCCTCGAAGGCCTCGAGCGCCGCCTCGGTGTGCAGGACGACGCCGTGATCGCGGTGGATCGCGGCGTAGATCTCGCCGACCTCGGTCCCCAGCACGTGCTCGAGCGGCACCTTGGCGCGTTCGACGATCTCGACCTCGAGTCCCTTCTGACGTGCCGACGCGGCGACCTCGGCGCCGATCCAGCCGGCCCCGATCACGACCCAGCGCCCGCCTCGCTCCAACCCGGCCGCCAGCCGATCGGAGTCGGCGAGATCGCGGAGGTAGTTGACGCCCTCGAGGTCGGACCCGGGCAGGTCCAGGAGACGAGGCTCGGCCCCGGTCGCGATCAGGAGCCGGTCCCAGTCCAGCCGCTCGCCGCCGGCCAGTTCCACCTGACGCGCGTCGGTGTCGATCCCGGTGACCTCCTCGGAGGTCCGCAGCTCGATGCGATGCTCCTCATAGAAGCCGTCGGGGTGGACGTGGGTGTCCGCGCGCGGCGACTCGCCGCGCAGGTAGTCCTTCGAGAGCGGCGGGCGCTCGTAGGGGACTTCGGGCTCGGCGCCGAGCAGGACGACCCGGCCGTCGAAGCCCTCGTTCCGCAGCCCCTCGGCGGCTTTCGCTCCGGCGAATCCGGCGCCGACGATCAAATAGGTCTCGGAGGTCTCGGTGTCAGCCATCGGTATGCCTTTCGGTCAGGGAGAGGAACTCGCTGCGCGTACGGGGATCGTCTCGCACCAGACCGCGCAACGCTGAAGTGAGAGTGCTGGCGCCGGGCTTCTGGACCCCGCGCAGCGACATGCACATGTGCTCGGCCTCGATCACGACGCCGACCCCCTTGGGCTCGAGCTCGCGCTCCAGCCAGCTCGCGATCTGCGTCGTCAGCCGCTCTTGAACCTGCAGGGACCGCGCGTAGAGCTCGACGACCCGGACCAGCTTCGAGAGGCCGACGATCCGGTCTCCGGGCAGATAGCCGACATGGGCGACGCCGATGAAGGGCAGCAGATGGTGCTCGCAGAGCGAGTGGAACGGGATTCCCCGCGCGACGACGAGCTCGTCGTAGGCGCCGTCGTTGGGAAACGTCGTCGGATTGAAGCTGATCGGCGTCAGCAGCTCGGCGTAGACGTCGACCATCCGCCGCGGTGTCTCGCGAGTGCTCTCGGTCTCGAGGTCGACCCCGAGCGCGTCGAGCAGATCGCCGGCCGCCCGCTCGGCCCGGAGCCGATCGACGGTGCCGGCCATCGGGGGCACCGACCGCAATTCCGTGGGCGGGCCGCCGGAGAACTCGTCGGGGCGGAGTTGGTCAAGGGACTCTGAAGGTGCCGGAGCCGGCTCGGGATGTCTCATCGAGTCCTTTGCGACGCCACGACGCCGTCCCTTACCTCGAAGACCCGAAAGGTAAGACCCGGCCCCGGTTCGGCGCCAATCAAGTGACCGCAATCAAAGCGGTCCTCGTCCGAAGCTCTCGAAAGGAGAACCTCATGAGTGCAATCGCCGCGACTTTCCGGCCGATTCCGTTCCCCGGGATCGACACGTTGCGCCGCGATCCCGCCGCGCAGGCTTTCATGCTGCTGCGGGTCGTTTTCATCGTCGCTCCGATCCTGTTCGGGATCGACAAGTTCGCCAACGTCCTGACCGACGATTGGACCCGCTACCTGGCGGTCGAATTCAACGACATCATTCCCGGCAACGCAGCCGATGCGATGCACATCGTCGGCGTCGTCGAGATCCTCGCCGGCATCGTCGTCGCCCTGACCCCGCGCTTCGGCGGCCTGCTCGTCGCGGGCTGGCTCGCCGGCATCATCGTCAGCCTGCTCCTGGTGGGTGGCTACGGTGACATCGCCCTCCGCGACTTCGGCCTGCTGATCGCAGCGCTGGCGCTGAGCCGGCTGGCGAACGCCTTCCCGGCCTGGAAGCGGGACAACTCGCGTGAGCCGGTGCCGTCCGGCGTCCGCAGCGGCCCGGAGACGCAGGGAGTCCGACACTGAGCGACGGGGGATGCCGAGCCCGGACCGGGCAAGGATCCCCTGGCGTCGTGCCGAGAAGCCCGCTCGCTCGAGTGGGCTTCTCGGCGTCATCGCGACCGGCGGCGGCAACCGGTGGCCGAGCCGGGCTGCTCTGGCATACTCAGCCGGGTCACGGAGAGATTGCGGCTCGGGGAAGTCGCGGGATGCAAAGGGGAGTAAGCGGTGAGCCGATCCAGGTCGTTTCTGTTCGTTCTTTGTGCAGTCTGCCTCGCCGCGCTGATACCAGCGTCCTCGGCCCTGGCCGGCGCCAAGAGCAAGCCCGACACGGCGCGCTACATCCTGCCGCCGGGCAACTACGGCGGCCTGCCGTTCACCGACAACTCGACCGATCAGCTGCCGCTCTACAGCGGCCTGACGCCGCTGCGCGACGATGTGACGAAGTCCGACATCAACGACCTCTTCCTGCCCGAGGACTTCGCGCCGATCGGCGATGCCCACGAGGAGGAGACGGGGGAGCCCGGCCTGCAACTGATCTACGACGCCTACGGGATCCCGCACGTCTACGGCAAGACCCGCTACGACGTCGCCTTCGGCGCCGGCTGGTCGACGGCACGTGATCGCCAGCTCCTGCTGACGCTCGGGCGGGGCCCGTCGCGGGCCGCGGTCGCCGACGTCCCCAACCTCGACGCCTTCTCGCTGGTCACCAGCGGGCAGAGCTTCGTCCCGAGCGCCGCGACCGAGGCGCTCGTCACCAAGCAGCGGAAGCTGCTCGTCAGCAAGTACGGCAAGAAGGGCAAGGAGATCGTCCGTGACGCCGCCGCCTACGCCGACGGGATCAACGCCTACATGGAGGCGAACAACATCGACCAGCCGCCGGCGACGGTCAACGACGTGATCGCGGTGACCGCGTTCATCGGCTCGATCTTCGGCGCCGGGGGCGGCGGCGAGGCCGCCAACGCCGACCTGCTCGCCAACCTCGAGCAGGAGCTCGGCCAGGAGCAGGGCTACGACGCCTGGGAAGACGTGATGCTGGCCGACGACCCGGAGGCGCCGACGACGCTGAAGCGCCACTTCGACTACGGGCCGCTGACCGGCGGCAAGGTCAAGGGCTCGGTCGTCGTCGACCCGGGCTCGATCGAGAGCCTCGACCCGACCGTCTCCGACAGCGACGCCGCCGCGGCGCCTGCCCGGCGCGAGGCCTCGAACTGGCTGATCGCGTCGCGCGGCCGTTCGGCGAGCGACAACGCACTCGCCGTGATGGGCCCGCAGCTCGGCTACTACTACCCCGAGATCGTCCAGCAGATCGACCTCCACGGCCCCGGTATCCAGGCGCAGGGGGTCGGCGTCCCGGGCCTGGCGATGTACATCCTCATCGGCCGCACCAAGGACTACGGGTGGAGCCTGACCTCGGCCAGCAACGACGTTCGTGACGTCTTCGCCGAGCAGCTCTGCGAGCCCGATGGGTCGGCGCCGAGCCGTGACTCCGACCACTACCTGTTCAAGGGCGAGTGCCGCCCGTTGAAGTCGTTCACGGCCGGCGAGCTGAACGGAACGCCGATCACCTACGACGTCTCCGTCCACGGCTCGGTCTTCGCGACCGCTACCGTCGACGGCCAGCCCTACGCGCTCTCGCGCGAGCGCTCGACGTTCGGCCGCGACGGGCTCAACCTGGTGGCGCTCCACGACATGACGATGGGCGAGGCGAAGACGCCGAAGCGCTTCTTCAAGACCGCGAACGAGTTCGGCTTCACCTTCAACTGGGGCTACACGTCGCGCAACAAGACCGCCTACTTCAGCTCCGGCCGGCTGCCAGAGCGGGCCCGTGGCCTCGATCGGCGGCTGCCGACGCTCGGAACCGGCGATTACGAGTGGAAGGGCTTCCTGGGCTGGAAGGAGCACCCGCATGGGGTCGGCGGCCCCGGTGGCCTGCTGCTGAACTGGAACAACCAGGCGGCGCCGGGCTTCATGCACGGCGACGACGACCCCTACGGCTCCGTCCACCGGGTCGAGCTGTTCGACCAGTG
The DNA here is from genome assembly GCA_036257785.1 of Solirubrobacterales bacterium. GTDB lineage: Bacteria > Actinomycetota > Thermoleophilia > Solirubrobacterales > 70-9 > RHKX01. Next base: position 7,944 of record DATAFA010000067.1, on the reverse strand, counting down.
GCCGAAGCAGGCCCGGATCACCGACAACGTCGGGATCATGAACCGGGCGGCGACCGAGGACGTGCGCTCGCCGGTCTGGCCGGTGGTCAGCAAGGTCCTGCACGGATCGGACGCCCCGAACGCGCGCGCTCAGCAGGTCGTCGACCTGCTCGACGACTGGGTCAGCCGCGATGCCCCGCGGCTCGACGCCGACGAGGACGGCACCTACGACGAGGCCGGTCCGACGATCATGGACCGCACCTGGCGCCCGATCGCCGAGGCGGTGATGGAGCCGCGGTTCGGTGACCTGCTCGACGAGCTCAACGACGTCCGCAACCTCGGTGGCCTCTCCGGCGAGTCCTACGTCGACAAGGATCTGCGGACGCTGCTCGGCGAGAAGGTGCGCGGTCGCTACCACCTCCGCTACTGCGGCGACGGCGACCTCGATGCCTGCCGGGCGTCGCTGTGGGCCGCGGTCGACGCGAGCGCGGCCGAGCTCGCCGACGACTTCGGCAGCGACGATCCGGCGAGCTGGCGTGGCGAGGCGAGCACGACCGGCTTCGTGCCGGGGTTGCTGCCGATCCGGTTCCCGACGACGAACCGGCCGACCTTCCAGCAGGTGCTCGAGCTCCAGCACCGCTAGCCACGGTCGCGCTCGCCGGATGATCGATTCCTGATCCCCGCCCGGCGGCGGGGATGCTCAGAGCAACCCGCCGACGTTCTCGGGCGGCCGGCCGAGAACGGCACGGCCGTCGTCGGCGAGCACGACCGGGCGCTCGATCAGGCGCGGGTTGGCGCTGAGGATCGCGATCCACCGCTCGCGGTTCGCGGCGTCGCGGGGGAGGTCGGGGAGGCCGAGCTCGGCGGCGAGCGGCTCGCCCATCCGCGCCAGCGCCCAGGGCTCGAGGTCGAGGGCCCGTAGCGCGGCGTCGAGCTCGTCCGGGCTCGGCGGGTCGTCGAGGTAGCGGCGGATCTCGGGCTCGATCCCGGCGGCCTCGATCAGATCCAGGGTCTGCCGCGACTTGCTGCAGCGCGGGTTGTGCCAGATCGTCAGCGCCATCGGCTCGCCCACTCAGCCCGCCGGCTCGTACTCGTAGAAGCCGCGGCCGGACTTGCGGCCGAGGCGGTTCGCCGCGAGCATCCGCTTCAGCAGCGGTGGGGGCGCGTACTCGTCGCGCTTGAACTCGTCGAAGAGGCTGGTGCCGACCGCGTAGAGGACGTCGAGGCCGATCAGGTCGCAGAGCGCGAGCGGCCCCATCGGATGCCCGCAGCCGAGCTGCATCCCGGTGTCGATGTCCTCGCGGCTGGCGAAGCCCTCCTCGAGCATCCGGATCGCCGCCATCAGATAGGGGATCAGCAGCATGTTGACGACGAAGCCGGAGCGGTCCTTGGTCCGGATCGGCTGCTTGCCCATCTGCTCGGCGAGCGCGAACGCCTGCGCCTCGGTCGCCTCCGAGGTGTCGAGCGCGACCACGACCTCGACCAGCTTCATCACCGGCACCGGGCTGAAGAAGTGCAGGCCACAGACGCGGTCGGGGCGGGCCGTCGCCCCGGCGAGCTCGGCGATCGGGATCGAGGAGGTGTTGGAAGCGAGGACGGTGTCGTCGCCGACGCGTGTCGAGATCTCGGCGAAGACGTCGCGCTTGAGCTCGGCGACCTCGGGCACCGCCTCGATCATCACCCCGACCTCGCCGAGGCCGTCGAGGCCGGTCGCGAAGTCGATCCGGTCGAGGACCGGCCCCGCGTCGTCGAGCTTGCCGCGCTCGACGGCCTTGGCGAGCGATGTCCGGATCCGCTCCCGCGCGCGGGTGAGCGCCGGATCGTCGACGTCGCGCAGCGTCACATCGATGCCGGCGATGGCCGCCGACTCGGCGATGCCGGCGCCCATGAAGCCGCCGCCGACGATGCCGATCCGGCTGATCGGGGCGGGTTCCGGAACCGCTGCGGCACTCATCGCAGCGATTATCGTCGCCGCGGCCGGCCGGTGTCGGTCGCCGCCCCCGGCACCGGCCGCGGTCGCTACCGTCCGCGATCGATGCCGAAGGACCCCGCCGAGCGGACCCTCTACCTGCTCCGGCACGCGAAGTCGAGCTGGGACGACCCTGCCCTCGCAGACCATGACCGGCCGCTGGCGCCGCGCGGCCACCGTGCGGCGGCGACGATCGCCGGCTACGTCCGCGAGCGGGGAATCGATCCGGACCTTGTCGTCTGCTCGCCGGCGTTGCGGACGCGGCAGACCCTCGAGCTCGTGGCCGACGGCCTCCCGGCGCATCGCGCCTCCCGGGTCGAGCTCGTGCCGGGCATCTACGAGGCGAGCGGCGCGGACCTGCTCGCGATCGTCCGGCGCCTGCCCGACGAGGTGAGCACGGCGATGCTGATCGGCCACCAGCCCGGGATCCAGGACCTTGCGCTGACCCTGGTCGGAGCCGGCCCCGGGCTGGCGAGGATCAGCGGCAAGTTCCCGACGGCCGCCCTGGCGACGGTGGCGGTGGCATCCGCCTGGAACGAGCTCGGTCCGGGCTCCGGGCGGCTCCTCGACGTGGCCAAGCCGAAGCAACTGCAGGGCTGACATCCCGCCCGCCATCCAACTGGGTAATCCTGCCCACGCCATGATGCGCTGAGACGACCCAGGTGCGGTGATCGCGGGGTGAGTGCTAGGTGCGGTGATCGCGGGGTGGGTGCGCGCCCTCGACCGCTAGGTTCGGGGGCGTGGCCGATCGCCATGACCTCGACTTCACCTACTCGCTGATCGACCGGATCTTCCGGCTCAGCCTCGGCGAGCTCGCCGACTTCAGCGGCGCGAAGTTCGATGGCGACTTCTCGTTGACGCTCGAACAGGCGCAGCGGCGCAAGCACGAGTACGTCGCCGGCGCGATCGGGATCGGCCCGGGGCGCCGGGTCCTGGACCTCGGATGCGGCTGGGGCCCGCTGCTCGCGTCCGCACGCGATCGCGGCGCCGAGGGCGTCGGCGTGACGCTGTCGTCGGCCCAGCTCGACTCCTGCCGTCGCCACGGTCTCGATGCCCGTCTCGTCGATGCCCGCTCGGTCGACCGCAGGGCCTTCGGGCCGTTCGACGCCGTCGCGAGCCTCGGCGCCTTCGAGCACTTCTGCTCGCCGGCCGACCACGAGGCCGGGAGGCAGGAGGAGATCTACGACGGCCTGTTCGAGAACATCGCCGGGATGCTGCCGCCGGGCGGGCGCCTCTACCTGCAGACGATGGTCTTCGGCCCCAACGCCGGCGAGCCGGTCCGCGGCGACGTCGACGCTCCGCCGGACTCCGACGCCTATTACCTCGGGCTGATGTCCCACCAGTTCCCCGGATCGTTCCTGCCGTTCGGCAAGGAGCAGATCGTCCGCACCGCCGCCCCGCACCTCGAGCTGGTCGAGAGCTCGAGCGGGCGGCTCGACTACATCGAGACGATCTCCCGCTGGCGCAGCCGCTTCGCTGAGCCGAGCCTCCGGAAGACGCTCTTGAAGGCGCGGCTGGTCCCGCGCTGGCTGACGAGCCGCGAGTTCCGGCTGGCGTTCACGTCGGGAGTCAGCGCCAACACGGTCTGCTTCGAGCGCGAGCTGCTGGAGCACTACCGGCTCGTCTTCGAGCGCCCGTAGCCGGCGCCGCCGGCGAGCGACGAACGATCCCCAAGTATTGGGGATGAATTCGTCGCTCACCGGGTCGGTCGGCCGGGTACCGACCACGCCCGGCGGGCCGATGCGTAAGATGCCGTCCCATGACTTGGGAGAGGCTCGTTCCGGGAGGTTCGTTCGTCGGTGCATGCATCGTCGCGCTGGTCGCGCTGTTCGCCGCCGCGCCGGCGAGCGCGGGGGAGCCGATCCTGCACCCGGCCACCTACCCGGGCATGACGACCTACTCGTGCCGGACCGACGCGATCGAGATCCATCCCGGCCAGAACATCAACGACTTCGGCACGACCAAGACCTGCCCGCATGCCGAGAAGGTCAGCGGCCCCGGCAGCGCCGACATCTTCGACGCGGGCTCCACCGCCCAGGGGTATGTCACCCGCTTCAAGCCGAGCATGCTCGAGATCAAGCCGAGCGGCAAGCTGGTCACCCCGGCCGTCTGGGATCTGCACCTGCATCACGTCGTCTGGATCATCGGCGGCAACCCGACCTTCGCCTCGGGCGAGGAGAAGACGATCGCGACGATGCCGCAGGGTTACGGCACCAAGGTCGGCGCGACCCAGAACTGGTTCATCAACCAGATGATCCACAACCTCGGCGCCTCCGAGAATCGCGAGGTCTACCTGACCTGGGAGATCGACTGGGTCCCGGAGACCACTCCGGCCCGGACCGACATCAGGGCCGCGAACACCCGCTGGCTGGACGTCGCCGGATCGCCGCAGATCTACCCGGTCTTCGACGCCGAGAAGGGTTTCGACCTGAACGGTGACGGCAAGTTCGTCTTCCCCGACGAGGTCCCGGACGACCCATCGCTCCCCGGCTACGAGGAGCGCTCGAAGATCAGCAACGCCCGCCAGTGGACGGTTCAGAACCCGGACGGAGCGACGCTCGTGTTCGGCGCCGGCCACCTCCATCCCGGCGGTGAGAACGTCAACCTGATGGTCGCCCGCGACGGTCCCGACGCCGGCAGCACCGCCGGTGACGACCCGGCCGAGATCAAGAACCTGTTCAGATCCGACGCCAAGTACTACGAGCCGGCGGGCGCGGTGAGCTGGGACGTCGCGATGCGGGCGACGCCGCGCGACTGGCGGATCAGCCTCGAGCAGGGCGACCGGGTCTTCATCAACGTCGCCTACGACGTCCGCAAGGCGTCGTGGTACGAGTCGATGGGGATCCTGCCGATGGCGTGGGTGCCGGGTCATCCCGACCCCGCCGCCAAGGATCCCTTCGACGACGCCGCCGCCGTCAAGGCGATGTACGACGAGGGCGGCGTGCTCACCCACCGCCGCCTCCCCGAGAACATCGACAAGAAGGCGCGCAAGGACCTCGGCCTGCCGAACCCGCGCAAGCTGAAGGGCGCCGGCAAGGTGCCGCCGGAGGGCATCGACATCCGCAGCTTCAACTATCTGCTCGGCGGCTTCACCGCGGTCCGAGGCTTCCCGCAGAAGCTGATGAAGCCGCCGGTGATCAAGTCCGGCCAGTCGGTCACGTTCACGAACCTCGACGCGCTGCCCGGTGAGCCGAACACCGATCAGGTCTGGCACAGCGTCACCTCCTGCCGCCTGCCCTGCACCGGCGGCTCGGGGATCGGCTACCCGCTCGCCAACGGGCCGATCAAGTTCGACTCCGGCCAGCTCGGCTACGGCTCCGGATTCAGCTCCGAGGTCACGACCGGCTCGAACGTCTACACGACGCCGCCACTGACCTACAAGCCCAACAAGAAGGGCAAGAAGACCACGACCTACACCTACTTCTGCCGGATCCACCCGCTGATGCGCGGTTCGATCCGGGTCCGCAAGTAGCCGCCCGCCGGGCCGGGTCGGGGAACCGCGACATCGGTGGCCGATACATGGCAGAGTGCCCGGCCATGTGGGAGAGAGAAGGTTCGAATGTCGGCGTCCGCGGTTTGCCGCTGGTCGGAATCACGATCGTCCTGGCGATGCTGCTGCTCGCGTTCGCGCCCCGCGCCGACGCCGGCTCGACGACCCTGACCGCGCGCGGCAGCGCCGAGCAGGTCCAGGTGACCGGCGCCACCCCCGGCGCAACGGTCAAGCTGATCCGCGACGGCTCCACGGTCGCGAGCAAGCCGGGCGGCGATCTCGGTGGCGTCGTCTTCCGCAAGGTCACCCCCGGCAGCGGCTACACGGTCCGCTCCGCGGGCACGACGACCCCCTCCCTGAAGGTCCTCAGCACCAGGTCGAAGCCGCCGAGCAAGGCGATCTACGACCAGACGCTCGACGAGGGTTACGGCTACCTGACGACCCGCGACGGGACGAAGCTCGCGATCGACGTCCGGCTTCCCGGGCCACCCGAGGACGGTCCCTACCCGACGCTCGTCGAGTACTCCGGTTACGGATACGCCAATCCAGCCGGGCCTCAGAGCGGCATCCAGCCCGTGGCCAGCCTGCTCGGCTACGCCGTCGTCGACGTAAACATGCGCGGCACCGGCTGCTCGGGCGGCGCCTTCGACTACTTCGAGCCGCTGCAGTCCCTGGACGGCTACGACATCGTCGAGACCGTCGCCCGCCAGCCCTGGGTGATGCACGGCAAGGTCGGCATGCTCGGTATCTCCTACGGCGGCATCAGCCAGCTCTTCGTCGCCGCCACCCAGCCTCCTCACCTGTCGGCGATCACACCCCTTTCGGTGATCGACAACACGCAGACCACGCTCTACCCCGGCGGCATCCTCAACACCGGGTTCGCCCTCGAGTGGGCGCAGGACCGGGTCGACGACTCCCAGGCGGCCGGCCCCGACTCCGGGCAGGCGTGGGCCTGGCAGCGGATCGAGGAGGGCGACGATGTCTGTGCCGACAACCAGGAGCTCCACCCCGAGGCCACGAACCTGTTGAAGAAGACGAACCGCAACCGCTACTACCGGCCGGCCGTCGCCGACCCGCTCTCACCGGTCAAGTTCGTCGACAAGATCGACGTCCCGGTCTTCATGGCCTGCCAGTGGACCGACGAGCAGACCGGTGGCCACTGTCCGACCCTGGTCCGGGCGATGACGGGCACGAAGAAGAAGTGGTTCACGTTCACCAACGGCGTCCACACCGATTCGCTCGATCCGGAGACGTTCAACCGCTGGTACGACTTCATGCAGATCTACGTCGCCAAGCAGAAGCCGGAGCTCAGCGCCGGCGTGAAGGCGCTGGCGCCGGCTCTCTATCAGCAGATCATCGGGGTCAGCGGAGTAACGCTCCCGGACGACCCGATCCAGGACGAGCCCGATTTCGCGTCGGCGAAGGCTGCCTTCGAGGCCCAGCGGGACGTCCGCGTCCTCTTCGACAACGGCGCCGGCGATGCTCCCTACAAGCCCGTGCCCGGCTTCGAGAAGTCGTTCGGTTCGTTCCCGCCGCCGAACATGGAGCCGGAGTCCTGGTTCTTGTCCGGCAACGGCAGGCTCGCCGGCAAGCCGGGCGGTGGGGCCGACCAGTTCACCTGGGATCCGGACGCCCGCCCGCCGACCGACTTCTCGGGCGACACCGGGGGTGGCACGAACGGCCTCTGGACCGACAGCCCGAGCTACGACTGGACCCAGAACCCGGAGGGGACGGCGCTTTCGTATCTGAGCCGACCGCTCGCCTCCGACACCGCCGTTCTCGGCGCCGGCGAGGTCCAGGTCTGGGTCCGCTCGAAGGCGAAGAACGTCGATCTCCAGGCGACGGTCACCGAGGTCCGTCCCGACGATCGTGAGACCTTCGTCCAGGGCGGCTGGCTGCGGACCGACGCGCGGAAGATGGATCGGGAACTGAGCTCGCTGACCGAGCCGGTTCCGAGCCTGCGCAAGCACGACGTCAAGACCCTGCCGAAGGGCAAGTGGGTCAAGGTCCGGATCCCGCTCTACTACCAGGGGCACGTCTATCGCGAGGGTTCCCGCCTGCGGGTGATCGTCTCCGCCCCGGGCGGCGACCAGCCGATCTGGGCGTTCGCGGAGACGGCGCCGAACGGCACCCCCTGGGTCGCGGTCGCGCACTCGCGCAAGCAGCCGTCGCGGCTCGTCCTGCCGGTCGTGCCGAACGTCGGCGCTCCGACGCCGCTACCGGAATGCCCGGCGCTGCGCGGTGAGCCCTGTCGCGACTACGAGCCGCTCGCCAACGAGGAATTCAGCGGCGGCTGAGCTCGCAGCGTCTGCTCAGGGGCACCGAGCGGCGCAATCGGCGACCGCGTCCATCCTCGCTTCGAGGCGCCGGGCGAGCTTCGGTCGACGCTTCATGAGGTTGTGGGTCTCGCGCGGGTCGGAGCGGCGGTCGTAGAGGTGCTCGCGCCCGGTGGCGGTGTCGCGCCACAGGGCCCAGCCGGTGGCCGTCTTCAGCTGCAGCCACGGGT
>DATAFA010000049.1:0-10080 GCA_036257785.1 Solirubrobacterales bacterium | reverse complement strand
CGAGGTAGCGGAGGAAGTACCAGGAGGAGTCGACGAAGGTGTCCATCGTGTCGGTCTCGCGGCGGGCCGGCCCGGCGCAGCGGGGACACGTCGTCTCGACCCAGTCGGTCGCGGTCGCGAGCGGGCTCTGTCCCTTCGGCCGGTAGTCCTCGACGTCGGGAAGCTCGACCGGGAGCTGGTCGTCGGGCACCGGGACCGGGCCGCACTGCGGGCAGTGGATGATCGGGATCGGGCATCCCCAGTAACGCTGCCGCGAGAGCAGCCAGTCGCGGAGCCGGTAGTTGACCGCGAGCTTGCCGCTGCCGGCGCTCTCGAGCTCGTCGATGATCCGGCGCTTCGCCTGTGCCGGTGTCAGCCCGTCGAGATCGCCCGAGTTGACGATCCGGACGTCCTCGGACTGGGTGACGAACGCCTCGTCGGAGGGGACGTCGGAGCCGTCTGCCGGTGCGACGACCTGCCGGACCGGGAGCTCGTAGCTGCGGGCGAACTCGAAGTCGCGCTGGTCGTGGGCGGGCACGGCCATGATCGCGCCGGTCCCGTACTCCATCAGCACGTAGTCGGCGACGAACATCGGGATCCGCTCGCCGTTGACGGGGTTGACGACGGTGCGGCCGAGCCGGACGCCGGTCTTCTCGCGTTCGTCGTCCCCGCGCTCGCCGGTCGGTTTGCGGAGCGAGGCGGCGACGTAGTCGCGGACCTCCGCGGCGTTCGCCGTGCCCTCGATCAGGCGGTCGAGATCGGGGTGTTCGGGTGCGAGGACGAAGAAGGTGGCGCCGTAGAGCGTGTCGGGCCGGGTCGTGAAGACGGGGAAGTCGATCTCAGGCTCCTCGCACCGGAAGACTGCCTCGGCGCCCTCGGAGCGGCCGATCCAGTTGCGCTGCATCGTCACGACGTGCTCGGGCCAGGACTCGAGGCGATCGAAGTCGGCGAGCAGGCGATCGGCGTAGTCGGTGATCCGGAAGTACCACTGCTCGAGCTTCTTCGGCACGACCTCGGTCCCGCAGCGCTCGCAGCGGCCGTCGATCACCTGCTCGTTGGCGAGCACGGTCTGGTCCTTGGGACACCACTGCACGGCGGCCTCGGTCCGGTAGGCGAGGCCGGCCTCGAAGAGGCGCAGGAAGATCCACTGGGTCCAGCGGTAGTACTCGGGCGAGTGGGTGGAGAGCTCGCGGCTCCAGTCGATCGAGATGCCCCAGTCGAGGAACTGCTGACGGAAGCTGGTTATCGAGCGCTCCGTGGAGACGCGCGGGTGCTCGCCGGTGCGGATCGCGTGGTTCTCGGCGGGCAGGCCGAAGGAGTCGTAGCCCATCGGCTGCAGGACGCCGTAGCCGTTGCGTCGCCGGTAGTGGGCGATCGCGTCGCCGACCGAATAGACCTTGAGGTGGCCGACGTGCGGCTCGCCGGAGGGGTAGGGCAGCATGACCAGGACGTAGGCCTTCGGCTTGTCCGGGTCGAAGCCGGGTTCACCGGGGTTCGGGACCTCCCAGGTCTTCTCCTCGGCCCAGACCGCCTGCCACTTCCGCTCGACCGCACGGGCGTCGTAGCGGGCCGGACGCTCCTCGGCGCTCTCGGTGTTTCCCGTCTCGGCGCTCATCGGATGCGCAAGTCTAGGAGGCGGGCTCGAGCTCGAGCTCGAGCCACGCTGCGACGGCGTCGATCTCGGCGCGCAGCGCGGCCGCCGGCGCCGGCGTGCTGAACCAGTCGAAGGCGATCCGGCGGCGGCGGCCGGACCCGTCGAGCTTCCAGGTGCCGGTCGCGCGGCCGCCGACGAGGACGACCGGGCGGATGACGCCGCCGCCGGGAAGCAGCTTCTTGTCGTCGGCGGCGGCGACGAACGGCTCGCGGTTGCGCCAGCCGAGCATCGAGGTGTCGAAGGCGCCGAGCAGGACCACCGGCGGCGGGTCGGGCTCCGCCCGGGCCGTCTCCGGCAGCGCCAGCAGGCCGGCCCCTGCCGGGACCGCGTCGTCGACGCCGGCCAGGGCCCGGCGGCAGGCCGTGATCGGCAGGCCGGACCAGCGTGCGAGGTCCTCGGGACCGGCGGGTCCGTAGCCGGCGAGGTAACGGCGGCCGAGGGTCGCGAGCGCCTCGTCGGCGTCCACGGCCGGCGGCGGGTCGGCCCGCCGGAAGGAGCCGTCGGCGAGGCCGAGCACCTCCCCGGTCGAGGCGAGCCAGGGCATCAGCACGTTGATCGAGTGGGGGCCGAGCGAAGGAAGGCCGTGCTCGTCGAGGCGTTCGATCAGCGCCGATCGCGTCATCGGGCCGTCGGCGAGGATCTCGAGCGCCGCCGGGCGGATCGCCTCCGCCGTCGCGAGGTTGCCGCGCTTGATCATCAGGGCATCGAAGCGGCGACGGTTGCGGGGGCCGGTCAGCGCGTCGAGCCAGGGCAGGTCGTCGGCGGCGAGCAGGTGGACGGTGCCGCGCACGGTCCAGGTCCGGACCAGGTCGGCTTCGGCGATTGCCGTGGGCGCCGCGGTGGGCACGCGGGCGCGGATCGCGAGGCCGGCTGCGCGCAGGTCCTGGGCCTGGATCCCGAGCACCGCCCGGGCCGCCTCCTCCGGGGTCGACGCGACCGCGCCGGGAGCGAGCCGCTGGCTCAGCAGGCGGCGCCGGCGGAGCGTTTCGTCGTCGGCTGCGGGCACCACGGGATCGTAGATCCCGCGCTCGTCGTCGCCGCTACTCGGCGGGGATGACGACCTGCGAGCAGGTCGGCGCCGGCTGCGACGCGTCGCCGGTGTTCTTGACCGGGTCGTCGTGATCGTCGAGCAGGTCGACCGTCAGTCGCTGCCTGGTCACCTCGACCTCGGCGTAGCTGAACTGGTCGGTGGCAGCGCACTGCATCCCGACGCCTGCCGGCGGCTGCGGCTGGAAGAACAGGCTCGTCACCAACGCTCCCGCGGCCGGGTTGCCGACCGCGCTGTTGATCTCGCCGGCGAAGTTCTCGGTTGCCACCGGGCCGTTGGTGATGTCGAGGATTCCGGAGTTCTTGACCCCGGGGCCGCCGAGGGTGTTGAAGCGGGCGTCGTTGACCATGTTGGCGTGGACGTCCGTCGTCAGGAAGACGCTGTTGTCGACCTTCTTCTGCAGGAACCGGAGCAGGTTCTTACGCTCCGCCTCGTAGCCCTCCCAGCGGTCGTACGGCAACGCGTAGAACTGCTGGATCGGCACCTCGTTGAAGATCACCTTGAAGGTCGCGTTCGAGCTCTCGATGTCCTTCTTGAACTTGCGCAGCTGGGCGTTGCCGAGCATCGTCCGGTCGGGGTCGTTGATGGCGGCGAGGCAGGCCGGCGGCACCGGATTGGCGAGTGGCGGCGCGATCGCCGCGAACACGTCGCGGACGCTCTGCGGGGCGGTCGGCGCGAGGTCGGGGTTGCCGCTCCCGGCCGGGTTGTCGCAGTCGCCGTTGTAATCGGCACTCGAGGAGCGGAACGAGCGCTCGTCGAGGAAGAAGACCTCGAGGTTCTTGCCCCAGCGCTGATGGCGGTAGAGGCCGGTCTTCTTCTTGAAGTCGACGGGGTTGTAGTCGCGGAAGGCGCGGACGCCGCGCTTGTAGAGCTTCTCGCCGTTGATCCTGTTGACGCCCTGGAAGACGCCGTCGTTGCTGTAGGGGAACTTGTTCTCCTCGCGCGAGAAGTCGTTGACGAATTCGTGGTCGTCCCAGTGGGCGTAGTAGGCGGCGTCGCTGCGCGCCTTCCACCACGGCTTCATCTTCAGGTTCGTCTTGTAGGCGCTCCACTTCTGCTTGACGGTGAGCGCGACGTCCTCGAGCGTGTAGCCGGGGACCTCGGTGTCGGAGTAGATCGTGTCGCCCATCAGCACGTTGAAGTCGTTGCGCTGCTGGCGGATCCGGTCCCAGACCTGGAAGTCGTTCCAGAAGGGCTTGCTCTCGCCGGGCACCGGACGGGCGTCCTGGTCGCCGGCGAGCGCGAAGCGGATCGTCCCCCTCGAGCTCTTCTTCGGCGCCGTCACGAAATGGCCGGTGGCGCTGTAGCCGCCGCCCTTGGTGCAGAAGCGGTAGTTGTAGCCCTGGTCCGGCTCGAGGCCGCCGATGCGCTTCTGGACCGTCAAGTCGTTCTTCTTCTTCGACTTGATGCCGCGCCCCTTCGGGAGGCGGTTCGGGCGGCAGCCGCCGAGCTTGCCGTTGCGGACGATCTGGATGTAGGTCTTTCCGGGCTTCGTCGTCCGCGCCCAGAAGATCGCCGAGTGCGGCGTCACGTCGGCCGCGGTGACGCCGAACTTGAAGCCTCTCGGCTTCGCATCGGCCGCCGGGGCCACTGCGAGCGCTCCGAGGATCACGGTGAGGACGAGGACGGGGACGAGACGACGGCGGCTGCTCATGGCGCTCATCAAACAGGGTCGGTCGCGGGGGCGCAAGAGGGATCCGGAGGAGAGATCCGCGCCATCGGCCTGCCGCGCCGCGTGATCAGGAACGACTCGCCGGCGGCTGCGCGCTCGAGGAAGCGGGCGTACCTGTACCCGAATTCTTCGGAGCCGACGGTCTCGCTCTCGGTCGCTTGGAGAGATGGAGCTGGCCGGATTCGAACCGGCGGCCTCTGCCGTGCCACGGCAGCGCTCTAGCCAACTGAGCTACAGCCCCAGAGAACTCGTAGTCGGCGGCGAAGTTTACCGCCGCAGTTTGATTGTTCTTCGCCGGCTCGAGCCGCAGGTGGATGGTTGACCGTTCTGCGACCTTCTCGATTGGAAGCAGGTAGCAGCGGTCGAGCTCACCGCAGTACGCAGCGACTGCATCGACCTCGTCGATTCCGTACTTACCCCGGACGTAGCCGTTGACGGGTGTATGCCGCGACGTAACCAAATTGACCCTGATGACGTCTCCACAGAGTCGTCCCCACTTGCATTGAACCCGCAGAATGCGGTCATCGATCTCCAAGGCCAGGTCGTAGCGACCATGCTCGATCATCGGCCACAAGACCCCGAAGCCGACCGCTGCCGCTCTTGCAGCGATGGCCAACTCCGCGACTGCGCCCTTGTGATTGGTGGTTCCGACGATCACGAACATATGTTCGCATCCTTGCCGGACGGAAAGGAGCGCACGAACGGCAGGGAAGAGGCGGCGCGGCGAGTATTCTCAGGCGTGGAGATCGCCCCGTTCCGGTGGGCGCCGAGCGACAGAGGAGCCCATGGGCACGGAAGAGCAGTACGGGACGACCACGGTGCAGGGCGCCGACGTGCAGCTGGCGCGTCAGTCGTTCATGACATCGGTCTTCGGCTGGATGTTCCTGGGGCTCGCGCTGACCGCCGGAATCGCCGCCTACGTGGCCGCCAGCAGCGACATGATCTCCTGGTTCGAGGATCACGTCTTCGCCTGGCTGATCATGTTCGTCGTCCAGATCGGGCTCGTCGTGACGATCTCGGCGGGGATCAACCGGATCAGCTACTCGATCTCCGTCTTCCTCTTCGCGCTCTACGCGGCCCTGAACGGATTCATCTTCTCGGTGATCCTCGAGGCCTACACGACCGCCTCGATAGCCAGTGCGTTCGGCGTGGCCGCCGGCATGTTCGGCGGCATGGCGGCCTACGGCTACGTGACCAAGCGCGACCTGTCGGGAATGCGCTCGATCCTCTTCATGGGGCTGATCGGGATCATCATCGGGATGGTCGTGAACGTGTTCTGGGCCAACTCGGTCCTCTACTGGTTCGTGACCTTCGGCGGCGTCCTCCTCTTCTGCGCCCTGACCGCCTACGACATGCAGAAGATCAAGCAGATCGGCGAGAGCGGCGCCGACGGCGAGACGCTCAGGAAGGCGTCGATCCTCGGGGCGCTGTCGCTCTACCTCGACTTCATCAACATCTTCCTGTTCCTGCTGCGGATCTTCGGATCCGCCCGCTGAGGGCGGCTGACCGCCGATGAGCACCGAGAGCCAACGCACCTGGATCGTCTACCTCGCCGGTGAGATCCACTCCGACTGGCGGGAGCGGATCGCCGCGGGGGTCGAGCAGGCCGGCCTCCCCGTCCTGCTCACCCACCCCGTCACCGACCATCCGGCGAGCGACGACTGCGGCGTCGCGATCCTCGGCCCCGAGGACGACAAGTTCTGGCACGACCACAAGGGCGCCGGCGTCAACGCGATCCGCACCGGCACCCTGCTCCGCGAGGCCGACATCGTCGTCGTCCGCTTCGGCGAGAAGTACAAGCAGTGGAACGCCGCATTCGACGCCGGTCAGGCGGCCGCCCTCGGCACGCCGCTGATCACCCTGCACCCGCCCGAGCACGACCACGCGCTCAAGGAGGTCGACCGGGCCGCGCTGGCCGTCGCCCGCGAGCCCGAGCAGGTCGTCGCGATCCTCCGCTACGCGATCGAGGGCAAGCTCTAGCGGAGCCGGCGCGTCGGCGGCCGGTCAGCCCTCGACGTCGAGGACGATCTCGTCGCCGGTCCGCGAACGGACCTTGAACTCGAGGTCGCAGCTCTGCTCGAGCTCGCGAAGCAGGTCGACCGGCTCGCTGAGCCCGACGTCGATGCGGGCTCGTCCGCCGGAGAAGCGCCTGATCGAGATGTCGCCGGTGCCGCCGATTGAGTTGGCCGCGTCCTCGAAGCGAACGAGTTGCGAGAAGTCCGCGAACGGCCCGATGTCGACGCTGACCCGCCGCCGCGGCCCACCGCCGAGCTGGCCGCCGGCGAGCGCGACGCGGGACGCAGCCGAGCGTGCCAGCGGCGGGGGCGGCTCGGCGGCGGGATCCCCCCCGTCCTCCCACTGCGTGCCGACCCGGTCGATCGCACGCTCGAGCGCGTCGAGCATCTGGTCACGCACGTCGTCGGCGCGCGGGTCGGTCGCGTCGAGCAGCCGCGCGTTCACCCCGGCGGCCTCGCGCAGGGCGGAGAGCCGGATCCGCGTCGCAGCCCCGCGGGCGGCGATCCGCAGTTCCTCGAGCTGGCGGGCGAACACCGCGACCACCCGCAGCTCCTCGGCGGCCTGCGCCTTGACGTCCTCGAGCTCGAACCGGAGCTCCCGCGCCTCGGTCTCGCTCGCGACCAGCTTGCGGCGCACCTCCTCGACCTCGCCGCTCAGACCCTCGGCCTCGGCCTCGCGACCGCGCAACGCCTCGGCGCGATGACCGAGCTCCGACTCGAGGACCTCGACGGCCTCGCGGACCTCCGCCGGGCGGAATCCGAACAGGGATCTGCTGAACGTCTCTCCAGCGATGGGCCGAGACTAGGCCCGGCGGCGGACGTCACCGGCGAGATCGCCGAGGTCGATTCGCGGCGCCTCGCCCCAGAGCTGCTCGAGCCGGTAGAGCTCGCGCGTCTCAGTGACGAACACATGGAGGATGCAGTCGATGTAGTCGACGAGGATCCAGCGGGCCTCCGGCAACCCCTCGACCCGCTTCGCGAGCAGCCCGTCGTCGTGCTTGAGCCGGTATTGCACCTCCTCGGCGATCGCCTTCGCCTGGCGCTCGTTGCGAGCAGTGCCGATGATCAGGAAGTCCGTGTAGCCGAGCAGGTCGGAGACGTCGATCGCGACGAGATCGGTCGCGCCCTTGTCGTCGGCGACGGCGACGATCCGGCGGGCCAGCGCCTCGGGATCCATCAGGCCACCCCGCCGTAGAGGCCACGTTCGGCGATCAGCCGCTCGACCGGCCCCGGGACCATCCAGCGGACCGGCCGGCCGGCGGCGACGCGCTCGCGGATCAACGTCGAGGAGATGCCGACGGGCGGCATCTCGATCCGCGCGACGGGCGCGGCGGCGCCGAGCCCCACGAGCGTCTCGTCGACCATGCCGAGGTCGAATCCCGGTCGGGCGGCGATCGCGACCCTGGCCAGCTCGAGTACCCGATCGGGACGCTTCCAGCGATCCAGGCCGGAGGCGACGTCGGCGCCCATCACGAAGGTCAGCTCACTCCCGGGAAGCTCATCTGCAAGCAATTCAAGCGTACGGTAGGCGAAAGACGGGCCCTCCCGTCCGACCTCGACGTCGGAGACCCGCAAACCGGGGGCGCCGGCGACGGCTGCAGCGGTCATCGCGAGCCGCAGCTCGGGCCCAGGCTCCGGGTCGATCCGCTTGTGGGGCGCGACCCCGGTCGGAACGAGAATCAGCTCGTCGAGACGCAGCGCCGCGCTCGCCTCCTGGGCGAGCAGGAGATGGCCGATGTGCGGTGGGTTGAAAGCGCCGCCGAGGACGCCGACGGCCCGGCTCACCCGCGCGTCTGACCCGTGCCCCGCAGGACGTACTTGGTCGAGGTGAGCTCGCGGAGCCCGATCGGTCCGCGGGCATGAAGCTTCTGGGTCGAATTGCCGATCTCCGCCCCCATGCCGAACTCGAAGCCGTCGGTGAAGCGGGTCGAGGCGTTGACGTAGACGCAGGCCGCGTCGACCCCGGCGGTGAACGCCTCGGCGGCATCGTCGGCGGCGGTGACGATGGCCTCGGAGTGGCCGCTGCCATGCCGGTTGACGTGGTCGATGGCGTCCTCGACCGAGTCGACGACGGCCACGGCCATCTTCAGCCCGTGGTACTCGCGGTCCCAGTCCTCGCCGGTCGCGGGCGCGACGGCGACGTCGCCGGCGCCCGCCCGAATGCGCTCGTCGCCGACCAGCTCGACGCCTGCGGCGGCGAGGTCGGCGAGGATGGCGGGCAGAAAGCGGGCGGCGATCGCCTCGTGGACGAGCAGGGTCTCGGCGGCGTTGCAGACGCCCGGCCGCTGGACCTTCGCGTTGTAGGCGATGCTCCGGGCCATCTCGAGATCGGCGCCGGCGTCGACGTAGACGTGGCAGTTGCCCGACGCCGCGTAGAGGATCGGCACCTCGGCGACGGATTCGAGCGCCGCCTTCAGCCCCTCCCCGCCGCGGGGGATGATCAGGTCGACGAGGTCACGCTGCCGGGCCAGCTCGCCGAGCTCCTCGCGCCCGCCACCGGCGACGGCCTCGACGGTCCCGTCCGGGAGACCGGCTTCGGCGACGGCGTCCTTGACGATCCCGACGAGCACCGCGTTCGAAGCGGCCGCGGAGCTCGATCCGCGTAGGACGGCGGCGTTGCCGCTCTTCAGGCAGAGCGCGGCGGCGTCGATCGTGACGTTCGGGCGGGCCTCGTAGACGATCGCGACGACGCCGATCGGGACACGGCGATGCTCGAGCTCGATGCCGCTCTCGAGCGTCCGCCGCTCGAGCAGCTCGCCGATCGGATCTTCGAGCGCACGCACGGCCTCGACGCCCACGGCCATCGCCTCCACCCGTTCGGCGTCGAGACGGAGGCGGTCGATCAGCGCGTCGTCGAGGCCGGCCTGGCGGCCGTTGTCGAGGTCGACGCGATTGACGTCGAGGATCTCGCCGGTCCGCTCGCGCAGCAGCCGCGCCAGGGCCGTCAGCGCGGCGTCCTTGTCGGCGGTCGCCACCGCGGGCAGGGCCAGCGAAGCCGCGCTCGCGCGCCGGCAGACCTCGGTCACGGACTCGGCGGTGATTGCCATCGCAACAAGGGTACGGAATGCCCGGCGCCATGACAGTTACCGCCCAGACCGGGACCGCCGGGGGTGTCGGGGTTCCCCAACCTGAGCTAGCGTTGGTGGTGACCAGGACCGTCCTACGGGACTACCCCGGCCGGACGGCACAAGACTCGGTCCAGGAAAGACCGAGGCGAATAGAAGGAGGCATTAGATGCCGCGCGCGAGGTGGTAGTAGCGCCTCCCGCAGCGTGATGACAGCCTCAAGAACCGCGAACGTCCACCCGCCGACGGGTAGTAGCCGTCGACGGGCGACGCTCGAGGCGACCTCGAAGAGGTCGATTGTGCGTTCAGTCACGCTCGGTGCGCAACACGCAATGACAACGCAGGGCCGGCAGTACGCCGGCTCTGCGTCTTTCTAATCGGCTCCTGCGAGATTTCCTTTAGAGCGAGGAAGCGGCACCAACACGATGCGAAACATGATCAGAGCGGTTCACGACGCCCGCCTCGACCGGCTGTTCGTCGCGCACGTGCAGTCCGCGCTCGGGACGGGCGCCGGCTACGTGGTCCTGCTGCTGCTCGTCTACGAGCGCTTCGACTCGCCCTGGGCCTTGACCGTGGTCCTGCTCGCCGGCTTTCTTCCCTCGATGCTGTTCGGGCCGCTGCTCGGAGCGGCCGTCGATCGCTGGCCG
>DATAFA010000035.1:0-47571 GCA_036257785.1 Solirubrobacterales bacterium | reverse complement strand
CCTCACCTCCCTGATCGAGCCGGTGATGATCATCTTCGTCGGCGGCGTCGTCGGCTTCATCGTGATCTCGATGTATCTGCCGATCTTCAGCCTCTACGACAAGATCAAGTAAGCGCGGGCCTGTTCGCCAGTTCGTTCGCCAGTTCGCGGCGCGGCAAAAGGCGGACAACCACCGCGGCGTCGGCATCCGGCACGCGGTCGAGCTTCGCCCGCTCGAGCGCGGTGTTCCAGTCGCCGCCGAGCCTGGGGCCATTCTGGAACGGCACCGGCGAACGCGTGATCAGATCAAACAGGCGAACAGCTCGGGTGCGGCTTCATAGCTGGGACGCCAGCGCCTCAATTCCTAACTGACCAACAGGCCAGCGAGGAGCGGGAGCCGCCTTCGGGCCGGGCTGTCGCCGTGCAAGTGATGCCTGATCAAGACGCCTTGCCGTAGTCCGCGAGGATTCCGCTCCAGCCATCGGGGGACGCGAAGATCTGGCGCATCTGCTCGGCGTCACCACCGTAGGCCTCGAGGCCCCGATGCTCGAGCTCGACTCGGGTGCGCTCCTCGGTCTCGGCGATGAAGCGAACCTCGATCTCGGTGTGAAGCTCGGGGTCATACGCCCAGCCGGCGCTGATTTGCCAGTCGAGGACTAGACGATCCGAAGGCTCGTAGGCGATCACGGTTCCCCACTCGCTCTCGCTGCCGTCGACCCCGCGCTCATACCAGCGTCCGCCGGCTCGCGGCTCGATGATCGCAATCTCGGCCTCGGCATCGCCGATCGTCTTGTCGGCAAGCGGCCACCAAGTGCCGATCTCTGCGGTGAAGACCTCAAAGGCTCTCTCCTGGGATGCCTCGACGGTGATCTCGTTCCGCACGGTCAGGCTGATCGTCGGCTGGTTCATCGGTTCTCCTTTGGTTGTTCGGCTGCTTCCTTGAATGCGTCGAGGGCCTCGCTCCAGACCTGATCGAGGTAGTCGCGGATCTGCTCGAGGCCGTTGGGGTCGACCCTGTAGATCCGTCGGTTGCCCTCCGGGCGGTCCAGCACGAGGCCCGCCCGCTTGAGCACGCGGAGGTGTTGCGAGACGGCGGGGCGGCTGATCGGTAGCTCGGCTGCGAGCTGGCCAACGGCGCGGGGTCGCTCAGCGACCTGCTCGAAGATCGCCCGCCTGGTCGGATCTCCAAGGGCTTCAATTGGAAGATCGTAAGCACCCACTTACGGTAAGTATACACTTACGCATACGATCGCGTCCGGCGGTCGCGGCAAGTGATCAGTGCCGGTCTTCGAGGTGGCGGGCGTAGGCGAGGCATATGTCGACCCATGTCTCGACGAACCGATCGTCGGTGATGTCGCCAGGGGTCTTGCCGAAGAGCCACTGCAGCGACCGGTAGGTCGACATCGGCTCAATCAGGATGAGCGCTAGGGCCTGGTAGTCGGGTTCCTGGCCGCCGCCGGCCTCGAGGCGCGCCCGCAGCCAGCGGACGACCTCGGCGTAGGGCTCTTCGACCAGGCGCCGATAGAGCTTTTCTCTGAGCGCGTCTGGGAGGCGATCGCCGTCGCGGCGCAGGAACATGGCCAGCTCCCGGCGCTGATCAAGCGAGCTGAGGTTCCAGCGCGCCATCACCGTCAGCTCCGCCCGCAGATCGCCAAGGTCGAGATCGGCAAGCGAGGTCTCGAGCTCGTCCAAGACAGCCATCTGCCGCTCGAGAGCCTTCTCGAGGACGTCGCCTTTGCCCTCGAAGTGCTGGTAGAGCGCGCCCGAGCGCGGAGCCAGCCCAGCGGCCATCTCGATCGCGCCGACGCTGGTGGCTTCATAGCCGCGCTCGGCGAAGAGGCTCATCGCCGCATCGAGGATGCGCTCGGGAGTGCGCTTGGGAATCGACCCGTCCATCCGGTGCAAGTCTAACGACTTGACAAAACAATACAACTGTTATGATGCTGCCATGGACATTCAGAGAACGCTCAGCCGCATCATCAATCCGACCACGGCCTTCGGCGCCGGCGCTCTGCTTTCGGGGCCGCTCTGGCGACCGGATCTCGCCCGCCAGGTCGACGACTGGCTCTTCCTCCGCGGGGTGGTCATGCCATGGCGGCGCTCCTGCCCGGTGCCGCAGCAGCGGTCGGGTTCGTGAGCCGGCCCGTGTGGGCGCGGCTCTTCGCCCGTCAGGCCGAGGACGCCGAGGCCAAGGGCCTCCGTGAGAAGCGCCAGGCCTTGCTGCGCGGGCTCAGCGGGCGCGTCCTCGAGATCGGAGCCGGCAGCGGGCTCAACTTCCCTCACTACCCTGAGACCGTCACCGAGGTCGTGGCGATCGAGCCTGAGCACTACCTGGCCGAGCTCGCCGAAACACGCGCCACCGCAGCCGCGGCACCGGTGTCCGTCCACCGGGCCGCCGCGGAAACGCTGCCGTTCTCCGACAACGAGTTCGATGCCGCGGTCAGCTTCCACGTGCTCTGCTCGGTCGATGCGCCACAGCAGGTTCTCGCGGAGGTTCGCCGGGTCTTGAAGCCCGGTGGTGAGTTGCGCTTCAACGAGCACGTCGCCTCGCCGAAGCCGGCCCGCGCCCGTCTTCAGCGCCAGGCCGACTTGCTCTGGCCACACGTCGCCGGCGGATGTCACCTCGGCCGCGACACCGAGGCTTCGATCCGCGCAGCCGGCTTCGAGATCACCGAGATTGACCGCTACGCCTTTGGGATCCCGCCGCTGGATCCACCGAAGACGCACATTCTCGGCCGCGCCGCGGCGCCCGCCGGTTGAGTCACTTCGACCCGCCCGGCTGTGCAACGCGACCTCGGGGTTGGGCGGGAGCGAGCCGCCGCTCCCGCAGGTCGAGGCCGACCCAGATTCCCGAGGCTGCTGTGAGCGTAGCGACGATCGCAATCGCGCCCTGATAACCGGCGGCATCGGCGGCAAGGCCGGCGATGAGGCCACCGGCCACGTATCCCATGTCCCGCCAGAACCGGTAGACGCCGACGGTCGCGGCCCGCGCTACCGGAGAGACGGTGTCCGAGATTGCGGCGATCAGAGTCGGATAGACGAGGGCGGTGCCGATGCCGAGAATTGCGGCGGCGAGTGCGGCCAAGCCGACCGATTCTCCGGAAGCCGCAAGCAACGCCAGCGCGAGCGCTTGGACCAGCATCCCGGTGACGATCAGCGGCTTGCGGCCGATCTGGTCCGAGAGGTGACCGGCCGCGATCTGCCCCACGCCCCAGACCGCAGGGTAGATGCCGGCGACGAGCCCGACCTCGGCGATCGAAGCCCCCTGCGAGCCGAGATACAGCGGCACCACGGCCCAGACCAGCGCGTCGTTGAGGTTGTTGACCAGGCCGGCCTGAGAGCAAGCGCGAAGCGATGGAACCCGGTAGGTCGCGTCGGGGAAGACCTGCCTCAGGCCCGGGGCCTGCTCGTCGACCGCATGCCCGCGCCGTTGCTCCAAGCGGACGTGGGCGGCCGTGTCACGAACGAAGAGGACCGAGATCAGCAGGGCCGCCAGGGCGACGAACGCGCCACCGGCGACGAGCACGTCCCGAGATGCCGCCTCGGCGGCGATCCAACCGCTCACTGCTGCAGCGATCGCCACACCCCCGTAGCCGGCCGCCTCGTTGAGCCCGAGCGCGAAGCCTCGGCGCCGCGGCCCGACGAGGTCGATCTTCATGACCACTGTCATCGACCAGGCGAGACCTTGATTGATTCCGAGCAGGACGTTGGCGGCGACGACCCAGGTCCAGCTCGGGGCGGCGGCGATCAGTAGCGGCACCGGCAAGGCGAAGAGCCAGCCTGCGACCAGGAGCCGTTTGCGTCCGATCCGTTCCGCTCCGAGCCCGGCCCCGAGATTGGTCAGTGCCTTGGCCAAGCCGAAGGCGACGACGAATGCCGCGACGGCAGAGGCCGACTTCAAGCCGAACTCCTGCTCGCCGATCAAGGGGAGCGTCGAACGCTCCAGACCGACCATCGCGCCGACGAAGGCGTTGAGCGCGACCAGCAGCGAGAACTGGCCGAGGTTCTCGCGTAGTCCGAGGCGAACCCCGGTCACGATCAGGCGCCGGCGCTGACGCGTCCCGCGCGATTGGCGGCGATTATCTCGGCCTGCCCCTCCGGAGCAGGGGGGATGTCGCGGACCAGCGCGGCGACGAACTCGTCCTCGGATGCGAACTGCAGCGCCGGGTTGTGAGCACGCTCGAAGCCGATGCTCGAGACCGGGTTGGCCGAGAGCCCGCGGCCGCAGACCGAGCCCGAGTAGTGCGCCGGATACAGAAGCAGGTGATCGGGCAGCGAGAGCAGGCGTTCGTTCAGCGAGCGGTAGAGGGTCCGCGCCATGTCCCCGACGCTGGCGTCGCCGCTTGCGTGCAGGTCGGGACGCCCGGCATCCCCGACCAGCAGCGCATCGCCGCTGAGCACGAACCACGGGTCATCGGCGCGGCTATGGTCGCTGACGACGTATGCATGGTGGGCGCCAGCGTGCCCGGGGGTGCCGATCGCGGTCAGCTCGGTGTTGCCGAGCTTGACGGTTTCCCCGTCGCCGACCGCCACGTGCTCGAACTCGACACCGCTGCCAGCCGGCAGGTAAGCAGTGGCGCCAGTGCTGGCGATCAGGTCCGGCAGGCCAGAGAGGTGATCTGCCTGCAGATGGGTCTCGAGGACGGCAACGATCTGCGCGCCCTGCGCGGCGGCCAGCTCGACGTAGTCGTCGACGAGGTCAACGTGTGGGTCGACGACGGCGAACTCGCCGGTCGTCTTGCAACCGAAGAGGTAGGAGGCACAGGCGGTGTCGTCGTTGAGCAGCTGGCGGAAATACATCCTCTGATCCCTCGACGTGGTGCTGGGCTTGACAAGTTATCAATAGAATAGTTGAATAGCAACCATGGAAGCGCGAGAGGCCAAGAGTGAGCTCTTCGAGGCGATCGCCGGACTCGGCAAGGCCTTCTCCAGCTCCCGTCGCCTCGAGCTGATCGATCTGCTCGCCCAGAGCCCGCGCTCGGTGGATCAGCTCGCCGAGGCTGCCGGCCTCTCGGTTGCGAATACGTCCCAGCACTTGCAGGCCCTCCACGCCTCAGGCGTGGTCTCGCGCTGCAGGGAGGGGAACCGGATCCGCTACGAGCTCGCCGGCGACGACGTCCTCGCCCTCTGGATCGGGATGCGCGATACGGCGCAAGCCCGGGTGGCCGAGGTCCAGCGGGCCGCCGACAGATACGTCGGCGAGCCCGTGGAGGCGATCAGCGCCGCGGAGCTTCTCGCCCGGCTCGAGAGCGATGAGCTCGTCCTGCTCGACGTCCGGCCCGGTGTCGAGTTCGAGTCCGGCCATATCGCCGGGGCACGATCGTTCCCGATCGATGAGCTCGAAGAGCGCCTCGCCCAACTCCCGCACGAGGCCGAGGTCGTTGCCTACTGCCGCGGCCCCTTCTGTGCCTTCGCTGACGAGGCCGTTCGGACGCTCAACCGCTCGGGGCGCCGCGCCCGCCGTCTCGAGGGCGGCTGGCCGGAGTGGAAGCTCGCTGGCGCTCCGGTGGCAGGCGGAGGCTGACGCGCTTATGCCTTCCTCGAAGCTCCACCGCAGCCGACAAAGCAGTCGGACGTTGCTACATCGGAAACTAGGAAGGGAACGAGAGTGACGACTCGATCGCTTTCCTCCAACCGAAGGCGGAAGCTGCATCGACATCGGCTGTGGGTTCGGCGACACGACGCAACGACTCGCTGAGCTAGTCGGACCAGGAGGCTCTGCGCTCGGCATCGACTCCTCCCCGGAGTTCATCGAAGATGCGTGCCGCGAAGCTGCCGAAGCCGGCGTCGGCAACGTCGCCTTCGAGATCGCCGACGTGCAGACGGCGGATTGGGAGCCGCGGCACGACTACGCGTTCTCGCGCATGGGGACGCAGTTCTTCATGGGCCGGGACATGGACGAGGCGATCGAGGCCTTGCTTGCTATTGGGCCCGGCGCCGAGCTGATCCGCCTGAACGGAGACTACGGGGAGAGCCGCCGGCCGGAGATCGCCGAGGCGCTCGCTGAGCACTATGCCGCTTGGCAGCAGCCGGATGGCTCGATAGTCGGCCGAGGGTCCGTCTGGAACGTCAGCGCTAGGAAGCCCGCGGCGTCGCAAGGCGATTAGCGGGCGCCGTCAGCCGCGCAGCAACCTCCAATGACGAATCAATAGGGCAAGAGAACGCCAAACCCCCAGCTGCTTGGCCAGCTCGAGCGTGTCGCTCGCGGCCCAGTCCTCGACGATCTTGCCGTCACGCAGGCGGCTGATCACGATGCCCCAAAGCTCAACTGATCGGCCGCGGTGGGTCCCGTGCAGCTTCCAGCGGCTGGCTACACGGTCGCCCTCGGTCACCTGTTCCTGGACTTCGAAGCGCAGATCCGGGAAGAGCTCGCGGTAGAGGGCAACAGAGCGGCGCGCTCCCTCGACGCCGTGATAGGTGAGCGCGTTCACGTGGTCGACGAAGGCCTCGTCGTAGTGGGCCGGGATGGCGCCAGCATCGCGTCCAGCACAGGCGATCTCCAGGGCACTACGCGCGACGTCAGTGTTAGCTGCCTCGTCGGCATCGCGGGTAGGTGTCACTGGTTCAGCATTCTGCCCCAGCAACGACTTCTGAGGTCTGGTCACCGTTCTGATCCGAGCGCCGAGGTCGAGGGGCCTGAACATCGGGTGTCACTTGGTGATGTCGACACCGTCGATGGTTTGGACCTCGAACTGGACGTCCTCGTCTCCCTCGCTGGTGATCGTTGCGGTAACGGGCACTTCCTGACCTTTTGCGTTGATCACCGTGCATTCGAACTCGGTGCCTGCATCGGAGCTGACATCGTCCGGACACGAGGCTGATTCGACATCGGCGGTTTGGTTGGCCAGGCTCACCATCGATGATTCGAGCGAAGCTTGATCGACGGTGTTCTCCGTGCTGCCGCAGGCCGCGAGCGCCACGGCGACGGAGCCAGCCGCCAACAAGGCCGCGAGACGAGCTACCGGACTAGGCATTTGATCCTCCCTTGATTGGAGCTTTTCGTTACGCGACACCCTAGTCGTACTCGTCGCTGCTGCCGTCGGGGGCCGGCGACGCTTGGTCCTCTCCGATCCGACCCCCGCGGGTCGATTTCGTTAGGGTGGCCGAATAAGGGTGCCCTAACCGGGGCCGGATCGACAGAGGAAGGTCTAGATGGCGAAACAGTGGAAGCGACGGGGGCCGCTTGCGGCGGGGAAGCCGATCCTGGCGATCACCGCGGTTGTGGCGGCGATCGGCCTCGCAGCATGCGGTGACAGCTCCGATGAGACTTCGACCGAAGCGGAAGCGTCGGTCACGCCGGCCATGGCGATCGAGGAGATCGGCGCCGTAGAGGACGGCCTCGCCGCCTCGGTTGCCGCCTACGAGAAGGGCGACGCCGACCAGGCCGAGGAGCTGGCGAGCACGGCCTATCTCGAGCACTTCGAGCTCGTCGAGGGACCGCTCGAGGAGGCCGACGAGGAGCTCAACGAGCATCTCGAGGAGCTGATCCGTGAGGAGCTCCGCGCCGCGATCACCGAGGGCGCCGCGGTCGCCGACGTGAAGAAGCTCGTCGCCGAGGCAAACGACGGCCTCGACGAAGCCCGGACGATCCTGCAGGAGCAATAGCCCGGACCCGTGCGCTACCTGGTCGTCCTCGTCACCTTCGTCGCGGCCTTCGCCGTCGTGGTCCCGGCCGCGATGGCGCAGGACGACTCGCCCGACGCGGTCGAGCGGGCGAAGAACGAGGTCGAGCAGGCCGCGGTCCTGACCCAGCGGGCCTCTGACCTCGCCGCCGAGGGCGACCGCAACGGCGCCTACGACGTTGCCAGGACCGCTTACCTCGACCACTTCGAGTACGCCGAGATCCCGCTGCGCCTGCGCGATCCCGACCTCGTCCTCGACATGGAGTTCAAGTTCGCCGCCTACCGCGACGCGATCGAAAGTGGCGCGCCGATGAGCGAGATCCGCGACCTCGAGAGCCAGATCCTCCGCGGCCTCGACGACGTCGAGCGCTCGATCACCGAGAAGGGGGTCGCGGCGCCGGCGGTGGCGTTCGCGTTCTCGTTCACGATCCTCTTTCGCGAGGGCCTCGAGGCGGTGCTCCTGATCGCGATCCTGCTCGGCTCGCTGGAGGCGGCCCGGGCTCACAACTACCGCCGACCGCTGGCCTGGGGCGCGGCGGCGGCGATCGCGGCCAGCATCGCCACCTTCGCACTGACCCTGACCGTGCTCGAGATCGCGCCCGTCGATCGCGAGCTGCTCGAGGGAGGCGCCGCCGTCCTGGCGGTCCTCGTCCTCGTCATGGTCTGCTTCTGGCTCGTCTCCCGGCTCGAGCACCGGCGCTGGATGGAGTTCATGCGCTCGCGCGTCTCGGCGGCGGCGGCGACCGGCGGCGCGCTCGCCTTCGCCGGTCTCGGCTTCACGGCGATCTATCGCGAGGGCTTCGAGACCGTGCTCTTCTACCAGGCGCTGGTCCTGTTCGCCGACGGCCTGATGCTCTGGGTCGCCCTCGGAGCCGCGGTGGCGGCGGCAGCGCTGATCGGCGTCGGCTACGCGATCCTGAAGCTCGGCAAGCGGCTGCCGATCAAGCCGCTTCTGATCGGCGGCGCGGCGATGCTGCTGCTGCTCTCGGTCGCCTTCGCCGGCAACGCCGTCCGCTCGCTGCAGGGTGCCGACGTGATCGGCGTCACCCCGATCGACGGCGATTGGGCGCGGCTGCCGATCTTCATCGCCGAGATGACCGGGATCCATCCGACCGTCCAGGGGATCGCGGTCCAGGCGGCCCTGCTCGCGATCTTCGTCGGCGGCGCGCTCTGGGTGTTCCTGCTGAGGCCGCGGATCGCCGCTCGGCGGGCGCTGCGAACGGAGGCGGTCCGATGAGCGGCGTAACCGAAGCGGCACCGCTCGCCCCCGGCGTCGCAGCTCGTCCCGACGCCGGTGCCGGGATGCGGATCGGGGTCGACGTCGGCGGTACGTTCACGAAGGCGGTGGCGATCGAGCCGGCCCCCTTCGCGCTCGTCGCCGAGGCGGTCGTGCCGACCAGCCACGAGCACGGCCACGGCGTCACCGCCGGAGTCGCGGCTGCCCTCGAACAGCTCCTCGACACCCTCGGGGACCGCGCCGCGGAGGTCGAGCTCGTCGCCTTCTCGACGACGCAGGCGATGAACGCCCTGCTGGAGGGCGACGTTCCCCGGGTCGGCGTGATCGGGCTCGGCGCGAAGCCGGACCTCCGCAGGGCACGCAAGCGCACGAAGGTCGGCACGGTCGGGCTCGCCCCGGGTCGTGATCTCGAGACCGAACACGTCTTCCTCGACCTCACCCACGGACTCGACGAGGACACCGTGCGGGAGGCGGTCGAGCGGCTCGCGGGCGCCGGATGCGAGGCCGTAGCGGTCAGCGGCGCCTTCGCGGTCGAATCGCCCGAGCACGAGCTCCGGGTATCGGAGATCGCCGCCGAGGCCGGCCTGCCGGCCTGTTGTGGCCACCAGCTCAGCGGCGCCTACGGCCTCGAGACCCGGACGGTGAGCGCGACCGTCAACGCGGCGATCCTGCCGGCGATCGAGCGGACCGCCGGAATCGTCGAGAGCGCGATCGGGGAATCGGGGCTCGACGTGCCGCTGCTCGTCCTCCGCGGCGACGGCGGCGCGATGGACATCGAGGCGTTCCGCCGCCGCCCATCGTTCACGGTCGGATCCGGCCCGGCAGCAGGCGTCGCCGCCGCCCTCCATCAGGTCGGCGTCGCCGACGCGATCGTCGTCGAGGTCGGCGGCACGAGCACGAACGTCTCCGTCGTCAGCGGTGGCCGGCCGCTGCTTCGCTCGATCAAGGTGATGGGGAGGCCGACGGCGATCCGCTCGATCGACAGCTGGGTCGTCGGGGTCGCCGGCGGCAGCATGGTCCGGCTCGGCCGCAAGGGCGTCAGCGGAATCGGCCCGCGCAGCGCCCACGGCGCCGGCCTTCCCTATGCCTGCTTCGCCGTGCCGGCTGACCTCGCCGGTTGCCGGGCCACGACGATCGCTCCGCGCCCGGGCGATCGCGACGACTACGCCGTCGTCGAGGGACCGGGCGGGAGGTTCGCGGTCACCGCTACCTGCGCGGCCAACGCGCTCGGCGTCATCCCGGCGGGCGCCCATTCCGCCGCCTCCCGAGATTCGGCGCTGGCGGCGTTCGCGGCGCTGGGCGAGCGGCACCGAAGCGATGGTGTCGCGATGGCCCGTGCCGCGCTCGATGCCGCGGTCGATCAGATCGAGGTGACCGTCCGCGAGGCGGTCCGCTCCTCGGGCGTAGCCGCCGATGCACCGATCGTCGCCCTCGGCGGTGCGGGCGAGGTGCTCGTCCCGGAGCTCTGCGGGCGCAACCGGCAGCGGTTCGTGACGCCCGAGCACGGTGAGGTTCTCGCCTCCGTCGGGGCCGCGATGACGCTGATCCGGGTCGAGCTCGAACGCTCCGCGAGGGTGACCGGCCCGGACGAGCGCCGCCGGCTCGTCGCCGAGGCCGAGTTCTCCTGCGTCGAGGCCGGCGCGGCTCCGGGGACGATCACCGTCGAGACGATCTACGACTCCGAGGCCGGGCTCCTTCGTGCGATCGCAGTCGGCGCCGTCGCGCTCGAGACCGGGGCGGCCGGTCGCTCGCCGCTGCCTGCCGCCGAGCTCCGCGACATCGCGACTTCGTCGTTGCAAGGGGCCGACGGCGCGATCGCGCCGATCGCCGAGACCAACCTCTTCTCCGCCTACGCGACCGGCAGCGACGGAGATGGCCGGCGGGCAGCGATCATCGACCGCCTCGGCGGCATCATCTTCGCCGGCCCGGTCAAGGCCCTGATCAGCGGCCGCGGCGAGGACTTCATGGCAGAACTTGCCGCCGCGGTCGACGAGTCGTCGCTGAATCTCGGACTCGGCTCGCTGCTTCCCCAGGTCACGATGGCCTCCGGCAGCCAGGTCCTCGACCTCTCCGACGCACGGAGCCGTGACGACCTCCTCGCCGCCGCTCGGGCGGCGGTCGAGGCGACCGAGGGCGTCGCGGTGGCGGCGGTCCGTCGCTGATGTCGCTCTACCGGCAAAGCGGCGGCTCCGGCTGGCGCGTCGCGCTGATCGCCGCGGCCGTGGCGCTTCTGATCGGAGGCGGCATCGGCTATGCGATCGGTAGGGGCACGGCGCCGGAGCCGTCGCTCGCCGACCAGGTCGCCGACCTTCAAGCTCGCCTGCAACCGACCCTCGACGGACTCGCGCTCGTCCCCGACCACTACGCGCAGGGTGTCAAGGCGGGCGGCGAGGTCCAGTACGAGGGCGCGGTCCAGCAGGCGACCGCGGCTCGCGACGGCTTCGCCGCCGAGGCCGACGATCTGCAGGCGCTCGATCCGGCGGCCTACGCCGACGCCGAGCAGGCGCTCGGCGAACTCCACGATGCAATCGAAGCTCGCGAGCCCCCGTCTCAGGTGAGCCGGTTGGCCCAGCAGGCACAGGCGGCGGTCTCCACGGCCGGCGGGATGACCGGCAACGGCAGCTCGACTGCCGGCCCGGACTCGCCCACCCCTTAGGTGCCAGGTACCAGGCTTCGGCGGACCGAGGCACGATGCCATGCCGTCCGTGGAACGACGTCAGTTGACTGTTTAGAGCCCTCTCACCACGGGTACGTCAAGAAACGGCTTTCGCGGCGTCTCATTCTTGTGATCGGGCCGGCCGCGGGCGCCAGGAGGTTGCTATGGCTGCGAGGCTCAGGCGGTGATCGGCGGGGTAGCCAACCACTGTCGCCGGCACAGTCTCCGAACCGCAGGCGTAGTTGCTCTGTTCGCCGCGATCGTGGGCTTTCCGTCTGCAGCCGCTGCCCAGGATCCGGTCAAAGTCAGCACGGAATCGGAGCTTCGACAGGCCTGGGAAAACCCTCGCACGCGAGCGATCGAGCTGATCGACGACATCTACCTGCAGGCCTGCCGCAGTGGTGAGCCGATCCGCGAGTCGCAGGTGCCGCTGACGGTCGACGGCAACGGTCACACGCTTCGGCAGACGTGCTTCGAGAAGCGGCTTCTGCGCCAGGACGGCACTGGCTATCTGCTGATTGAGGACATCGCTCTGACCAGAGGGGGGAACGATGGCCCCGGCGCGGCCCTCACGACGAGGGGCGAGCTGACGATGCGGCACGTCCGCGTGGTGCAGAACCTGGCCGAGGAGCCAGGAGGTGGCGTGTTCTCGATGCGCCGGGTGACGGTCTACGACTCAGTGTTCACCGGCAACCTCGCCAACGACGACGGCGGCGCGATCTACGCGCGTCGGGGTGGGGTCCAGGTCTACGACTCGCTGATCAACTCCAACCTCGTCGACGGATCCGGCGGTGCGATCGGCTCGACCGGGGACATCCTCGTCGTGCGCTCGCGGGTGCTGGGAAGCACCACCGACGGCGACGGCGGCGCCCTTTATGCCGACGAGGACGGCGACATCACCGTGCTCGACTCGACGGTCAACGGCAACACGGCAGACGGTCCCGGCGGCGCGATCTTCACGCTCGAAGGCGACGTGACGGTCGTCAACTCGACCGTCGACGGCAACCGCGCCGACGATCGCGGCGGCGCGATCTCCGGCGAGGCCGATGTCACGATCTTGAACTCGACCATCGCTCGCAACGCCGCCGTCGCGCACGTAGGCGGGGGGATCTGGTCACGGGGCGACGCCTTCATCACCAACTCCACGGTCACCGACAATTACGCCGAGGGGCAGGGCGGCGGCGTCCTGGCCGCCGGCACCCTGGGCCTGACCTATTCCACCGTCACCGACAACTCCGCCTCCCAGGCCGGAGACGTCGGCGCCGGCGGGCGCCTGCGAGCCTTCGGATCGATCATCGGGCCGCCGGATACGACCAGTGAGGCTGGCCATGTCCAGCGCACGACGCGGACCTGCGAGGTTCCCGCCCTCTCGCATTCCTCCGGCTACAACTTCATCACCGACAGCTCCTGCTTCACGGCGGCGAACACGGAGCCCACCGACATCGTCGGCGTCGCCGATCCGGCGCTCGGCCCGTTGTCGCCGAATCCCGAAATCGGGGCCTCCCTGATTCCCGAACCGGGCAGCCCGGTGCTCAACCAGATTCCGCCGGGCGCCTGCGATGTCGTTCCGTTCGGCGAGGACCTCGAAGGCGAGCAGCACCTCGGTCAGTTCGGCATCGACCCGGTCGCCCCCGTGGATGCCGATCAACGCCACGTTCCCCGTCCCCAGGGCGGGGAGTGCGACATCGGTGCCGTCGAGCGAGGGCCGGCCGATGGTTCGTCGTCGGGCGCCGAGGGGATCGACGCGCCGACGGTGGCGAACGGCCCCGCTCCGGTACCACGAGTCTCGTCGCTGCCTGCGCCCAACGCCTCCGGAGGGAACGCCACGGACAAGCCGGCGCAGGGAAGCATCGAGGCGAAGCTCGACCGGCTGGCCCGGTTCCTGCGACCGCTGACGCAGGCGGCGAATCGCTTCCGGAAGTGGAGGCGGTGTATCTCCCACGTCCCGGTCAGCGAGCTCGGCGACCCCGATCACCGGTTCGGCTTCGCCTACGACGAGCGCGACGGCACTGCGGCCGATCGCCGCGCGGCCCTAACGGTCGATAGGAAGCGGGGCCGGCCGGACTACGCCTTCCTGCGCTTCGCCAGCCGCCGCGGCTGCAGGAGCGCGCCTGTCGTTCCCGGCGGAACGGCCGAGCCGGCCCGGGCGCTGGCGAAAACCACCCGGGGGAGGCTCGGGGCCGGGGCACCCGAGCCCGACGCCGGCCGGGCGGCAAGTGGCGGCGGGGACAAGGCTGGGATTGGGGCGCTCGAGCGCCGGCTGCGTCGGCTCGAGCGCCGGGCCGGGAAGGTCGAGCGGGACGCCGAGCGCTTCGACGAGTGGGAATCCTGCCTCTCTTGGGTACCGGTGACCGAATACGGTGACCCGGACGGCTGGTTCGGCTACCGCTTCCGCACCGGGTCCGGCGAGCTCGGCTACCGCGCTGCGCTGGCGGTCGATATCAGCGAGTGGGACGACCCCGACTATCAGTTCCTGGCCTTCGCCGGCGTCGATCGGCCGTTTGCGCGGCGCGAGTGCGAGAGCGAGCCCGGCGAGGGCGTCGACCGGGTCGCGGCGGCGGGCCCGGCGGCGAGGTCGATGTCGGGAGTACCGGAGGTTGTGTCAACGGCGAGGCGGGAGGCACAGGCATCGGCGAAACATCGCCGACGCGACCTCCTTCATGAGATCAGGTCCTTCCGTGAGGACCTCGAGGACCTCGTCGAGCCGATCGGCGAGTTCGAGATCTTCGACCAGTGCATGTTCACCATCGCCGTCAGCGCCTACGGCGGCGGGGGCGGAGACGCCGGCTACGTGTATCGCAAGGGACAGACGCGGCCGGCGCTGGCGATGGACATGCGCGGCTTCGATCGCGGCCAGTACGACTTCATGGGCTTCCCTGGAGAGGAGCCGCCGCAGATCGAATGCAACGAGGATGCCAGCGGCTTCGAGACGGACGAGTGAAGACCTGGACGCGCGTGCCCGTGCCTTGCGGGCGGCGTGAGACGTCGGATGGCTGAGGGCGCCTCCTCATCGAGCGCGCACGGATACGCTCGCGAGCGTCGGATGCAGGAACCCTGGTAAGGAGCGCAGTAATGGAACGCAAAGCTGACCGTGCCCACATCCTCCTCCTCGTCGCTGCCCTGGCGGTGCTCGTGGCCCTGGTTCCATTCGCCTTCTGGCTGGGCGGGGTCGCCGTCGGCTTGATCATCATCGTCGCCGAGCTCGGATTGCTGGCCTTCGTCGCGGTGCGCTGGGAGCGTCGTGGCGACGTCGAGGTCCGGTCCAGCTCCGATGCCGTTCATCGGATCCTGGTCGTCGCCCACTGCGACGCCGACGCCCGCCGGCTGGTGGATTCGCTGGAGGCGCACGAACGCGGCAGCGACGACGAGGTGCGGATCGTCGTGCCCGCGTTGACGATGCCGCTGAAGCGTCTCGCCGGCGACGTCGACGATGAGATCCGCGATGCGGAGGCCAGCGCCGAGCGCCTCGCCGACGAAGCCAGGGCATCCGGGAGGATCGTCTCCGGCGGCGTCGGCGACACCGATCCACGGCTGGCGGTCGAGGACGCGCTTCGGGTCTTTGCCGCGGATGAGGTCCTGGTTTTCCCTCCGTCGGAGGACGAGCTCTGGGCGCACCGCATTCCCGCCCCAGAGGAGACGTTCGGGCGGGTGCGGTTGCCGGTGACCGTGGTCGAACGCGACGCTCCATAGATCAGTGCTCAGGCCCCGCGAGACCGCGACCGGGGAATGCCGGTCACTGGAACGGGCTCTGGAGGCTTGCGGTCCACCCCGAAGGCGTCGGTCGTGACGGAGGATGGCGGGACCGGCTTCGTCGATTCCAGCGTGGCTCGTCGTCGCCGTGGCGGTGTGCGTCGGGCTCTACGCGGTCCTCGTCGTCGGACTGCTGCTCGCCGGTCGTCGTGCCGAGGCCAGGGCCGTTGCCGGGTTCGTCCCCGATTGCGTCGTGCTGTTCAAGCGGCTGCTCGGCGAGCCGGGGGTGGCCGGCCGGCGCAAGCTGGCCCTCGTCCTGCTGCTCGCCTACCTGGTCAGCCCGATCGACCTGATTCCCGACTTCATCCCGATCCTCGGCCAGCTCGACGACGCGATCGTCGTCGTGCTCGTGCTCCGCTACGTCCTGCGCGGCGCCGATCGCGACGCGCTGCGACGGCTATGGCCGGGACCGGAGAGCTCGTTCGAGGCGGTCCTGGCGGCGGCCTATGGACGGAGCGCATAACCACCGTCGGCTGGAACTGTTAGCTTCTGCTCACAGTCGGTAAACGCGGACCAACGAAAGCGAGACCGAGATGATTGACCTGCCGAGCAAGGGCGGCAGCTGATGGGCGCCACCGAAATGGGGAGGGCCGACGGCGACGAGCCGCTGCTCCCTCCGTGGCCGAGCCCGGACTTCAAGCAGCTCGACCGTCGTCAGAGCATCATCGCCTGGACGATCGGCTATGCGGTGGGCGGGGTCGTGGCCGCCGCGGTGATCCTCGCGGTCGTCCTATCGATGATCTGATCCCCGGGCGTCGAGCGGACTCAGCGCCCGATCGGGCTCAGGATGCTGCCTCGACCTGGCGTTTCAGCTCCTCGGCCTCGGCGTCGATCTGCCGCTCGATGACCCGTTTGGCGCGCTTGGTCGCCTTCTCGATCTGCTCGTCGATCTTCGACTCGCCGATCACGACCAGGGCCGCGTTGCCGTCGTCGAGCGCCTCACCGAGCTCCTTGAGGTCGCTCCGGGACATGCCCTTCCAGAGATGACCGACGACGCCGCCCGCGACGCCGCCCGCCAGCGCGGTGCCGATGATCGACGGCGGGAAGAGGATGCCGGCGACGGCGCCGACGGCGATGCCGGTCCAGGCGCCGTGTTGCGTCGGCTTCTCGGTCTTGTGGACGTGGACCTTGCCGTCCTCCTTCTCGATCACGGCGGAGTCGAACGTGCCGACGGCGCCGGCGGCGTGGAGCTCGAAGACAGCTTCGTAGTCGGCCTCGGCGTCGGCGATTTCGTCGTAGACGGCGGCGTAGAGGAAGACGGGTCGTTCGGCCATGGGAGAAACCTCTCGGTGATGGGGCGAAGGCCCCGGAAATGGATAGCTGCCTTTGAACCTAGTGGAAGCCGCTCGTGCCCGACGGCGGGCGATGATTATTGACCGCGCCGGTGGTCTAAACATCGGAATGACCGTCGCGGGGCAGAGCCCGCCCGACTCGAGAGGAATTTGCACATGGCGCAGAAGATCACCCCCAACCTGTGGTTCGACGGCAACGCCGAGGAGGCCGCGAGCTTCTACGTCGACGTCTTCGACGACGGCCGGATCACGAACGTCTCCCACTACCCGGAGGGCACCAGTTCGGCCGGCAAGGTGGTCACGGTCGAGTGGGAGCTGAACGGCCAGGCCTTCATCGGGATCAACGGCGGGCCGCAGTTCAAGTTCGACGAGGCCGTCTCGTTCATGATCACCTGCAAGGACCAGGCCGAGGTCGACTACTACTGGGAGCGCCTCACCGACGGCGGCGCCGAAAGCCAGTGCGGCTGGCTGCGGGACAGGTTCGGGCTCTCCTGGCAGGTCGTCCCGGAGGGGATCGAGGAGCTCTTCAGCGACCCCGATCCGACGAAGGCAGAGCGGGCGTGGCAGGCGATGATGAAGATGAGGAAGCTCGACGTGGCCGAGCTTCGGAACGCCGCCGAGGGCGTGGCTGCCGGCTGAGCCGACGAGGCGCCGGCAGCCGCCGGGGATCGGTTACCCGCCTCCCGGGTAGGCGGGTGAGGATCGATCGGCGAAGATCCGCGCTTGTCCGCGCTCGAGGTCATCGCCGTGATCGCCGCCGGCTTCGGCGCCGGAGCCGTCAACGCCGTGATCGGATCGGGGACGCTGATCACGTTCCCGGTCCTGCTGGCGATCGGCTACCCGCCGGTCGTTGCCAACGTCTCCAACAACATCGGCATCGTGCCGGGCGCGGTCAGCTCCGCCTGGGCGTACCGCGAGGAGCTGCGCGGCAGTCGCCCTCGCCTGAAGCGCTACGCGCCGGCGACCGCGAGCGGCGCCGTCGTCGGCGCGATCCTGCTGCTGACCCTGCCGGCGTCGGCGTTCCAGGCGATCGTGCCGGTGCTGATCGCGCTCTCGCTGGCCCTGATCGTCCTCCAGCCGCGGATCACCGCCTGGGTCATGGCCCGGCGGCGGACCCACCGCCCGCACGGCGGACCGCTGCTGATCGGCGGGATCTTCGCCACCGGGATCTACGGCGGCTACTTCGGCGCCGGGCAGGGGATCCTGCTGTTCGGATTGCTGGCGAGCTCGCTCGGGGGCAAGCTCACGAACGTCAACGCGATCCGCGCCGTCCTCGCCGGCCTCGCGAACCTCGTTGCCGCGATCGTCTTCCTGTTCATCGCCGACGTCGCCTGGCTGCCGGCGGCGCTGATCGCGATCGGCTCGACGGCCGGAGGGCTGCTCGGTGCCGGAGTCGGCAAGAGATTGTCCGACCCGTGGCTGCGCGCGGTCATCGTCGTCGTCGGGCTGGCGGCAATCGCTCAGCTGGTGCT
The DNA here is from genome assembly GCA_036257785.1 of Solirubrobacterales bacterium. Lineage (GTDB taxonomy): Bacteria > Actinomycetota > Thermoleophilia > Solirubrobacterales > 70-9 > RHKX01. The sequence goes on along the minus strand of DATAFA010000035.1, from coordinate 29,563 downwards.
CTGAGTCCGTACCATACCCCGAGGGGGTATGGTACCGTGGGGCCCGTGGAAAGCGCAGCCCAGCATCACGTCCACGGCGAGCTGCCGACCGGCGGCCGGGCGCTGACCGCGGTCTCGATCTCGGCGACGCTGCACTGCCTGACCGGGTGCGCGATCGGCGAGGTCACCGGCATGGCGATCGGCACGGCCGCCGGGATGTCGAACGGATCGATGATCGCGTTGTCGATCGCGCTCGCCTTCCTGTTCGGATATGCGCTGACGAGCCTGCCGCTGTTTCGCGCCGGGTTGGCGCTGGCAACGGTCATCCCGATCGCGCTGGCGTCGGACACGTTCAGCATCCTGACGATGGAGATCGTCGACAACCTGATCATGGTCGCGATCCCCGGGGCCCTGCATGCCGGCCTCGGCGACATCCTGTTCTGGGGCAGCCTCTCGTTCGCCCTGGCGATCGCGTTCGTCTTCGCAGTCCCGGTCAACCGCCGGCTGATCGCCCGCGGCAAGGGCCACGCGGCAGTGCACGCAACCGGGATCCACGGCGGTCCCTCGCCGAAGCTGGTCGGGGCGATCACCGCCGCGGCGTTCCTGTTCGGCTCGGCGGTCCTGATCGCGGAAGCGATCTAGTCAACCTGCCAGCTCGCGGACGAGCTCGCCGGCCGGGCGGATGTCGTCGATGCGGTCGATGCACTCGCCGGCGTAGAGCGGTCCCGCTTCGATCAGGTTCGCGGGCCCGCCGGCTGTCGCCGCGGCGGGGCCGAACAGCGGCCGGTTCGGACGCTGCGTCGCGGCGAGGCGGAACTGCATCGGGATCGGAAGCCGGGAGGCGAGCGGCGCGGTCGCCCGGTGGAGCCCGCGCAGCCAGCCCGGACCGCGGGGATCGTTCCGCAGCCAGCGCGCGGTCGCCTGGTTGGGAACGACGCGATGCGAAGCCGGCCAGCCGACGCCGAAGAGCTCGGTCAGGATCGTCTCCCGTGCCTCGAGCAAGCGGCTCTTGTAGGCGGGGTGGCCACCGCTTTCAGCGGTCATCAGGAAGCGGGTCCCGCAGACCACGGCCTCGGCACCGGCGTCGAGGCGGGTCTTGGCGTCGGCCGCAGTGGCGATGCCCCCGGCCGCGAGCACCGGATAATCGTCGGGCAGCGCCCGAACGACTCGAGCGAGCAGCTCCATCGCCGCGGTCGCCCCGCGGACGTGGCCTCCGGCCTCGACCCCTTGCGCGATCACCGCGTCGGCGCCGGCCGCGTGGGCCGCCAATGCCTCCTCGACCGAGCCGCACTGGTGGATCCAGGCCCTGGCCGTCTGCCGCTCGGGCCGTCCCCAAAAGGTGACGAGCACGTCGGCCTCCGACGCCGCGTCGAAGTGGGCGCGACGAGCGAAGGGCAGCAGCAGGTTGACGGCGAGCGGCCCGTCGCTCGACCGGCGGGCCGCGTTGATCTCCTCCCGCAGGTCGCCGGGAGCGAGGATCCCGATCGTTCCGAGGCCGCCGGCCGCCGAGACGGCCGCGGCGAGCTCGTGTCCGGACAGGCCGCCGCCCATGCCGGCCTGAACGACCGGCAGCTCCACTCCGAGCCGCTGCAGGAAGGCGCCCATGCCATCAGTATGGCCGGCCTCGGCCGGAGCTGCGAACATCGATGACGAGTGCACGCCGAGACGGCCGACAGCCCTGAAACGGGGCCCGAGCCCGAACCGTTGCGCTATGCGTCGGCTCGTGGTCGCTGGGCGCTCGCGGCGGTCATCCTCGGTTCCGGGGCGGCCTTCCTGGAGTCCAGCGTCGTCACGATCGCGCTGCCCGAGATCGGCCGGGACCTCGATCTCGATCTCGGCGGTCTGCAGTGGGTGATGAACGCCTACCTGTTGACGCTCAGCGCGCTGATGATCACCGGCGGCTCGCTCGGCGACATCTACGGGCGCCGCCTGGTGTTCAACCTCGGCCTGGTCGGATTCGCCGCCACCTCCTTGCTCTGCGCGATTGCTCCGAACGCGGAGGTCCTGATCGGCGCCCGCATCCTCCAGGGCGCCGCGGCGGCACTGCTCGTACCGGCGAGCCTCGCGATCGTCGAGGCGAGCTTCGCCGAGGAGGATCGCGGCAGGGCGATCGGGGCGTGGGCGGGGTGGTCGGGGATCTCGAGCCTGATCGGTCCGTTCCTCGGCGGCTGGCTCGTCGACGTGGCGTCATGGCGTTGGGTGTTCGCGATCGTCGTCGTGCTCGCTCTCGTCGCCGTTTGGCTCGGCGTTCGCCACCTGCCGCAGGCCCGCGCGCCGCAGGCCGGCGCCCGGCCCGACTGGATCGGGTCGGCGCTCGTCAGCCTCGGACTCGCCGGAATCACCTACGCCCTGGTCGAGGCCGGCGGCCGCGGTCTCGACGACCCGGCCGTGGCCGGGGCCGGTGCGGTCGGCTGTCTGCTCCTGATCGCTTTCCTGCTCTTCGAGCGTCGCGCCGCCGATCCGATGGTCCCGTTGGCGATCTTCCGCTCGCGCCAGTTCTCCGGCGCCAACGCCGCGACCCTCGCCAACTACATCGCGATCGGGGCGATGTTCTTCTTCCTCTCGCTGCAGCTCCAGGACGTCCTCGGCTACACCGCGCTGGCCGCCGGAGCGGCGTCGTTTCCGGCGACGTTGATCATGCTCTTGTTCTCTCCGCAGGCCGGAAAGCTCGGGCAGCAGATCGGTCCGCGGATCCCGATGACCGTCGGGCCGCTTGTCCTCGGCGTCGGACTTGTCATGTTGTCGGCAATCGACCAAGGCGACGGCTACGTCGCATCGATCCTTCCGGGGGTGATCGTCTTCGGCATCGGGATGACGATCTTCGTCGCCCCGTTGACCGCGGCGGTGCTCGGCGCGCTTCCGGACGAACGGGCGGGCATCGCCTCGGCGGTCAACAACGCCGCCGCGCGCCTCGCCCAGCTCCTCGCCAGCGCGGCGCTACCCGCGGCCGCAGGGCTGAGCGCCGCCACCGCGGTCGGACCGGGAGCCTTCTCGGAGGGCTTTCAGACGGCGATGCTGATCGCTGCCGCGATCGCCGCGATCGGGGGCCTGATCTCGTGGGCGACGATCAGTCCGGGCGAGGTTCCCCGGGCGCCGCGCCATCCGAGCCCGAGTCAGGCCTGCACCTCGTGCCCGCCCGAGGGCAAGGCGGCCGAGGCGTCGCCTGCATCGGTCAGCGGTGCCTGAGGACGCATCCGCAGCCGCCCGGGGATCGCGAGCGCGGCGAGCACCGCCATCGCGACCCCGAAGGCGGAGACGGCGAAGGCAGTCGTGTAGCCGCTCTCGGCCGGAATGCCACCGGCGACGATGTGGCCGGCGATGATGCTGGCGGCGACCTGGCCGCCGATCGCGCCCCCGATCGTCCGCATGATCGTGTTCATTCCCGTAGCGACCCCGGTCTGGCTCTGGTCGACTGCCTCGACGATCAGGTTCGCCATCGCCGCGAACGAGAAGCCGATCCCGAGCCCCATCAGGGCGGTGGCGATGTAGATCGAGAGGTGGCTCGAATGCCAGACGGCGAGCATCAGGAAGCTCGCGCAGGCGAGGACGGTGCCGATCACAAGCGGCAGCTTCGAGCCGTAGCGGGTGCCCATCAAGCCGGAGATCGGACCGGCGACAAGCATGACCAGGGCCGAGGGCAGCATGAACAGGCCGGCGGTGGTCACCGAGGCCCCGAACCCGTATCCGCTCGAGGCCGGGACCTGGACGAACTGGGGGACAAGGATGTAGGAGCCGAACATCCCGAACCCGATCAGGAGCGCGGTCAGGTTGGTCGTCAGGACCGGGCGGTTGCGCATCATCCGCATGTCGACGAGGGGCTCGGGGTGGCGGGCCTCGAAGCGGATCCAGACGCAGAGCAGGACCGCCGCGAGGACGACGAGGCCGACGAACGTCGCCGAAGTCCATCCCCAGGAGTTGCCCTCGCTGACCGCGATCAGCAGCGACGCGAGCCCGCCGGAGAGGAGCGCCGCGCCGCCCGAGTCGATCTTCGCCGGCGTCTTGACCGGCGACTCGGGGATGAACCTGTGGGTGGCGACGGTCGCCGGGATGACGACGATCAGCGCCAGCCAGAAGATCCACTCGTAGGCGACGTGGTCGACGATCAGGCCGCTGATCACGAGCCCGGCGCCGCCACCGATTCCGAACGTGGCGCTGATCAGCCCGATCCCCGTCGCCACCTTCTCGCGGGGGAACTCGTCGCGGATGATCCCGAACGAGAGCGGGAAGATGGCGCCGCCGGCGCCCTGGATGGCGCGGCCGGCGATCAGCACCGCGATCGAGTGCGAGAGCGCGCAGACGAGCGAGCCGAAGCCGAAGATCATCAGGGTGATGACGAGCAGCCGCTCCTTTCCGAACATGTCACCGAGCCGGCCGATGACAGGTGTCGCGATCGATGCGGTCAGCAGGTACCCGGTCAGGGCGAAGGTGACGAGCGTCGTCGTCGTTCCGAGCTTCGCCTGGATCTCCGGCAGGGCGGGGGCGATCATCGTCTGCGAGAGCGCGTAGGCGAGCGCCCCGGTGACGAGGACGGCCAGCGTCACGTTGTAGTGCTGGCGGACGTGGGTGTCGGCGGCGACGCTCAAAGCCCGTCGATCAGCTCCGCCATCCGGCCGAGCAGGTGTGCCGCCTGCTCGCGCTCGGCTTCCGAGAGCGATCCGAAGATCTCCATCCGCTTCGCGTGCTGCACCTCGCGCTTGCGCTCGTAGAGCTCGCGGCCGCGATCGGTCAGCGCGACCGTGATCGCCCGCCGGTCGGCGGCGGCGTGGTCGCGGCTGACGAGTCCCTCGCGCTCGAGCGAGTCGATCATCCGGCTCGCGGTCGGAGCGGCGACGTCGGCGGCCTCCGCGAGCTCACCGACCCGCGCCGTCCCGCCGCCGGCCAGCGGGGCGAGCAGATGGAGCTGGGGGAGGCTCAGCTCGCTGCCGTGCCGCTGTCCGGCCCGGCCCTTGGCGCGCCGGATCGCCGAGAAGAACTGCTCCCAGGCGGTGTCGAGCGCGTCGAGGTCGGGACCGGCGGGAGGCGTTGTCGCACGTGTCGCCAAAGCGCGATAATTATTAGCACGCTAACTAGTTCGATGACCGGCGCTGCGAACGCTGCCCGTCCTGGCCGTGAGGCATGTCGACGTCGAGGCGCCCGAGCAGCTCGCCGCTGTCGGCGTCGAGGATCGGCAGCCGGCCGGCCTCGCGCAGCAGCAGGTTGAAGTTCGCCGGTGCCCGGGGCACCGCGTCCTCGGTGACCCCGAACGAGGGGATCTCGATCTCGCGGGCCCGGGCGCTGCCGACGATCAGCTCGAGCTGGTCGCCGACGAACGCCTCGACGCTCTCGGGCTCGGCCGTCGAAGCGTCGATCCGCACGGTCAGCGAGTCGCCGCGCGGCGGCGTCACCGCGGTCGTCTTCTCCGGCTTCGTCGTCGTGGTCGCCGCGGTCGTCGTCGACTCGGTGCTGGTGCTCGAGCCGTCGCCGAGCAGGGGTCCGCGCCGCTCGGGGGCGATCAACGCCGCGACGATCGAGACGGCGAAGAGGACGAGCAGGACGATGATCAGCCGGCGGGCGGCCATCAGCGGGCCGAGCGGGCGCCGGTCTGAGGGCCAGCCCCCAGGCGTCGATGGGCGGGCGAACTCAGCGGATGTTCGATGCATCCATCAACGCCGCTAAAGGTGGCCATCCCAGCATCCGATAGGTCGCGGGTAAATGAAATAGAGCTGGAGCTCTGGTGCAAAGGCAAACTCATCGCGAGGTGGGGGCGCAAAACCACGGAGCTCTCCGTCATCGGGGAGCAAGCCGGGTTACCACTGGGGTTCGTACTCCGAATGGCTTGGCGACAGGCTCTGGCTCCACTTAGTAGACCCTGAGGAGGGTAACTATGCTGGACAGACTCCGCGCTCGCTGGACCGACGAGGAAGGTTTCACTCTCGTCGAGCTCCTGGTCGTGATGCTCATCATCGGCATCCTGGCCGCGATCGCCATTCCGTCGTTCTTCGCACAGAGGGACAAGGCCACGGACTCCGACGCCAAGTCGGGTGCCCGTACGGCCCAGACGGCCATCGAGACCTACGCGACCGAGAACGGCGGCAAGTACACCGGCGCCGACGCCACCGACCTGGCCGGCATCGAGACGACGCTGACCGAGTGGACGAGCAAGGCTCCGCCCGCTCTGGTCGTGGACTCCGCCGCCGACAAGGCGTACAAGCTCACGGTCACCTCCGAGACCGGTAACACGTTCTCGGTCGAACGAGCTGACACCGGCATCACCACGCTCAGCTGTACCGGAGACAGCGGCGGCTGCAACGGCGGCAACTGGTAACCGGACCAACCGATCCACCATGGATCGGCCGGGGGACGAACGAGGCGGGCTCAACAGCCCGCCTCGCTTCGTTCCCGGGTCCGTCCGCAAACCCGCCGCCGGGCTTCAGGTCGGGGCCGCGGCGGCCGATGGTGGATGACAGGGCCGCGCCGCCATGAAGCCTCCTGCAGCCACAACCGACCGCGAAGCCGGCTTCACGCTGGTCGAGCTGCTCGTCGGCATCACGCTGATGCTGCTCGTCCTCGCGGCCGGCTTCACGCTCCTGCAGGTCGTCATCCGCACCGAGCCGGCCATCCAGGACTCGAACACGTCGATCCAGCAGGGTCAGATCGCCGCCGAGCGGATGGCCCGCGAGCTCCGGCAGGCCTACGACGTCAACTCCGCGTCGGCGAGCAGCCTCAGCGTCGACACCTACATCCAGACCGCCTCGAACTGCTCCGGCGGCGCCGGGACGACGGCCGTCCAGTGCCGTGTCGTCTACAGCTGCACGGCCAACTCGTGCACCCGCACGGTCAGCGAGGTGAATGGGGCCAATGCGTCGACGGCGACCGTGATCACCGGCCTGGCGAGCACGAACGTCTTCACCTACTCGCCCTCGGCGACCTCGCCGACGTCGATCTCGCTGACGCTCAACCTCAGCGGCCCGAGCTCCGACGACGCGATCACGGTCAGCGACGGAGTCGCCCTTCGCAACGTCACCGGGGCGGTCGGGACCTGAGATGAGGATGAACCTCTCGATCCGCTCCGAGGAGGGCTTCACGATCGTCGAGGCCCTCGTCGCCGCGATGTTGCTCGTGATCGCCGCGGCGGCTCTGATGACGACCCTGGCCGGCGCCCGCAAGGCCACCTATCGCGGTGAGCAGTCACAGGTCGCCAGCGATGTCGCCCAGCGGGAGATGGAGGCGCTGCGGACGATTCCCTACACGAGCCTGGCGATGACGTCGGCGCCGGCGCACTCCAACGACGCCGCCGATCCGCGGAACCGCGTCAGCTCCGGGAACTTCGCGCTCCACCGCAACGGCACCGACCCGGCGCCGATGGTCGTCAACGGCGGCACGCTGACGAAGGGCGGGACGGTCAGCGGCGGAACGGTGAACCCGGGCCCGCAGGCGTTCACCAGCGGCGACGTCTCGGGGACCATCCAGCGGTTCATCGTCTGGCAGAACGATCCACGATGCCAGGAGCTGCTCTGTCCGGGCAGCCAGGACTTCAAGCGGGCGATCGTGGCGGTTTCGCTCGACACGACGGCGAGCGGCGGCACCCGCGGCTACATCGAGCTCCAGTCCGACGCGATCAACCCGACCGACTCGGTCGGGTCGAACCCGAACCTGCCCCAGCTCGGCACCCCGACGGTCGCCCAGCAGTTCTGGCTCTCCGACCGGCGCTGTGAGCCGACCACCGAGCCGGCGCGAACGATCGGCAACGCCGCCTCGAACCACCCGACGCGGGACACCCGCGGGCTCGACTGCCTGAGCGGGTCGAACAACCGCCCCGACGCGTTGCTGACCTCGGCGCCGGACGAGACGATCGACATCGTCGACGACCTCGACTACGCGACTGACCTCGAGCCACCGGCGGCCGATCCGCCGATCCTCGACGCCGGCCTGCAGCTCGACCGACCGGCCACGGACGGCTGCAGCACGCCGCCGAGCAGCTCCGGGCTGCTGCCGGCGACGAGCACCCGGACGGCGGATCAGATGCACGTCTGGGTGTCACGACCGGTCAACGCCGACGCCGCCTACGACCTCCAGGGCGGCACGACCCTGAAGCTCTGGACCCGGTCGATCAACGACGTCCAGGTCACGGGCAAGCTCTGCGTCGTCGTCTTCCTCCGCAAGGAGAGCACCGGCGTCGACACCGTGCTCACCTCCGCGTCGACGCCGACGATGACTTGGGCGCAGGGTGAGTGGGATGAGCTGACGGTGCCGATGACGTTCGCGCCGAAGACGATCCTGAAAGCGGTGAGCGCCGCCGACTACGAGAAGATCGGGGTCGCGATCGGGCTCGACAGGATCGGCGGCGCATCGAACCAGTTCCAGTTCCAGTACGACACGATCCGTTTCGACAGCCGGCTCGAGGTCGAGACGAAGACCCCCCTCGGCTAGCGCCGGCAGGAACGGGCCCGACCGCAGAGAATCCGCACCCGTGGCTGCTCAGATCGTCTTCATGGCCCTGCTCGGGTTGATCGCGGGCAGCTTCCTCAGCGTCGTCGCCCACCGGGTGCCGCTCGGCGAGTCGATCGTGGCGCCGCGGTCGCGCTGCCCGCACTGCGGCACCCAGATCGCCGCCTACGACAACATCCCGGTCTTCTCGTATCTGGCCCTGCGGGGCCGTTGCCGCCACTGCGACACGAAGGTCCCGGCGACCTATCCGCTGCTCGAGGCCGGCCTCGCCGCGGTCTTCGTCGCGATCCTGCTCCGCTATCCCGACGACGGGATCGCGATCGCGTTGAGCGCCTGCCTGGCGGCGACGCTGGCGGCGATCACGCTCACCGACCTCGAGCACCGCGTGATCCCGAACAGGATCCTGATCGTCTCGGCGGTAATCGGATCGGCCCTGCTCGTCGCCGGTGACCGCGACGCCCTCGCCGAGCACGCGATCGCCGCCGCCGTCGCGTTCGCGGTGCTCTTCCTGGTCGCCATCGTCTATCCGCGGGGGATGGGGATGGGTGACGTCAAGCTCGCCGGAGTCATGGGCATCTACCTGGGCAAGGCGGTCGCCCCGGCGCTGCTGATCGGCTTCGCGGCGGGGGCGCTCTACGGGCTCGTCCTGATCGCCCGGCTCGGGCCCGAAGCGCGCAAGCAGGCGGTCCCGTTCGGCCCGTTCCTGGCGCTCGGAGGGCTGATCGCGATCTTCGCCGGCCCCGACATCGTCGATTGGTACACCGACACGTTCTTTCCCGGCTGATCGACGGGATTCAAGGGCTTGGGGTGTAGCGCCGATCAGTCCCCTGAGGACGGGAACGCTTTGAACATTCTTTCTGCCGGAAAAGCACAGACCATCGTCGGGCTCGACATCGAGGCCGGCAGCATCGCCGCGAGCGAGGTGACGACCAACGGGGGCGTCAAGCTCGGCCGCACCGGCATCGCCGACCTCGCGCCCGGGGTGACCCGCGAGGGCGAGGTCACGGACCCGGCCGCGCTCGGCGACGCCCTCAAGGAGCTGTTCGCCGCCAACAAGCTCGCCCGCAACGTCCGCGTCGGCGTCGCGAGCCAGAAGGTGATGGTGCGAACGATGACCATGCCGCGGATCGAGGACAAGTCCGAGCTCGAGACCGCGATCCGCTTCCAGGCGGCCGACCAGGTCGCGATGCCGCTCGACAATGCCGTACTCGACTGGCAGGTGCTCGAGCCCGACGCGACTACGTCCGCCTCCGGGCAGATGAAGGTCGTGCTCGTCGCCGCCCGCAAGGAGACCGTCGGCGGCCTCGTCGAAGGAGTCCGCGCGGCCGGGTTGCGACCGGTCGGGATCGACGTCTCGGCGTTCGCGATGCTCCGCGCGCTCGCTCCCGAGCTTCCGGCGATCAGCACGGCGACCCCCGAGATCAGCTACGAGGAACGGATGGCGGCCGCCGGCGGCGCCGGCGAGGTCGCATTGCCGCCGCCTCCTGCCCGGCTCTTCTGCGCGCTCGGTGACGTCACCAACCTCGCGGTCGCCACCGGATCGACGTGCCTGTTCACCCGGGTTTCGAACTTCGGCATGGAGGGGATCGCGCAGCGGCTCGCCGAGCGCCGCGAGCTGACCCTGGAGCACGCGCGGCAGTGGATCTCCCACGTCGGCCTCGAAGCGGAGCTGGAGTCGATCGACGGCGAGCCGGAGATCGCCGCAGCGACGCGCGAGGTGCTCGAGGAGGGCGCTCGCAAGCTCGCCGACGAGCTGCGCCTCTCGCTCGACTACTACGGCACCCAGGACGGAGCCGTCGCGGTCGAGGAGATCATCTTCTGCGGTCCCGGCAGTGCCGTGACCGGCCTGCCGGAGAACCTCGCCAAGGAGCTCGGCTACGCGATGCGCATCAGCCGCCCGGCGGCCCTGGCCGGCCTCGGCGACGCCGAGGCAGCCCGCCTGACCCTGTCCTACGGCCTCGGGCTGGATTCGTAGCGATGCGCCCGGTCAACCTGATCCCGCCCGAGCAGCGCCGCGGGACGGCCGCGCCGACGCGCACCGGCTCACTGGTCTACGTCGTGATCGGGGCCCTGGCCCTGATCCTCGTCGGGGTCACGGCGATGGTCGTCTTCGGCAAGAAGGTCGACGACAAGAAGACCGAGGTCGCGACGCTCGAGGTGAAGGCGGCCGAGACATCGGCCCGGGCCGAGAGCCTCGCCACCTACACGACCTTCCAGAGCATCCACGACGCCCGGATCGCGACCGTCTCGCAACTCGCGACCAGCCGCTTCGACTGGCAGCGCGTCCTCGAGGAGCTGTCGCGGGTCCTGCCGCAACACATCTGGCTCACCAATCTCACCGGCACCGTCACTCCGGACGTTCAGGTCGAGGACGCAGGGGCCGAGGACGGCGGGTTGAGGGATTCGATCCCCGGCCCCGCTCTCGTGTTGGCCGGATGCGGCCGCAGCCACAATGACGTGGCGCGCCTGGTGGCGGCGATGAAGGACATCGACGGCATCACCCGGGTGACGGCGGCGGATTCGTCGAAATCCGATTCCTCCTCCGGATCGAGCACCGGCAGCTGCCAGACCAAGCCGAGCATTCCGCAGTTCCACCTGGTGGCGGCGTTCGACGGCGTCGCGGTGCCGGGCGCCGCTCCGGACACCTCGTCGACCACGACCTCGACGACCACCGAGACGACGACGAGCACCGAGAGCGACGGCGGTGTCAGCCAGGTCGAGGCCCAGAACCAGCAGGCCCGCAACGAGGTCGACCAGGCCGACGCGAAGACGGATCGCGCCACCAACCTGCTGCCCTCCGGAGGCTGACGTGAAGGGCACCGACCGCACCATCCTCTTCGCGTTGCCGCTGATCGCGCTGGCGATCGGCTTCTACCTGCTGGTGCTCTCGCCGAAGCAGAAGGAGGCCGGCGAGCTCCAGGACAAGATCGATTCCCTGAACTCCGAGATCACGCTCGCCGAGAGCGAGATCAGCACCGCGGAATCGGCCCGCGCCGCGTTCTCGAAGAACTACGCCGACATCGTCAAGCTCGGCACCGCGGTGCCCGAGGACGACGATCAGGCAACGCTGATCAGCGACCTGAACGAGATGGGCGCGAACAACGACCTCGACTTCCAGTCGTTCCAGATCAGCGACGACGCAGCCGCCACCGAGGCTCCGACCGCACCGGCACCGACCGAGACGTCGTCGAGCACCGACACCAACACCGAGACCTCGTCGACGACGACCACTGCCTCGACGACGACCGCGGCCGCGACCGAGACGGCTGCCGCGACGTTGCCGATCGGGGCGGCGGTCGGCCCGGCCGGACTCCCCATCACCCCCTACACGCTGAGCTACACCGGCGGGTTCTTCGACATGGCCGGGCTCTTCGCGGATCTCGACGATCGGGTCAAGGTCTCCGACGACGGGGGCAACCCGGTCGCTCACGGACGGCTGATGACCGTCGACGGCTTCGCGATGTCGGCCGACCCCGTCCAGGGCTTCCCCAGCGTCGCCGCCCAGATCGCGGTCACCACATACATGGTCCCGGCCGATCAGGGCATCGCTGCCGGCGCGACCCCGGCCGGGCCCGCGCCGGTCGGCTCGCCCGACGCGCCGGTCACGGTCAGCGACTCCTCGGCGACCACGGCGGCTCCGACGGCGGCGGTGTCCCCGTGAACAAGGGTGGCGAGATGCTCAAGGACGTCTACCGCGACCTTCGGGACCGGCGTCTGCTGCCGGTCGTGATCGCGCTCGCGGTCGCCATCGTCGCCGTCCCGTTCCTGCTCGGCGGCGGCTCCGAGCCGGTCCCGCCGACCGCTCCGGCCGCCACCAGCGGGGTTGCGGGGGACGGCGACGAGCTCGCGCCGGTCGTCCTCGCCGACGTCCCGGGGCTGCGTGACTACAAGCAGCGCCTCAGCCGGTTCAACAGCCGCGATCCGTTCAAGCAGCAGATGACCGGCAAGGACACCGCCCAGGGCGGCGCCGGCAATCTCGAACAGACCGGGGACTCCAGCTCCGCGACCACCGACACGAGCGTCTCGAGCTCGACCGCGACGGACACGAGCTCGTCGACGTCGACCGACACGAGCAGCTCGTCGAGCACGACCGGTGGCACCGCTCCCTCGAGCCCCGGCAACTCCGGCGGCAAGCACGGTGGCAAGGGCGAGGATCGCATCGTCGAGACGACGATCGACGTTCGCGTCGGCCGCGCCGGCAAGACGAAGGTCCTCAGGGACGTCGAGGCGCTGCAGTTCCTGCCCGGCGACAAGCGCCCGGTCGTCCAGTTCGTCCAGGGCGATAGCGATGGCACCCACGCGGCCTTCGTGGTGTCCGCCGACGTCACCGAGACGTCCGGCGACGGCAAATGCGACCCGGGCCGCAACGACTGCCAGTTCCTGCTGATGGAGAAGGGCGATCTGCAGACGTTCGTCTACGGCGACAAGCAGGAGACCTACCGGCTGCAGCTGCTCGCAATCCATCGCACCACGGTCCCGGTTCCGAGCAGCGGTCACTGAGCCGCGGTGGCCGGGCGGCGGCGCCCACGGTTCCGCGGTTAGCCTTCAGGCGCGATGGCCCGCTTCGATTTCGTAACCGCCGGTGAGTCCCACGGCCCGGGGCTGACGACGATCGTCGAAGGCATGCCCGCCGGTCTCGAGCTCGATCGCGAGGCGCTCGATCGCGACATGGCGCGTCGCCAGCTCGGCCACGGCCGCGGCGGCCGGATGAAGATCGAGAAGGACTCGGCCGAGGTCCGCTCCGGCGTCCGTCACGGCAGGACGCTGGGCAGCCCGATCGCCCTGCTCGTCGCCAACCGCGACTACGAGAACTGGGTCGAGCGGATGGGGCCCTGGGAGAGCGGCGAGGGCGTCAAGCAGGTCCACCTGCCGCGCCCCGGCCACGCCGACCTTCCCGGCCTCCTCAAGTACGGGTTCGACGACGCCCGCAACGTCCTCGAGCGGGCCAGCGCCCGCGAGACCGCGGCGCGCGTCGCCGCCGGCGGCCTCGCCCGGCAGTTCCTGGCGGCGGTCGGAGTGACGATCCGCAGCCACGTGACCCGGATCGCCACCGTCACCGCGCCCGCTCCCGACCGTCTCGAGCCGGCCGACTTCGACGGCGTCGACGACGATCCGGTCCGCTGTCTCGATCCCGGCTCCTCGCAGGCGATGATCGCCGAGGTCGATCGGCTCCGGAAGGAGAACGAGAGCCTCGGCGGCAGCTTCGAGGCCCGGGCCTGGGGGCTCGTCCCGGGGCTCGGCTCCTACGTCGCCTGGAACGAGCGGCTCGACGGCCGGATCGCGCAGGCGATGGCTTCGATCCAGTCGGTCAAGGGCGTCAGCATCGGCCCCGCCTGGGAGGTCGCTGCAAGCCCCGGCTCGGAGGCCCACGACGAGATCTTCCACTCGCCCGAGCGCGGCTACTTCCGCGAGACCAACCGGGCCGGCGGCCTCGAGGGCGGGATGACGAACGGGGAGACTCTGATCGTCCAGGTTGCGATCAAGCCGATCTCGACCCTGACCAAGCCGCTGCGCTCGGTCGACGTCCACACGAAGGAGCCGCAGGCCGCCCACAAGGAGCGGACCGACTCGACGGTCGTGCCGGCCGCCGGCGTCGTCGGCGAGGCGATGCTCGCGCTGACGCTCGCCCACGCCTACCGCGAGAAGTTCGGCGGCGACCACATCGACGACGTCCGCGCCGCGATCGACGCCTACCGGCGCCGTATCGACGGCTGACCGCGTGTCCGGCCCTGAGCCCACCTCGATCGTCTTCATCGGCTTCATGGGAGCCGGCAAGTCGTCCGCCGCCCGCGCCGCCGCCCGCGTGCTCGGCGACGATTACGTCGACACCGACGACCTGATCGCCGCCGAGATCCCCGGCGGCTCGATCTCCGGCTTCTTCCGCGAGCAGGGCGAGGCGAGGTTCCGCGAGCTCGAGGAGCGGATCGTCCTCGAGGCGCTCGAGCGACCCGGGGCGGTCGTCGCCCTCGGCGGCGGCGCCGTCGAGAGCGAGCGGGTCCGAGCAGCTCTCGCCGGTCACGTCACCGCCTGGTGCCGGGTCGAGGAGGAGGTCGCCTGGGAGCGCTCCAGCGGCACCGACCGGCCGCTGGCCCGCGACCGCGACGGCTTCCGCCGCCGCCACAGCGCCCGCCTGCCGCTCTACGAGCAGTCTGGGCGCGTCGTCCTGCCGACCGGCGGCGAGCAGGCCGGCGCCGCCGTCGCGCCGTGGCTCGACCTGCTGCGCGGCAGCCCCGATGTCCGCATGTACTGGTCGCGGACGCCGTCCGGCGATCAGCCGGCGCTCGTCGGCTCCGGCGCGACGAAGCTGCTCGACGCGGCGCCGGCCGCGCTCCGGCCCGGCGTGCGGCTGTTCGGCCTCGCCGACCGCGATGCCTACGCCGCCGTCGGCGAGCTGATGCCCGCGATCGAGGGGGGCGGTCCCATCGAGGTCGCCGGAGGCGAGGAGGCGAAGACCCTCGGTGAGGCGGAGTCGCTGCTGCGCCGGCTCGTCGGCGCCGGGGTCCGTCGCGAGGACGCCCTGCTCGCCTTCGGCGGCGGTGTCGCCGGCGACCTGGTCGGCTTCTGCGCCGCCGTCTACCAGCGCGGGGTACCCGTCGTCCAGGTGCCGACGACGCTCGTCGCGCAGGTCGACTCGGCCTACGGCGGCAAGACCGGGGTGGACCTGCCGGAGGGCAAGAACTACGTCGGCGCGTTCCACCAGCCGGCGGTCGTGCTCACCGATCCGGCCGCGCTGCGGACGCTGCCGGCCGCCGAGATCGCGGCGGGCTTCGCCGAGGTCGTCAAGACCGCGCTGATCGCCGGCGGCCCGCTCTGGGAGCGGGTCCGCACGCTGGATGCGATCGACGCCGGGTCGATGGCGCCTCTCGTCTTCGAATGTGCCCGCACGAAGCTCGACATCGTCGACGCCGACGAGCGCGAGTCCGGCCTGCGAGCCGTGCTCAACCTCGGCCACACCGTCGGCCATGGCATCGAGGCGGCGACCGGATACTCGCGCTACCGCCACGGCGAGGCGATCTCGATCGGGCTCGTCGCGGCGCTCCGGCTCTCCGGCGCGCGCGAGCTCGAGCAGGAGGTCGGGGAGCTGTTGATGCGAGCCGGCCTGCCGGTTGCGCTCGACCCCGGCATCGACACGGACTCGGTCCTCGACGCGATCGGGCGCGACAAGAAGCGGACGGCCGCGGGGATCGGCTTCGTGACGATCTCGGGACCCGGCGCGGTCGAGTTCGGGCAGCGGATCGATGCCGATAGCCTCAGTCGCGTGGTCGACGAGCTGGCGAGCCGATGAGCAGCGCGCACAACCGGGTCGCCGTGATGCACGGCGTCAACCTCGACACGCTGGGCCGCCGCGACCCGGCGATCTACGGCACCCAGACGCTCGCCGAGTACGAGTATCGGATCCACGAGTTCGCCCGCGACCTCGGGCTCGAGGTGGCGTTCTTCCAGACCAACTACGAGGGCGAGTTCTGCGAGTACCTGCATCGGCTGCCGGAGACGGCCGACGCGGTCCTCGTCAACGCCGGCGCCTGGTCGCACTACTCGTGGGCGATCCGCGACGCCCTCGACGTCGCCGGCAAGCCCTCGGTCGAGGTCCACATCAGCGACGTCGAGGGCCGCGAGGACTGGCGCTCGGTCTCGGTCTTCGACGGGCTCGTCGCGGCGAAGATCTCCGGCAAGGGCCTCGACGGCTACCGCGAGGGGCTCGAGGTCCTGGCGCAGGAGCTCGGGGTTTGATCCCGGCCCCCGAGGGCAGAGCCGACCGGGTCGCCGACGCGGTCGCCGAGGCCGGGCTCGACATGGCGATCGTCGGCGACCTCGTCCGGCCCGGGGACTCGCTGCGCGACTCGCTGGCCGACATCGCCTGGCTGACCGGCTTCGGCGGGACGAGCGGCACCGTCGTCATCGGCCCCGACGTCCGCTCCTTCATCACCGACTTCCGCTACACGACGCTGGCCGCCGAGACGGTGCCGGAATCGTTTCGGATCGTCGACGCGACGGCCGACATCGTCAAGGAGGTCGCGGCCACGCTCTCCGGCCGGGTCGGCATCGATCCGGCGAAGACGAGCGTCGAGACCCACGGCAAGCTGCTCGAGGCGGCCGGCGAGGGCGTCGAGATCCGTGCCGTCGACGGACTGCTGACCGACCTGCGCCGCGTCAAGGACCCGGCCGAGGTCGAGGCGATCGCCGCCGCCGCCGCCCTCGCCGACGAGGTCTACGCCTGGATCGAGGAGCGCGGCCTGGCCGGCAAGACCGAGCGCGAGGTCGCGCTCGGGGCCGAGCAGCGGATGCGGGAGCTGGGCGCCGAGGAGCCGTCGTTTCCGACCATCGTCGCCGCCGGCGCGAACGGTGCGTCGCCGCATGCCGTACCCGGTGAGCACGTGATCGCCGCGGGCGAGTACGTAACCGTCGACATGGGCGCGATCGTTGACGGCTATTGCTCCGACTGCACGCGGACCCTCGTCGAGGGGGATCCCGATCCCGCCCAGCGGCAGGTCTACGAGCTGGTCCTGAAGGCCCAGCTCGCCGCGCTCGAAGCGATCCGCGCCGGAGCGCACGGCCGGGCCGTCGACGCCGTCTCCCGGGAGCCGATCGCCGCGGCCGGCTACGGCGAGCGGTACGGGCACGGGCTCGGCCACGGGGTCGGCATCGAGGTCCACGAGCCGCCGCGACTGTCGAAGCGCTCCGAAGACACGCTGCTCGTCGGCGACGTCGTCACCGTCGAGCCCGGCATCTACGTGCCCGGCGAGTTCGGGATCAGGATCGAGGACCTCGTCGTGGTCACCGAAGACGGCTGCCGCAACCTCAGCAGCCGGCCCAAGTAGCGGACCGGCGGCTCAGGCGAGCTTCGCCCGGACCTGGTAGATCGAGGTGAAGCCGCTCTCGAAGCCGTTTCGGGCCGCCCGCAGGTAGAGCCGCCAGACGCGCACGCGCTCCGGGCCGGCGAGCTCGATCGCCCGGTCGAGGTTGTCGTCGAGTCGCCGCGCCCAGTGGCGCAGCGTCTCGGCGTAGTCGGAGGCGAACCCCTCGACGTGCTCGGTCGCGAAGCCGGCCCGCTCAAGCGCGAGCTGGACCCGTGAGAGGTGTAGCGGGTCGGCGTCGGGGAAGACGTAGCGCTCCGAGAACGGCCCCGCCTCGGGGTCGCTGTGGCGGAGCCGGGCGATGCCGTGGTTGAGGAGCCGGCCGCCGGAGGCCAGCAGCGACGCCAGACGCTCGGCGTAGAGGTCGATCCTCTCGGCGCCGACGTGCTCGACCATCCCGATGCTGGCGATCGCGTCGAATCTGCCATCGCGGCCACCGGTGAGGTCGCGGTAGTCCATGACCCGGATCTCGACCCTGTCAGCGACGCCGGCGTCGGCGGCGCGCTTGCGGGCGACCCGTGCCTGCGGCTCCGAGAGCGTGATCCCGACCACCTCGACGCCGTGGCGAGCGGCGGCATGGGTCGCGAAGCTGCCCCAGCCGCAGCCGATGTCGATGATCCGCTCGCCGGGCTCGAGGCCGAGCTTCGAGCAGACCAGCTCGAGCTTCGCTTCCTGCGCCTCCTCGAGCGTCGTCGCGCCGCGCGAGAAGACCGCGCAGCTGTAGGTCATCGACTCGTCGAGGAACAGCGAGAAGAACTCCGGCGGCAGGTCGTAGTGATGGCGGACCGAACGGGCGTCGCGCTCCTTCGTCCGCCGCGCTCCCTGCGGCCGCAGCTCGGCCTGCGGCGGGGTGGGGGGGAGGGTGAGCCCGTTGGCGGCGAGCGCGGCCGCGGCCAGCCGCAGCTGCGTCGGCGCCGAGACCGGCGACGGCTTCCAGTCCTCGAGCAGCGCCATGACGAGGTCGATGTCGTCGACCTCGAGCTCGCCGCTGACGTACGCGCGGCCGATCCCGAGCTGGCCCGGCGCGCGGAGGGCATGGGCGACGGCCTTCGGCGAGCGCACCTTGAACGTCGGGCCCGGGCCACCGGTCGAGTCGATGCGGGTGCCGTCCCAGAACTCGACCGTGAAGGGCCGCTGCGGGAACGCCGAAGCGAGCTCCCGGCGCAGTGGCGCGGTGCGAGCGAGCGGCATCGGGCGATCCTACGCCTCGCGCCTCCGGGGCGCTTCGAGCGGGCTCTCAGGGAGGCGATGGTCCGGCGGCAGTACGCTTCCGGGCCGCGTGCCGGTCGTCGCCAACATCCTTCAGCCGCTCAACGACGTCGAGGAGTGGGTGCTCGAGAGTCTCCACGGAATCGGGCTGACCTGGGGGCTCGCGATCGTCGGGCTGACGCTGATGACGCGGATGCTGACCCTGCCGCTCGTCGTCCGCCAGTTCCGCTCGCAGCGCGAGATGAAGCTGCACATGCCGGAGCTGAAGCGGATGAAGGAGCGGTACAAGGGCGACAAGCAGAAGCTCCAGCAGGAGATGAGCGCCTACTACCGGGAGCACGGGATCAATCCGCTCGCGTCGGTCGGGCCGCTCCTGCTGCAGGTCCCGATCTTCATCTCGCTCTACATGCTGCTGCGCCAGGACGCGACCAACGGCCTCTTCGGCGACACCGGCTTCCTCTTCATCCCCGACCTGACCGCGAAGCCCGAGGGCGCGGTCCTGATCGCGATGCTGCTCGTCTACGTCTGCTCTCAGCTCGCCTCGAGCGCGATCGCGACCCGGACGATGCAGAGCTCGCACCGCGGCCTGGCAATGGGCCTGCCGATCCTGTTCGCCACGGTGATCGTCCGCTTCCCGGCGGGCCTGGCGATCTACTCGATCACGACGAGCTTCTGGAGCCTCGGGCAGCAGATCACGTTCTGGCGGCTCTCCCCGGCGGTGCCGTCGGGAACCGCGGCGCTCGCCGCCGAGGCCGAGGACGTCATCGACGCCGGCGAGGACTCGAAGCTCGAGGAGGCGCTGGAGGCCGAGGTCGAAGCCGAGCGAGAGGCGCCGGCGCGCCCGGTGCACTCGCGGTCGAAGAAGAAGAAACGCAGCCGCAGCCGGCGCCGGACCCCCACCGGGTAGCGTCCCGGCGATGAGCGAGACCCGCACCCTCCGGGGCAAGACCATCCTGATCAGCGGCGGCAGCCGCGGCATCGGCCTCGCGATCGCGCTCCGGGCCGCTCGCGACGGCGCCAACGTGGCTCTGATCGCGAAGACCGACCAGCCTCATCCGAAGCTCGAAGGCACGATCCACACCGCGGCCGAGCAGATCGAGGCGGCGGGCGGCAAGGCGTTGCCGATCCTCGGCGACGTCCGCGACGAGAGCCGTGTCGCCGAGGCGGTTGCCGAGACTGTCGAGCGCTTCGGCGGCATCGACGTCTGCATCAACAACGCGAGCGCGATCAACCTCGTCGGCACCGAGCAGATCGACATGAAGCGCTACGACCTGATGCAGGACATCAACACCCGCGGGACCTTCGTGCTCTCCAAGCTCGCGGTCCCGCATCTGAAGCGGGCCGGGAACCCGCACGTCCTGACGCTCTCGCCGCCGCTGAGCCTCGAGGCGCGCTGGGCCAAGGACCACGTCGGCTACACGATCGCCAAGTACGGGATGAGCCTCTGCACGCTCGGGATGGCCGAGGAGTTCCGCGACGACGGGGTCGCCTTCAACTCGCTCTGGCCGCGAACACTGGTCGCGACCGCGGCGGTCCAGAACCTGCTCGGCGGCGATGCGGCGATGGCGCGCTCGCGGACGCCGGCGATCATGGCCGACTCGGCCCACGCGATCCTGACCCGTCCGAGCCGCGAGTGCACCGGCAACTTCTTCCTCGCTGAGGACGTGCTCGTCGAGGAGGGCGTCACGAGCTTCGACGACTACGCCGCGGCGCCGGGAGCGGAGCCGGCAGCCGACCTCTACGTCGACGAGATCAACCCCCCGGGCATCGGCTGAGCGCCCCGCGCCGGGCAGCACGGCGGCCCGGGCACTGATCCGCCGCCGCGGCTAGGGTGATCGACCGAAGTCGCGCGATGCCGGAAACCACCAACACCGGGGCGGGGACGAAGCCGGCGCGTGCTGCGGCGGTCCTCGGCGTCCTGATCCTCGTCGCCGCCGTCGCCAACCTCAACCTCTCGGTCGCCAACGTCGCTCTGCCCGATATCGGCAAGGCGTTCGACGCCAGCCAGACCGAGCTCAACCTCGTCGCCGTCGGCTACTCGCTCGGCCTCGCCGCGTCGGTCCTCTACCTCGGTGCGCTCGGCGACCGCCACGGGCGCAAGCGGATGGTCGTGCTGGGCATGGCGCTGACGATCCCGGCGTCGCTGCTGGCCGGCCTGGCGCCGTCGGTCGAGGTTCTGTTCGTCGCCCGGGTCCTCGGCGGCCTCGCCGCCGGCATGGCGTTCCCGACGACGCTGGCGCTGATCACCGCGCTCTGGTCGGGTCCGGACCGGACGAAGGCGATCGCGCTCTGGTCGGCGATCGGCGGCGCGATATCGGCGCTCGGGCCGATGGTCGCGGGCGCCCTGCTCGAAAGCCACGACTGGGGATCGGTCTTCCTCGTCACGCTGCCGCTCGCGGTCATCGCGCTGCTCGCGGCGATCCGCCTGGTCCCCTCACACGTCCACGAGACGACCGATCCCGTCGACAACCTCGGCGGCATCCTCTCGATCCTGATGATCGCCGCGCTCGTGCTCGGCATCAACTTCGCGGCCGTGCCGGGCGAGAAGACGCTCGTCATCGGGCTGTTCGTGGTCGCGGTCGCGGCGGTCGTCGGCTTCGTGATCCGCCAGCGCCGGGTGGCGAATCCCCTCTATGACCTCGAGGTGGCCGCCAGGCCGACGTTCTGGGTCGCCGCCGTCGCCGGGGTGATCGTCTTCGGCTCGCTGATGGCGGCCGCGTTCATCGGCCAGCAGTTCCTCCAGAACGTCCTCGACTACTCGACGTTCGACGCCGGCGTCTCGATCCTGCCGGCGGCGCTGCTGATGATCGTCGTCGCGCCGCGCTCGGCCGGCCTCGTCGAGACGCGCGGCGCCCGCTTCACGCTGCTGCTCGGCTACGTCTTCATCCTCCTCGGGTTCCTGACGATGCTGCTGCTCTGGAGCGAGTCGAGCCCCTATTGGCACATCGGCCTCGCCTACGGGTTCGTCGGCATCGGAATCGGGTTCGCCGGCACCCCGGCGTCGCACTCGCTGACCGGCTCGGTGCCGGTCAGCCGGGCCGGCATGGCGTCGGCGACCGCCGACCTCCAGCGTGACCTCGGCGGCGCGATCATGCAGTCGATCCTCGGCGCCGTGCTGACCGCCGGCTACGCAGCGTCGATCTCGAGCCAGGTCGCGAGCTCCCCGAACGCCGACAAGATCACGAACGCGACCGAGAGCGAGCTCCAGAAGTCCTTCGCGAGCGCGGCCGACCTCGCCGGCCAGTACCCGCAGTACAAGGAGCAGATCATCGCCGGCGCCCGCGACGCGTTCCTGCAGGGCGATCACTGGGCCTACATCGCCGGTATCGTCGCGATCCTGCTCGGCGCCTTCGTCGTCTTCCGGTTCTTCCCGCGTTACGAGCGCGAGCGCGAGCTGCTCGCCTCCTATGCCGCCGACAGCTCCGCTGAGGCTCCGACCTAATCCGATCGGGGGAGATTCCGGGGAACCGGCTCGGGGGCGGGCGTCCGCCCGGCCAGCGCCATCCGCTCGCGGCGGGCGACCAGCGCCTGCGCCCAGTCGACCGTGGTGTAGTCGAACGCGGCGAGCAGGGGCGGGACCCGAAGCAGCGGCGGCCGGCCGGCGCCGGTGCGCCCGAGCTGGATCCGATGCCAGCCGGTGCCCGCCGCGGCGCCGAGGAGCTGCCTGACCGGCGCGGGGCCGCCGAGGCGGGGGCCGGGACGGTCGAGGACGGTGGTCTCGCCGCGGACGAAGCGGCCCGCCAGGTCCGGCCGGACCGCCAGCGGCCGGCCGGCGCCGACCATCGTGCAGACGCCGGCGGCGAGGGCGCGGTCGACCTCGGCGCGGGTCCGGAAGCCGCCGGTGAGCATCACCGGCACCGTGACGGCGGCGTTGAGCGCCGCGGCCGCGTTCCAGAACGGCGACTCGTGCTCGGAGCGGATCTCGGTGCCGTCCGCCTCGTAGCCGACCATCGCCGGGCGCTCGTAGTTGCCGCCTGAGACCTCGATCAGGTCGATGCCGGCGGTCTCGAGCCGGCGGCCGAGATCGGCCAGCTCGTCCTCGGCGCCGTCGCGGCCGTCGAGCTTGACCGCGACCGGGGAGCCCGCCGGCAGGGTCTCGCGCATGCCCGCGACGATCTCGAGCAGCAACCGGGCGCGGCCGTCGAGGTCGCCGCCGTAGGCATCGTCGCGCCGGTTCCGCTCCGGGTCGAGGAAGCTGCTGATCAGGTAGCCGTGCGCGCCGTGGATCTGGACGCCGGGGAAGCCCGCGTCGACGACCCGGCGGGCGGCGTCGACGAAGCGGGCGCGGATCTCGTCGATCTCATCCTCGGTCAGCGCCCGGGGCGTCGCGAAGGCGCCGGCGAGCTTCACCCCGGGGCCGCCGGAGGGGGAGACCGGCCGCGGCTGCACGTAGCGGTTGACCTGGCGACCCGGGTGGGCGAGCTGGACGAGCGTCGGGGTCGCGGCGGCGCTCTTCGCCATGCGCCGCAGCGCCGCCGTGTCGGTGGCCGCGTCGACGACGATGTTCCGGGCCCGCTCGAGGTGGCCGCGGTCGACCATCACGTTCCCGGTCAGCACGAGGCCGGCACCGCCGCGGGCGTTGGCCGCGTAGAGGCGGTCGTGGCGGACCGTCGGGTCGTTGCGGCGATCCGACAGCGCCTCGGTCATCGCCGCTCGCCCGAGCCGGTTGGCCAGCGTCAGGCCGCAGGGGAGCGTCAGCGGGTCGGAGAGTCGGGGGGCGGCCACGGTCGGGGGGAAGCTACGCCACTGCGCCGGGTTGCGGATGGCGGGTGCGTCGCCGGCCTGAGCCGGCGACGCGATCCCGCCGCTGCTCCTACTTGTTCACCTCGTAGGTGAAGTCGTACTCGGTGCCCTCCGCGTTGCGTGCGTGAAGGCTCATCGTCCCCGACGCGTTCTCGTAGTCCCCGGTGCCGCCGGTGATCGCCAGCTCCGAGTCGTCGGCGTCCAGGAACGGCCCCTGGACGGTGATCTGACCGCCATCGAGGCTCGCGGTCCAGGCGCACTCGAACGCCTCCCCGGGGGCGGTCCGGATGCAGAACCCGTTGTCGCTTCCGACCTTCGACTCGTTGTTCTCGTCGTACAGGTCGTTGGCGAACCCGAGGATGTCGCCGGTCGAATCCTTCTCGCTGGCGGGACCGATGTGCTGGAGCACGTCGGTCTCCGCTCGCTCGACGACGGAGATCGTCGTCGTTTCGGTCGAGTCGTCGTCGCTGCCGCATCCCGCAGCGAACACCGCGACCGCGCCGAACATCAGCGCGACCAGCAATCGCATCTTCATGGGTCTCCTCTCGGACGGGACGGACGCCGGCCTGACGACGCCTCCCGCCGATCCTCGCCCCGCCCGCGCGGGTGGTCAACCGCCACGATGTCCAACGATGCAGGAAGTCGATATCCGGTCTGTCCCACCGTCCGTCGACACCGTGTGGGCAGCGGCATCTTGCCGAGTGATCGCAGAGATTTCCGGATAGCCTTCGTCCGCCTGAGCTCCGCGGCCGAAAAGCACGACTCTCCGGCCGCGATCTTTCTCCGCTTCCTGAAGTTCGGCGCGCTCGCATGGGGCGGGCCCGCCGCCCAGATCGCGATGATCAAGAGGGAGTGCGTCGACGAGCTCGGCTGGGTCTCCGACGAGACCTTCAAGAAGACGCTTGCGGTCTACCAGATCCTCCCGGGGCCGGAGGCGCACGAGCTCTGCGTCTATTTCGGCCGTCACCGGGGCGGCAAGCTCGGCGGGTTCCTGGCCGGGCTCGGCTTCATGCTGCCCGGCTTCGTCCTGATGCTGGCGCTCTCGATCCTCTACGTCGAAGCCAACCTCGCAGGCCATCTCGACGAGCTCTTCTACGGGCTCTCGGCCGCCGTCGGAGCGATCGTTGCCCGCGCCCTGGTCCGGCTCAGCGGCAACTTCATCACCGACGTCCCGCTCGCGCTGATCGCGGTCGCGGCCTTCGTCCTGACGCTCTCCCTCGACGCCAGCTTCGTCCTCGTGCTGATCGGTGCCGGGCTCCTCTACGAAGTCTGGACCAACCGCGGGCGCTGGCTGCACCAAACCCATTCGTTCTCGCTCGCCCCCGCCGCCCTGATCTTCCTCGCCGGCGCGATCACGGTCTCGCTGACGGCGACGATCTTCTGGGCGGGCCTCAAGGCGGGCCTGCTCACCTTCGGCGGGGCCTTCACCGTGATCCCCTTCCTTCAGGAGAGCTCAGTGAACGTGCACCACTGGCTCACGAACGAGCAGTTCGTCGACGGCCTGGCGATGAGCGGAGTGCTACCGGCGCCACTGATCATCTTCTCGACCTTCGTCGGCTACGTCGCCGGCGGCCTCACCGGCGCCCTGGTGATGACGCTCGGGATCTTCATTCCTGCCTTCTGCTTCCCGATCTTCCTCCACCGCCAGCTCGTGGCGGTCGCCGAGAACGCTCGCCTTCATCCGTTCCTGCTCGGCGTCGCCGCCGGTGTCATCGGGCTGATCGCCGCGGTCACCGTCGACATCGTCGACACCAGCGTCGTCGACGGCTGGACCGCGCTCCTCGCGATCGGCGCCTTCCTCGTCCTCAACCGCTGGCACGGCAAGATGACTGTGCTCTATGTGGTCCTGGGCTGCGGCCTGATCGGCGCCTGCACCCAGGCAGTCGGATTGGCTTGAATTCCAGGAGCCAGGGAGCCGGCCGGGCAGTGATCCCCCGCCAGCATCTACGATCGACGGGGCGGCTTGACAAGGGCGCGAGCCGACGACAGGAGTCTGTGTGTCCATATCGACCAATCAGTTCAAGAACGGGACCCATCTCGAGGTCGACGGCAAGGTCTTCCGGATCATGGGGTTCCAGCACGTCAAGCCGGGCAAGGGCGGGGCGTTCGTGCGGACGAAGCTGCGCCGCGTCGAGGACGGCTCGGTCATCGACAAGACGTTCCGGGCCGGGGAGAAGTTCCGGCCGGTCCGCACCGAGACGCGCCGCATGCAGTACCTCTACAACTCCGGCGACGCTCAGGTCTTCATGGACAACCAGAGCTACGAGCAGCTCGAGGTCCCGTCCGACCTCGACCGGGACTCGATGCGCTGGGTCCGCCCGAACGACGAGGTCGAGATCCTCTTCGTCGACGAGCGGGCCGTCGGCGTCCAGATCCCGAGCGCGGTCGACCTCGCGGTGACCGAGACCCAGCCGGGCCTCAAGGGCGACACCGCCTCCGGCGGCGGCTCCAAGCCGGCAACCCTGGAGACCGGCGTCACCATCGAGGTTCCCCTCTTCATCGAGGAGGGCGAGAAGGTCCGGGTCGACACCCGCTCCGGCGAGTACGTCTCGCGCGCCTGAGCGCGACGGCCCGATCCGGCGGCCCGATCCCGCCGAGACCGAGGAACTTCTCCATATCCGTTGACTTCCTCGGTCTCGCGGGCGGGCGGGCCACCGGTGCGCGTAACCTCCCCCGCGTGCGCCGATCAGATCAACGCCGTGACGCCGCCTTCGCGCTCTACCAGCGCGACGTGACCGGCCGCGCGCTCGACGACCTGCTCGCCGGCACGAAGCCGTTCACTCGTGAACTCGCGACCGGCGCCGATGCCCACCTCGCCGAGATCGACGGCGTGATCGCCGCGAACTCGCACGGCTGGACGATCAACCGGATTGCCCCGCTCGAGCGCGGCATCATGCGGGTCGCGGTGTTCGAGATGCTGCATCGGGAGGAGATCCCGGTGCCCGTCTCGATCGACGAGGCGGTGTCGATCACCCGCCGCTTCTGCGGCACCGATGCTCCCGGCTTCGTCAACGGCGTCCTCTCCGCCGTCGCCCGCGGCATCGAGGCCGGGGAGGAGGCGCGGGCGTGAGCGGGAGCCCCGGCATCGAGGAGCTTCGCCAGGCCTCGGCCCGCCTCGAGGCGATCGCCGCCGAGCTCGCCGACCCGGCGACCGGCGATGACGCCGCCGTCGGGCTCGCCAAGGAGGCGGCGCGGATCGCCGCCGAGGCCGGCGCGACCGCGGCCGACGCGGCCCGCGCGGCGGCGGAGCGCGCCGAGAGCTCCTGAGCCGTGGACGAATACCCGGATGACCTCCGGAAGCTGGTCGAGGACCACCTCGAGCGGCTCTCCTACTCGCCGCGCCCGGAGACGACCGGGCTCGAGGACGCGATGCGCTACTCGCTGCTCGCCGGCGGCAAGCGGATCCGGCCGGTGCTCTGCCTGGCGACCGGCCGCGCCCTCGGGATCGAGCCGGCGGAGCTGCTCCCGATCGCATCCTCCCTGGAGCTGATCCACACCTACTCGCTGATCCACGACGACCTGCCGGCGATGGACGATGACGACCTTCGCCGCGGTCGGCCGACGTCCCACGTCGCCCACGGGGAGGACGTCGCGATCCTGGCCGGCGACGCTCTCTTCGCGGAAGCGATCCGGCTGGCCTGCGAGCAACGCGGCGATTCCGACAACGTCCTCGCCGCCGTCCGCGAGGTCGCCGCGGCCACCGGAGTCGACGGGATGGTCGGCGGCCAGTACCTGGACGTGATCGGCAGCGGGGACGACTCCGACTCGCTGCGGCTGCTCCATTCCCTGAAGACGGGCCGGCTGATCGCCGCCAGCGTCATCGCGCCCCTCGCGCTGGCCGGACTCCTCGCCGAGGAGGAGGCGCCATACCGGCGCTTCGCGACCGAGCTCGGCCTGCTGTTTCAGATCGTCGACGACATCCTCGACGTCACCGGCAGCGATGCCGAGCTCGGCAAGCCGAGCGGCTCCGACGAGCGCCACGGCAAGGTCACCTACGTGAGCCTCTACGGATTGGAACGGGCAAGGGAGCTGGCGGCGGAGTCACACCAAAAGGCACTCACGTCATTGCGTACGGCCAATGGTGAAACAACCGCACTACACCAAATTACCGACTTCATTTTCACCCGCACTTCCTGACACACACATCCGCGAAACCCACTAGGTTGTCCGTGCAGGGTACGTCCCGGTCGGAGAACGATCGAGCTACCGGGGGAGAACAGCGCTCGCCGCCCAGCCGGGGACGTACGAACATTACGAGAGAAGGGATACGTACATGAGGTACGTACATGCGCACAAGCCGAGTGGGTCGATGGTCGTCGCGATCATCGCGCTCGTCGTTGCTACGACGGGTGGTGCATACGCTGCGTCGAGGATCGACGGCAAGAACCTCGTTCGCAACTCGGTGGCGAGCAGCAAGATCGAGAACCGGACGCTGAAGAGCAAGGACTTCAGCAACCAGGCCAGGCGCGACCTCCAGGGCGAACGCGGCGAACGTGGACCGAAGGGCCGCAGGGGCCCGCGGGGACCACAGGGCGACGTCGGCCCGCAGGGCCCGGCGGGTGAGGCGGTCGTCGCCCAGGAGATCACGCCGCCGAGCACGGAGTTCCCTGGAACCAGCGTCGTCGACGTACCGGCCCTGCCGGTGAATAGCGGCGGCCCGACGTCAGACACCGGCACTGACCTGATCGAGCCGGTGGAGCTCGACGAAGGGACGTACAAGGTCGAGGGAACCGTGCAGTTCTTCGACTTCGAGGGCGGCCCCACGGCCGGCACCGAGTACGGGGTCGCGAAGGTGTTCCTCGACGGCGTCAACCGCGGCACCCTGTGGACCGGTGATGTTCCCGACGACGGGAACAACGCCGCGCAGGCGAACGGGAGCATGGTCCTCGACGTCCCGGCCGGCGGCGCGACGTTGTCGGTCCGGGCAGCGGTCCGGACCGCGGAGAGCGACGGCGGTCAGGCGGGGGGCAACCTCATCGTCACGGCGATCGGCTGAACGCCGGATGAAGATGGCCGGTGGCAGTCCGCTGCCGCCGGCTGCGAGGTCACCAGGGCCCGGATGCAACCTTGCGTCCGGGCCCGTTTCGCTCGAGTCGCGTTTCATTCCCGCGATTGGCCGTGACCTGGAGCGGGCAACCTGTGACAATCCTGGAGGCCCGCTCAGAGCGGGCCGCACGACTCACCGGGCAGATGAGCGACAGCGACCGCACCGACATTCCCCACCTCCTCGACCGGATCGATGGGCCGGCCGACCTCGAGGGCCTCGACGACGAGCAGCTGCAGCAGCTCGCGCAGGAGACCCGTGAGCTGATCATCGACACGATCGGCGAGATCGGCGGCCACTTCGGCGCCAACCTCGGCACCTGCGAGCTGGCGGTCTCGCTGCACAGCCTCATGGAGTCCCCGCAGGACAAGATCCTCTGGGACGTCGGCCATCAGGCGTACCCGCACAAGATCCTGACCGGCCGCAGGGACCGGTTGGCGACGATCCGCCAGTACGGCGGCCTCGCCCCGTTCTGCTCGATCCCCGAGTCTCCGCACGACATCATGGGCGCCGGACACGCCTCGACCTCGATCGGCTACGCGGTCGGCCTCAAGGAGGCGATGCGCCGCGGGATCGGTCCCGACGGCAAGGTCGTCGCCGTGATCGGCGACGGCGCCCTGACCGGCGGCGTCGCCTACGAGGCGCTCCAGCAGGCGGGCGGCCTGGAGACGCCGATCGTGATCGTCCTCAACGACAACGGCATGTCGATCTCGCCGAACGTCGGCGCCCTGTCTCACTACTTCAACCGCTTCCGCCTCAACCCGCGCCTCTACCACGCCCGCGAGGACGTCGAGGAGGCATTGACGAAGCTGCCGCTCGGGCTCGGCCGGCGCATCGAGCGCCTCGGCCCCGAGATCAAGTCGGCGATCAAGGCCTACTGGGCGCCGGGCCTGCTCTTCGAGGAGCTCGGGATCGCCTACATGGGGGTCATAGACGGACACGACGTCGCCGACATCCGCTGGGCGCTGCGGCAGGCGTTCGAGGCCGACCGGCCGATCGTCGTCCACATCCACACCGTCAAGGGCCGGGGGTTCGCGGCCGCCGAGGAGGGCGGCCTCGAGGGGATGGAGAAGTGGCACGCGGCGAAGCCCGGCTCGATCGTCAACCGCGAACCCGCACCGGCCGAACCGAAGGCGGAGCCGAAGCCGAAGCCGAAGCTGGTGCCGGTCACCGAATCCGACGCCCCCGCCTCGATCGCTCCCGAGAAGCTCGAGACCCCGGCGCCGAAGCCGGCGCCGCCCGCCTACACCGCGGTCTTCGCGAACGCCCTCGTCGCCGAGGCCAAGCGGGACGAGCGCGTGATCGG
>DATAFA010000023.1:0-13703 GCA_036257785.1 Solirubrobacterales bacterium | reverse complement strand
CGCGGACCGTCGCGACCTCCGCGTCGGTCAGGGTCCGGTCCGGAGCCCGGAACTCGAGCCGCAGCGCCAGGCTCCGCTTCCCGTCGGGAACCTGCTCGCCCTCGTAGACGTCGAAGACCTCGGCACCGCCGAGCAGCCTGCCGCCGGCGCCGAGGACAGTGGAGCGGACCCGCTCCGCGCTGAGGTCGCGGTCGGCGACGACCGCGATGTCCTCGGCGACGGCCGGGTATGTGGTTACGTCCTCGTAGACCTCCTCGCCGCTGACGGCACGCTTCAGCAACGGCTCGAGGTCGATCTCGAAGGCCGCTCCGGTACGTGCATCGAGCGCGCCGAGAACCGCCGGGTGCAGCTCGCCGGCCCAGCCGACGGCGGCGTCGTCGACGACGACCTCCGCCGCCCGCGCCGGATGCAGGAACTCCCGGCCGGCCGGCCGGAACCCGGCCGGCACGCCGAGCGCGGAGCCGAGCAGCTCGACGAGGCCCTTGGCGTCGTAGAAGTCGGCGGCGCGCGACCGGTCGCGCCAGCCGTCGTTCCCGACCTCGCCGATCAGCACGGCCGCGATCCGGTGCGGCTCGGCGATCGGCGCCGGGCGGATGCCCGCGAACCGTCCGCCGAGCGGCCCGCCGGCGACGGGCGGCGCCTCCGGCAGATAGACCCGCCCCGACTCGAAGATCGCGACGCGCTCGACGCCGCGGGCGAGGTTGTAGGACGCCACGCCGAGCAATCCTCCGATCAGGTCGGTCCGCATCACCGACTGCTCCTCGGAGAGCGGGTTGTGAACGACGACCGGATCGATGCCGCCGAGCCCGGCGACCCCGCCCCGCCCCGGATCGACGAAGCTCCAGGTGATCGCCTCGTCGAGGCCGGCGTCCCGCAACAGGTCCTCGACCCGGCGGATCAGGACCTGATGTCGCCGGAGGCCACCGATCGCGCCGCCGCGGCCGGGAAGGGTCGC
Organism: Solirubrobacterales bacterium; assembly: GCA_036257785.1. Lineage (GTDB taxonomy): Bacteria > Actinomycetota > Thermoleophilia > Solirubrobacterales > 70-9 > RHKX01. The sequence goes on along the minus strand of DATAFA010000023.1, from coordinate 12,748 downwards.
CGGCAGGTGCTCGTCGAGCCCGTGGACGCGGGCGACCTCCTCGATCAGGTCGACCTCGCGGGTGACGTCGAAATGCCGGTCGGGCGGCACGGTGACGGCGAACGCGCCGCCGTCGGCACCGGTATGGACGGCGAAGCCGAGTCGATCGAGGTACTCGGAGGCGCGCTCGGGCTCGATCTCCATGCCGAGCAGGGCGTCACTGCGGCCCGGCCGGTAGGTCAGGTCGAACGGCGCCATCGCAGCCTCGTGGGCATCGACGTCGATCGTCCCCGGCACGAGCCGTGCCCCGCAGAGCTCGACCATCAGCTTCGACGCGACCCGCTGCGCGCGCATCGCCAGGTCGGGGTGGAGCTGCTTCTCGAACCGCGTCGACGCCTCCGAGCGCAGGGCCAGCAGGCTCGAGGTGCGGAGGATGTTGGTGCCGTTCCAGGTCGCCACCTCGAGCAGCACCCGCGTCGTCGTCTCCGCGACCTCGGAGACCTGACCGCCCATGATCCCGGCGATCCCGGTCGGCCCGTTGCGGTCGCAGACCACGACGCTCTCGGAGTCGAGGCGCCGCTCGACGTCGTCGAGGGTCGTCAGCCGTTCCCCGTCCGCGGCCGTCCGGACGATGATCTCCCCGCCCGGGACCTCGTCGAGGTCGAACGCGTGGAGCGGCTGACCGGTCAGCAGCATCACGTAGTTGGTGATGTCGACGACGTTGTTGATCGGGCGCTGGCCGGCCGCCGTCAGCCGCGCCTTCAGCCACAGCGGCGAGGGCCCGATCTCGACGTCGGTGAACGCCCGGGCGGTGAAGCGTGGGCAGAGCTCCGGCACCTCGACCCTCACCGAGGCCACGTCGTCGACGTCGCCGTCGCCGCTCGCCTCCGCGTCGACGCCCCACGGCGCCGCCGCGAGGTCGGCGCCGGTGATCGCGTGGACCTCGCGGGCGACGCCGTAGACCCCGAGGCAGTCGGGGCGGTTCGGGGTGATCTCGAGGTCGAGGACGGGCTCGGCGATCGCCAGGACGTCGGTGAGCGGCGTGCCGGGCGCCGCATCGGTCTCGAGCACCGCGATCCCGTCGGCGTCCTCGCCGATCTCCATCTCCGTCTCGGAGAGGATCATCCCCGCCGACTCGACGCCGCGCAGCTTCGCCTTCCGGAGCTTCGTCCCGTCGCCGAGCCGGGCGCCCGGCAGCGCCACCGCGACGGTCTGGCCGGCGGCGACGTTCGGGGCACCGCAGACGATCGTCCGCTCCTCGCCCTCCCCCGCGTCGACGATGCAGACCCGCAGCCGGTCGGCATCCGGGTGCGGCTCGGCGGCAAGTACTTCGGCGACCACGAACCCCTCGCCGGACGGCGCGCCGGCATGACCGACGCGCTCGACCTCGGTCCCCGTCATCGAGAGCCGCTCGGCGAGCTCACCGGGTGCGAGCCCGGGGTCGCAGTAGGCGCGCAGCCAACTGACCGGGACCTTCATCGGAACTGCTCCAGCATCCGGATGTCGTTGTCGAAGAACATGCGCAGATCGGGCACGCCGTGCTTCAGCATCGCGATCCGCTCGATGCCCATCCCGAAGGCGAAGCCCTGGACCCGGTCGGGGTCGTAGCCGCGATCGCGGACGAACCCGAAGACGTTCGGATCGACCATCCCGGCGCCGAGGATCTCGAGCCAGCCGGTGCCCTTGCAGAGGTTGCACCGCCCGCCCTCGTACTCGCCGCTGCCACCGCAGCGGAAGCAGGAGACGTCGACCTCGACGCTCGGCTCCGTGAACGGGAAGAAGTGCGGGCGGATCCGCACCTCGCGCGCCGGGCCGAAGACCGCCCGCGCGAACGTCAGCAGCGTCCCGTGGAGGTCGGCGAGGGTGATGTCCTCGCCGACCGCCAGGCCCTCGATCTGGTTGAACATCGGCGTGTGGGTGGCGTCGGAGTCGCGGCGGTAGACGCGCCCGGGAACGATCATGAAGATCGGCGGCTCGGCGTCCTCCATGCCGCGGACCTGCATCGGTGAGGTGTGCGTCCGCAGGAGCACGTCCCGCGGTCCCGGCGGCACCGTCAGCGGCTCGCCGTCGGAGCCGACCAGGGCCGGATCGGGCCCGAGCGACCCCGGGTCGACGTAGAACGTGTCCTGAAGCAGCCGCGCGGGATGACCGGGCGGGTAGTTGAGGGCGGTGAAGTTGTAGTAGTCGTGCTCGACCTCGGGACCCTCCATGACCTCGTAGCCGAGGCCCACGAAGATGTCCTCGAGCTCACGCCGGGTCCTCGTCAGCGGGTGCAGGTGACCGAGCCTGACCGGCGGCGTCCCGGGCAGCGTCACGTCGATCGTCTCGGCCGCGAGGCGGCGGTCGAGCTCGGCCCGCTCGTGCCGCTCGCCGGCCTCCTCGATCAGCGCCTCGAGCTCGCTGCGGACCTCGTTGCCGGCCTTGCCGACCGGGCCACGCTGCTCGGGCGGCAGCTCGCCGATTCCGCGGAGGATCGTCGTCAGCTCCGCCTTGCGCCCCAGGAAGCGCACCCGGGCCTCCTCGACGGCAGCGGCGTCGCCGGCGGACCCGATCGCCGCTCGGGCCGCTTCTCGTATCTGCTCGATCCGCTCCAGCATCAGTCGTTTCCCCCCGCCGCGGCGAGCGACGATATCCGCTGCAGCCCGATCGCCGCCGCCGCCGCGACGTTGAGCGACTCGGCGCCGCCGCGGAGCGGGATCGTCGCGGTCGCATCGCAGGCCGCGACGACCCCGGCGGGAAGACCGCGGCGCTCGGAGCCGAGGCAGAGCGTCATCGGGCCGCCGACCGCCGTCACCGCGTCGTCGAGGTCGGCTCCGCCGTGGGCGACGAGCGCGAGCCTCGGGGCCGGCGTATCCGCCAACCGGCCCCGGACCGGCGGGGTCGCGAACAACGTCCCCATGCTGGCCCGCACCGCCTTCGGGGAGTAGGCATCGGCGCAGCCGCCGCCGAGCACGACCCGGGCCGCGCTCAGCGCCGCCGCGGTCCGCACGATCGTCCCGACGTTGCCGGGGTCGCCGACGCCGTCGAGGTAGACGGCCGGGCCGTCCCCCTCCCCGCCGCCGGTCTGCTCCCAGACGGCGATCACCCGCGTGCCCGAGCCGAGCGTCGACGCGGCGTCGAGCAGGTCCGGCTCGACCTCGATCCCGGAGATCCCGCTGTCCGGTGCGACGAGGACGTCGACCGGCGAGCGGCCGGCGTCGAGACCGGCGGCGAGCAGGTCCTCGCCCTCGGTTGCGAACAGGCCCTCCCGCTCGCGCCACTTGCGGTCCCGGAGCTTGCGCACCCGCTTGAGCCTCTCGTTGTCGTTGCTGGTGATCATGTCCTGGCTCCTGAAACAAGAAGGGCGGCCCACCATGGACCGCCCGGGAGTTCGTCGCTGCAACCGTGACCTACGCCACGGCCTCCCGGGCCACCTCGGCAAATCGGCGGAACGCCTCCGGATCGTTGACGGCGATGTCGGCGAGCATCTTCCGGTTGACCTCGACGCCGGCGACGTTGAGGCCGTGCATGAGGTCCGAGTAGCTCATCTCGTTCTGGCGGGCGGCGGCGTTGATCCGGGTGATCCAGAGCCGCCGGAACTCGCGCTTGCGGTTGCGGCGATCACGGTAGGCGTATTGGCCCGACCGCATGATCTGCTCGTTCGCGAAGCGGTAGCTCGAATGCTTGCGGCCGTAGTAGCCCTTCGCCTGAGCGAGGGTCTTCTTGCGCCGGCGCCGGCGTGCGACGGCGTTGGTTGCGCGCGGCATGGCCTACTTCTTCTTCCCGAGCAGCTTGTTGACGCGGGACGTGTCAGCGGGCGCGATCGCGACCGGCCGTGCCATCTGCCGCTTCCGCTTCGGCGACTTCTTCTCGAGGATGTGACTCGAGTACGCGCGGCGACCGCGGAGCTTGCCCGTGGACGTCTTCTTGAAGCGCTTCTTGGCGCCGGAGTGGGTCTTCGTCTTAGGCATCGGACGGGGTATTGAAGCAGAGTTGCCCCCCGACGGGCCGCCAATCCGGGTCGCCTTCGGCCGCCCTCGCTAGGTGGTGCTTCCGGCGACCTTGCCCGGAGCGAGGACCATGTGCATGTTCCGTCCCTCCTGCTGGGGCGCCTGCTCGACCGTGGCGAGGTCACCGAGGTCCTCGTTGAGCCGATCGAGGAGAGCGCGGCCACGCTCGGGATGGGCCTGCTCGCGGCCCCGGAACATGATCGTCACCTTGACCTTGTCCTTCTTGTTGAGGAAGCGCTGGACGTGGCCCTTCTTCGTCTCGTAGTCGTGGTCGGCGATCTTCGGGCGGAGCTTGATCTCGCGGACGTTGACCTGCTGCTGGTGCTTGCGCGCCTGCTTGGCCTTCTGCTCCTGCTCGTACTTGTACTTCGAGTAGTCGAGCAGGCGGCAGACCGGCGGGCGCGAGTCGGGGGCGACCTCGACGAGGTCGAGATCGGCCTCGCGGGCGATCCGGCGCGCCTCGTCGGTGTCGACGACGCCGACCTGCTCGCCGTCGGCGCCGATCAGGCGGACCTTGGGAACGCGGATGCGCTCGTTGATGCGGGTCGGGTCCCGGTCGGGGGGACGCCGATCGAAGCGACGCGGAACCGGCACTAGGAAGCGGAGTCGCTGAGCGTCAAGCCGTCAACGAGAAGTGGTCGGGACGAGAGGTGCGCAAGTGCACGGGCGCTCAGGAGTGGCGCGACGTGGTCTGGCTGACTTGCATCGTGGCGAGTATAGACAGCACGACGGAGATTGCCACCGGAACGGCGGATCAGGCCGGAACGGCTCCGATCCGCGCCGCGAAGGCCCCCGCGTCCATCACCCCGAGATCGCCGTCGGCATGGGAGCGGATCGCGGCTCCCCCCGCCTCGAGCTCGCGGTCGCCGACCACCAGCATGTAGGGGACCTTGGAAATCTCCGCGTCGCGGATCTTCCTGCCGACCGATTCGCTGCGCGAGTCGACGCGGGCGCGGACTCCGAGTGCCGTCAGCCGACCGAGCATCTCCGCGGCGGCGTCGGCGTGGCGGTCGGCGACCGGCAGGATCGCCGCCTGGGTCGGCGCCAGCCAGTCCGGGAAGCGGCCGCCGTAATGCTCGATCAGGATCCCGGCGAAGCGCTCCATCGACCCGAGCAGGGCCCGGTGGATCATCAGCGGCCGGTGGTCCTGGTTGTCGGCTCCCTGGTAGGTGAGGTCGAACCGCTCCGGCATGAAGAAGTCGAGCTGGCAGGTGCCGAGCTGCCAGGAGCGCCCGAGCGCGTCGGTCACGTGGAAGTCGATCTTCGGCCCGTAGAACGCGCCGTCGCCGGGGTTGACGCGATGGTCGCGCCCGATCCGCTCCAGCGCCGAGCTGAGCATCGCCTCGGCCTCCTCCCACTCCTCGTCGCTGCCGATCGACTTCTCCGGGCGGGTCGACAGCTCCACCTCGATCGACTCGAAGCCGAACTTCGCGTAGAGCTCGTCGATGGCCTCGACGATCGCGACGACCTCGTCCGACGCCTGCTCGCGGGTGCAGTAGACGTGGGCGTCGTCCTGGGTGAAGGCGCGGACGCGGAGCAAGCCGTGCAGGACGCCCTCACGCTCGTACCGCGAGACCCGGCCGAACTCGGCCATCCGCAGCGGCAGCTCGCGGTAGGAGTGGCGGCCGTTGTCGAAGACCAGGCAGGCGCCGGGGCAGTTCATCGGCCGGACCGCGAAGCGGCGGGCCTGCTCGTCCCGCTCACGCTCCGCGGGCTCGGCGAAGAACATGTTCTCGCGGTAGTTGTCGTAGTGGCCGGAGCGATGCCAGAGCTCCTCGTCGAGGATCTGCGGGGTGTCGATCCGGACGTAGCCGTGCTTGTCGAGCTGCTCGCGGACCTGCTCCTCGATCAGGTCCAGCAGCACGGTGCCCTGCGGGAGCCAGAACGGCATCCCCGGCGACTCGTCGCGGAACATGAAGAGATCGAGCTGCGGGCCGAGCTTGCGATGGTCGCGCGCCTTCGCCTGCTCGATGCGCTCGGCGTGCTCGGCGAGGTCTTGCTTCGAGAAGAAGGCCGTCCCGTAGATCCGGGTCAGCATCTGCTGGGTCTCGTCGCCGCGCCAGTAGGCGCCGGCCAGCGAGTTCAGCTTGACCGCCTTGATCCGCCCGGTCGAGGGAGCGTGCGGGCCGCGGCAGAGGTCCGTGAAGGGGCCGTTGCGGTAAAGCGAGACGGTCTCGACGCCCTCGTTGGCGACCAGGTCCTCGATCAGCTCGACCTTGTAGGGCTGATCCTCGGCTCGGAAGCGCTCCAGCGCCTCGGCGGCGCTGACCTCGGTGCGCTCGAAGCGCTCGTCGGCGGCGATGTGCTCGGCCATCCGCGCCTCGATCCGCTCGAGGTCGGCCTCGGAGACGGTGACGCCGTCGGGAAACTCGAAGTCGTAGTAGAAGCCGCCCTCGATCGGAGGGCCGATCGAGACCTTCGTACCCGGGTAGAGCTCGCAGACCGCCGTCGCCATGACGTGGGCGGCGTCGTGGCGGATCAGGTCGAGGGCGCCGTCGCTCTTCGCGGTGATGATCTCGATCCGCTCGCCATCGCCGAGCGGCGCCGCGAGGTCGCGGGTCTCGTCGCCGGCGCGGATCGCCAGCGCCGCCTTCGCGAGCCCGGGTCCGATCGCGGCCGCAGCATCGGCGCCGCTGGCCCCCTCGTCGAGCTCGAGCAGCGATCCGTCGGGCAATGTCACGGTGATGGCGGCCATCGCGGCCATGCTATTGACCGCCTTCGAGGACCCGCCAGAGGACGACGCGGTTGGCGCTGCCGATCCGCTTTACGTCGTCGAACGGTGCTTCCTGATCGCCACCGACGACGAGGACCCGGGTCACGCCCGCCGGTGCGTCCCCGCCTCCCGGCAGCGCCGCGACCTCGGCGCCGGCCGCGCCCCGCAGCTCCCAGCCGTAGAACTTGGCGCCACGCTGGTCGTCGATCACCGCGGCCGGAGCCAGCAACAGCGTCGGCTGGCCACCGAAGCGGTTGGCGAGCTTGCGGACGCCCGGCGTGTAGTCGTCGGGCCCGACCGGCGCGTTCGCGAGGGCGAGGGCGCTGGAGAGCGCCGCGGCGACGGCGAACGCCGCTGCCAGGGCAGCGAGCGCCCGGGGGGACCGGCGGCGCAGCGGTAGCGGCGCCAGTGGGTCCAACAGCCCGCGCGCTGCGAGCAGCATCACGATCGGCGCGAGCATCTGCAACGCCTTCGCGTTCGTATACGGCGTGCTGCCGATCCGGGCGGCCAACCAGATCGCGGCGGCGGCGGCGAGCGCGGCGAGGAGGGCGGTCTCGGCCTGCCGCCACGCCGCGGCCACGCCGAGGCCGAGCGCGATGGCGCCGAGCAGCGCGCCGAGATAGAAGACGGGCGCGGGCACCGCGCCGTCTCCGGGGTTGACGCGGAAGTCGCCGCTCGGCCAGACGCCGAACACCGACGCCGGGTTGACCTGGCCGAACAGGTTGCCGAGGTCGTTGTCGTAATCGGGGCGCTCGAACTTCGGCGCCGGCTTCGCGGCGGCACCGGGGTCCGCGCCTGCCGGCCCGTCCCCGGGTGGGCTCGCCGTGCGCTCGGTGACGGCGTCGACGCTCGTCCCGAACTTGCTGATCCGGTCGAGCTCCGGCGCCGTGACGACGACGAGCAAGACGACGGCGACGAGCGCGGCGGGCGCGACCCGGCGCAGCGCGGCTCCGGGATCGGAACGACGCCGGAAGAGCTCGGCGAGGGCCCAGAGCGCGAGCGTCGCCGCCGGCCAGGCCAGCCCGGGCCAGCTGTAGACGTAGAGGGCGCCGGCGGCGATCACCGCGCCGGGAACGAGCCGGAGGATGCCGTTCCCGGCCCGGGCCCGATGCCGGGTCAGGTCGCGAAGCCAGAGCGCGAACCCGAGCAGGAAGGCTGCCTCGAAGAGCTCCTTGAAGGCCCCCTGCGCGAGATAGGACGCCAGCAGGTAGGCGAGCGCCGTCAGCACGGAGACGACGAGCGCTCGCATCCGCGCCAGCGAGTCGAGCGCTGCCAGCGCGGTCAGCGCGGCGATGACCGGGACCGCGATCGTCACCCCGGTGAAGGCGATGCTGAGCTCCCCGGTCACCTCGTTGCCCGCGACCGCCAGCGCATGTGGCCCGAGCGGATAGCCGTTTCGGAACAGGCTCGGGCTCAGCCCCTCGGGATCGGCGAGCCAGCCGGCGGCGAAGAGGTGCTGGGACATGTCGACGTTGAAGCCGGTTCCGAGGACGCCGAAGTGGCCCTCGGCGACGAACGGGATCGAGACGGCGGCGAGCGCCACGATGCCCGTCGGCAGCAGCCGCGCGAGAACGGCTCCGGCACCGTCGATGCGGATCAGGGCGTACGCGCCGGCGATCGCGGCGATCGCGACGAGGACGACCAACGCGGTCAGCCCGTGCCCGGGCAATCGCACGGCCCACCAGGCGATGATGCTCGCCGCCGCGAGCCCGACGACGGGCGCGACCGGCGTCAGGCGGCGGGCTCCGGTGAGGGCCATGATGCCGGCGCCGAGAGCCGTCGCGACTGCGATCAGCCCGATCGCCGTTACGTAGGTTCCGAGCGCGTCGGCCAGCACGAGCGACCTGCGACTGGGGCTCGGGTCAGCCCGTCGCGGCGGCGGCCGGGTGCGCCTGCGCCCAGGCGACGATCGCGTCGCTGCCGGCGACGACCTCGTCGTCATCGAGGACGAGCACGGGCACCTCGTCGTTGCCGGTCAGCTCGCGGACCTTCTTGCGGCCTGCGGTGGCGTTGAACACCGCCGGCAACTTCACCCACCCGTAGGCCTTGACGAGGTCGGGATCGTGACCGGCTTCGCGCATCGCCTCGTATGCGATTCCACAGGGATGCTCGCCGATCAGCGGGTGGCTGGTCCTGGTGTCCCAGCAGATGTACAAGCGCATGGCCGGGAGTCTATGGCGCGATGGTGCGGTGATGGAACGCGCCGGGCCTCAGCGGCTCAGCGATCGGGCGATGACGACCCGCTGGATCTCGTTCGTCCCCTCGTAGATCTGGGTGATCTTGGCGTCGCGCATCATCCGCTCGAGCGGGTACTCGGTGACGTAGCCGTAGCCGCCGAGGACCTGGACGCCCTCGATCGTCACCTCCATCGCGGTGTCGGATGCGAACAGCTTCGCCATCGAGCTGTACTGCGCCTTGTCGGGGTCGCCACGGTCGATCTTCGCGCAGGCCGTGTAAAGCAGCTCCCGTGCCGCGGCCGTCCTCGTCGCCATGTCGGCGAGCTTGAACTGGAGCCCCTGCAGCTCGATGATCGGTTTGCCGAAGGCGATCCTCTCCTTGGCGTATCGGACGGCGTAGTCGATGGCGCCCTGGGCGATCCCGACGGCCTGGGCGGCGGCGCCGAGACGGGTCCGCTCGAGCGTCCCGAGCGCGACCGAGAGTCCGCGGCCGACCTCGCCGATCACGTTCTCCTGCGGCACCCGGACGTCCTCGAACACCGGCGAGCCGGTCGGCGATCCCTTGATCCCGAGCTTGTGCTCGAGGTTGGCGATCGAGAAGCCGGGCCGGTCCTTCTCGACGACGAAAGCGGTGATCCGCCGGCTCTCGCGGTCGGTCACCGCGAAGGTGACGTAGAAGTCGGCGATCCCCGCGTTCGAGATCCAGTTCTTCGAGCCGTTGATGACCCACTCGTCGCCGTCCTTGACGGCCGTGGTCCGCATCGAGGCCGGATCGGAGCCGGCCTCCGGCTCGCTGAGCGCGAACGCCGGCGACCACTCGCCACTTGCGCATCTCGGCAGCAGCCGATCCTTGAGCTCGTCGGTGCCGAACAGCTGGATCGGCAGCGTCCCGAGCTCCTGGACCATCAGGATCAGGGCGCTCGATGCGCAGACCTTGGCGATCTCCTCGACCGCGATCTGCTGCATCAGCGTCCCCGTCCCGGTGCCACCGTAGGCGGTCGGGAACGGCAGGCCGAGGATGTCGTGGGAAGCGAGCAGCTCGCGGATGTCCCAGGGGTACTCCCCCTTGGCGTCGATCTCGGCGGCGCGCGGGGCGATCTGCTCCTGCGCCAGCCGCTCGACGAGCTCGCGGAAGTCGCGCAGCTCCTCGGGCACCTCGTAGACGCCGGCTCCGGCGGGCATCGTTTCGCTCATGCCATCGGAGCTTATTCGGGTGGCTCGGCGCGGACCACGATCACGTAGGCCGGATTGATCCAGATCGGGCCGCCTGCATCCCGCGCCGTCAGCTGCACCAACCCCTCCGCCCGCGCCTCGCGGATCAGCTTGCGGACCGCCTCCGCCGATTCCTCGACAACGACTGCTTCCTGCTGTCCACCGGCGAGGGAGATCAGTGTGGGCACGCGGTCGAGACTACCCGTCGATCGATCCCCGGGCGACGAGGCGTAGGGTCAGTCGGGACCCTGAACTTCCGAGAGGGGCGAGATGCGATTCCGCAAGCTGTTCGACCGCGCCGGCCGCGGACGCGATGGAGAGACCACCGGACCCGGAGGACGTCCCGAGGGCACCGCCGAGCCTTTCCCCGGCTACGACCGGGTCGACGAGATGAGGCTGATCCAGGAACTCCACGTGCATTCGCAGGCGGAGCTGGAAGCGATCGAGGACTACGAGCGGTCCCACGAGAGTCGCACCCGGGTGCTGAACAAGCTCCACTACCTCCGCCAGCGCGAGCCTTTGCCGGGTTACGACGATCTCGGCGTCGCCGAGATCGCGACCGCACTGGCGGCGGCGGACCTCGAGACGATCAAGCACGTCCGCGCCTACGAGCGCAAGTTCCACAACCGTCCGAACGTCCAGGAAGCGGTGGAATCGGCCCGTCGCCGGCGCGAGGGCACGGAGCCGGCACACGAAACCGCCGACTACCACGCGACCAGCTACGGGCCTTCGACGGCAGAGATAGCCTCGCGTGCGCCGGGCCCCGGCCAACTGGCGGCGAACAAGACCCTGGTGACCCGCTTCTACGCCGAGGTGATGAGCGGCCATGACCTCGACGCCCTCGATCGTCTCCTGACCGATGATTTCGTCCACAACGGCGAGGCTCGCGGTCGCGAGGGCCAGCGCCGGGCGGTCGCCGAGTTCCTCGCGGCATTTCCCGACCTCCAGGTCGACACCGAGCTCATCCTCGCCGAGGGAGACCTCGTCTCGACCCATCAGCGGTGGACCGGGACGCACGCGGGCGAGGCCGCCGGCATCGCACCGACCGGCAGCCGGGTCGAGTTCACCTCGACCGCGGTCCTGCGGGTCCGCGACGGCCTCATCGCCGAGGCCTGGGACGAGCTCGACCTGGCCGGCCTGCTCGCCCAGCTCACGGAGGGCTGACGGCCGGCCGAGGCGACGCGCGGCGACCTGGGCCTTCTTTGAGCCGAATAGCGTGCTCGATCCGGCCCACGACCCGGCGTCAAGGCCCAGGGCCTCGGCCTCGTCGCTTCGGAGCCAGTGGAGATAGGTGTCCAGCCTGCCCGAGGCGAGCTGTGGCCGAGCAGCGCCGCGACCTCCGTGACCTTGGCCCCCGACTCCAGCTTCATGGAGGCGAAGGTGTGCCGGAACGTATGGAAGCCCGCCCACGACGCTCCAGCCTCACCGAGCGGCGTCCGTAGATGCCGGCGGCGCAGGTTCTCGACATGGAGGGGGCATCCCGCTTTCGCCGGGGAACGCAAGGTCCTCGTCCCTCCCCCACTCGGATGACTCCTTCCGCCGCCTGAGTTTCGCTGCAAGCCTCGCCGGGATGGGAACCTCCCTTCGGCCCTTCTTGGTCTTCGGCGGCTGGTAGCGGCACCGGTAGAACTGCTGGCGCACCTTCACCTTCGGTGCCTCCTCCAGTTCCAGGTGCCGCCACTCCAATGCCAGGGCCTCGGAGATGCGGAGGCCGGTCGAGGCCAGCAGCTCAAAAAGGTCCCGGTGCTTCGGATGGACAACGCTGAGAACGGTGGCGAGCTTCTCCAGCGGCGCGCCGGCCATATCGGCCTCCTCCATGCCTGGAAGGAACCTGACTCCGGCGAGGGCGGCGATAGTCTGCCGAGCGCGTCGAAGGCCTGTACCTTCGATGCCACGGGGCGGGTCGTTAGCGCGACGCCGCCCCACTTGTGTTGAGCGACCCTACCCGCCGGGCCGATGGACGCAAGAAGACCGTCTCGGTTGACAGCGAGCGGCGATGGCGAGACGATCCCCGCGGAAAGGATTCCTTCACGACGGCAGCGGCGCGACGAGCCCTCGACCCCCGAAAGGCAACGCGTGCCGCCGTCGCGGCGAACCGCCCTACAGGGGAGGCGGTTCGCCTCCGCCCGCTCCGGATCGGATTCTTAGGCCTGCTGATCCGGGTCACACCTTGACCGCGCTGCCCTAGAACTGTCCGATTGGCTCCAGGGAATCCGGATACTCCGCCACCGGCAAGGCCACGGCTTTGTCGCTCGCCAGCTTGAGAATCACCAACAGGAAGTAGGTGACGAGCACGGTGGCCACCGCGATCAGCACTTTCATCTTCGTAGTCATTCTCCTCTGCTCCCTTCGCAGGCCAGACTATTCGGGTTCCAGGGTTCGGGGGCCACTTCAAGCTCGCGGACAGCGGTGTCGAGGTGCTGCGCGGCTTGCTCGGATCGCGCCCATTGGCCTGGCGCGGCGCGACCGGGGAACACCCTCGCTAGCGTGGATGGTCATCGTCCGATCGCCCGAGGACGGTTTGACAAGCCACGGATGGGCGGGTCGTCCTCCAAACGGTGAGGATGGCCCGTGGCGGGAATCCAGTTTGATCCGACCGCGGTTGGGCAGAATCGCGTTGCAGGCACTTCCAAGAGCAGGGGAAGCCTGCTTGCAGGTCCCACCCACCCTAAAAGGGG
>DATAFA010000022.1:0-6490 GCA_036257785.1 Solirubrobacterales bacterium | reverse complement strand
CGAAGGAGAGGTTGGGGACGCCGCTGAGCATCATCGCCTTGTAGGCGACGCTCTCGGCCGGGTCGATCCGGCGGCCATCGACGACGACGTCGATGCCGCCGAAGAAGAGCATCTGCAGGCCGGTGGCGGTGATGATGATGTCGGCTTCGAGGTCGCGGCCGGACGCGAGCCGGATCCCGGTCTCGGTGAACGTCTCGATCCGGTCGGTGACGATCTCGGCCCGGCCCGAGGAGATCGCCGTGAACAGGTCGCCGTCGGGGATCAGGCAGAGCCGCTGGTCCCAGGGGTCGTAGTCGGGGTTGAAGTGGGTGTCGACGTCGTATCCGGGCGGCAGCCCGGCGGCGGCCGCCTTGCGCAGCAGCTTCCGCATCGTCCGGGGGAAGCGGCGGCTGAACCGGTAGCTGAGCCACTGCATCGCGACGTTCTTGGCCCGGGCCAGCGAGTAGGCGGTTCGCGCCGGCAGCCGGCGCCGCAGCGCGATCGCGACCGGGTCCTTGGCGGGAAGCGAGGCGACGTAACCGGGCGAGCGCTGGAGCTGGGTCACGTGGGCGGCCGTCTCGCTGAGCGCCGGGACCAGGGTGACCGCGGTGGCGCCGCTGCCGATCACGACGATCCGCTTGCCGGCGTAGTCGAGGTCCTCCGGCCAGCGCTGAGGGTGGATGATCGGACCCGCGAAACGGTCGCTGCCGGGGAACTCCGGGCGGTAGCCCTCGTCGTAGCGGTAGTAGCCGGTGCAGCCGGCCAGAAACCAGCACGTCATCTCCAAGGTCTCGGTCGTGCCGACGTCGTCGCTGCGCTCCACCTCGACCCGCCACCGGGACTCCTCGCTCGACCACTCGGCGCCGACGACCCGGTGAGCGAAGCGGATCTCGTCGCTGACGTCGTAGGCGTCCGCGGTCGCGCGGATGTAGTCGAGGATCTTCCCGCCCGGGGCGATCGCCTCAGGCTCCTCCCAGGGCCGGAACGAGTAGCCGAGGGTGAACATGTCGGAGTCGGAGCGGATCCCGGGGTAGCGGAACAGGTCCCAGGTGCCGCCGATCGCATCGCGCGCCTCGAGGATCGTGAAGCTCTTCGAGGGGCAGCGCTCGCGAAGGTGGCAGGCGGTGCTGATCCCGGAGATCCCGGCCCCGACGATCAGCACGTCGACGTGCTCGACCTCAGCTCGGTCTGTCGCCTCGATGGCGGCGCTCGCTTCCACGGCCCGGACCATACCCGGGCAGGGACGAGCCGCCGTCTGCGCCGGGAACCTAGAGCCCGCCGGGGTGGCGGGTCCGGAAGCCCTTCGCCGAGCGCATGTACTCCGACCAGCCCGGGCCCGACTTGTCGCCGTCGGTGATGTAGGAGGTGTCCCAGCGGAGGCCGGCGATGATCATGTAGACGTGCTCCTTGTTGGCGAAGATCGAGACCCACTTGCCGCGTCGCTTCGTTCCCCACTTCATGAAGCCGCCGGAGGTGAGCGGGTAGTCGAGGATCCCGGCCTTGTGGAGGACGAAGGAGACGGCGCCGGAGCAGTCGTAGCCCTTGTCCTGCCAGTCACCGTGGCCGCCGCCCCACTTGTACTTCTTGTGGCGGATCCTGTTGCCGGCGCGGATCATCCGCTTGACGGCCTTGGGGGCCGCCTTCGGCGCGACGGCGCGGCTGCCCTGGAGGTGCGCCCGGGGTGTCTGAGCGGTGGCGCCGACCGGCACCGCGAGCAGGGCGCCGACCGCCAGGCAGGCGAGCGCCAATGCGAAGCGGCTGCGGGTGCGGGGGGAACGGCGCATCCCCGCTTCGGTCGGCGGGCCGGCCTGATTCCTTGAGCCCGGGCGGCCGCTGTCCAGGAAGTCGGCTTCCGCACTCCGGGTTCGCTCGCGGCCCGCCGCCGGATCTGCGAGTCTTCCCGGCGGATGACCGAGGATCCCTCAGCTTCCGGATCGGGCACCGAGCCCGGTCAGCCGCAACCGGCGCAGCCCGAGGTGGCCGCCGGTTGGTACCCGCACCCGACCGCTCCCGGCTGGGAGGCGTACTGGACGGGCACCGGATGGGGCACCGAGACGCGTCCCGCTCAGGCGCCGGCCCAGGCTCCGGCCGCCGCGGACGTCCCGGCGGGCGCGGAGCAGACGGCGGCGCAGCCGGCCGCACAGGAGCCCGCGGCAACATCTCCGGAGCCCGCCACCGGCACCGCCGCAGCCGCTGCCACCGGCACCGTCGCAGCGGGCCCGAGGACCGCGGCTCCCCCGGCCGCCGACCGCGCCGACAGCGCGCTTCCGGCGATCCTCTGCATCCTCGGCGCGCTCGTGACGATCGTCGGTGCGTTCCTGCCGCAGGCGAAGCTCGACTTCAGCGGTACGCCCGTCGACCTCGCCGACAACACGATGGTCGCCGCCGGCTACGGCATCGCCGTAATCGCCGCCGCCGTGATCGGCGCTGCGATCGCGGCCTGGGCCTACGTCAAGGCCGCCCGGACGTGGCTACCGATCCTGCTCGGCGCCGTGATCGTCGCGATCGCCGTCTACGCCGGCACGGCCGGACTCGACGTCACTCCGGACTTCGCGCCGTCGGGGCTCTCGCTCGACGATGCGGGCGATCCCTCGACCGGGATCTTCGCCGTCGCCGCCGGTGGGCTGCTGATGGTCCTCGGCGGCATCGGCCTTGCCCGCGAGAGCCGCTGACGAGGTGTCGGGTTCGAGCTGAGCGTCCGGGTCACGGGCAAGCGGAAGTACCACAGCTGACCCCGGCGGAATCGACTGGGGGGCAGGACACGCGGCGCCGGCCGCGAAGGTGGCGAGGTGTTTCCTCCGTCCCAGCAGCGGGCCGCGAGTCCGCCTGCCGGCGGCCATGGCGACTCCGATCCGGTCACCAGGCTGCCCTCCCGCAGGCAGTTCCTCGACCTGCTCGGCGAGGAGATCGACGGCCTCGGCGCCGGTAATGGCTCGCTCGCCGTCCTGCTCGTCGACCTCGACGGGTTCCGCCGGATCAACCGCGACCTCGGGCACGGCGTCGGCGACCAGCTCCTCTTCTCGGCGGGCCGGCGGCTGCTCGCCGCCGTCCGCGGCGACGACGTCGTCGCCCGCGCCGGTGGTGACGAGTTCGTCGTCCTGAGCCGTGGCCTGGCGGCGGGTTCGGACGTCGTCGACCTGGCCGCGGCGATCCTCAGTGCCTTCGACGATCCCTTCGACCTCGGGGTCGAGGTCCTGACCGCGACGGCGTCGGTCGGCGTCGTCGTCACCGACCAACCGGATGCCGCCGCCGAGTCGCTCGTCGGTGACGCCGAGGCGGCGCTCGAGCGCGATCGCTCCGGAACGCGACGTTTCGAGGTCTTCGACGAGGAGCTCCGCGAGCGGATCCGCTACCGGGCCGGGATCGGCCGTGAGCTGGCAGCCGCCCTGGCTGCCGACGAGATCGCGTTCCACTACCAGCCGATCGTCGACATCGCATCCGGACGGGTCGCCTCGGTCGAGGCCCTGGCCCGCTGGCACCATCCCCAGCGCGGGGCGATCTCACCGGAGTTGTTCGTGCCGATCGCCGAGGAGTCGGGCTGCGTCGGCGAGCTGCTCACCCGGCTGCTCGCTCACGCCGCCCGGGACTTCCCGCTGATCGCCGCCTGCGATCCGACGAGGTCGGTCTCGCTCGCGATCAACGTCTCCTCCAGCCAGCTCACCTCCGATCCGCTGATCGGCGCGATCCGCGGCCTGATCGAAGCGCTCGACGTCGAGCCCGCGCGGATCATCGTCGAGATCTCGGAGTCGGCGCTGAGCGGGGCGGCCGAGGCGTACCTGTCGCGGGTCACCGAGCTGCGGGCGCTCGGCGTTCGGGTCTCGCTCGACGACTTCGGAACCGCCTCGACGTCGATCGCCCAGCTCCGCTCGCTGCCGATCGACCAGATCAAGCTCGATCGCTCCTTCGTGGTCGGGCTCGGCGAGGCGTCGGCCGACGCCGCGCTCGCGGCCGGGGTGCTGCCGCTGGCGCGTGCTCTCGGGATCGAGGTCGTCGCCGAGGGAATCGAAACCGAGGGCCAGCTCGCCCATCTGTTCGCGCTCGGCTATCGCCAGGGCCAGGGCTACATGCTCGCCCGCCCGGGCCCCGCTGCGGCCGCCGCCGAGCTGATCGCCGCGGGGCCGCTGGCGGCCACCCGCACGACCGAGACCGTCGCGCTCGGCACCGCCCGCGAGTCGTTTCGCCAGGCGCTGCTCGCCGGCGATGCGAAGCTCGCCGAGACCGTGATCGCCGAAGCCGTCGGCGCCGGCATCGACGCGATCACCGTCCAGAGCGAGGTGATCGGCAGAGCCTTGCACTGGATCGACTCCGAGTGGGAGGCCGGGCGCCTGCGGGCCGCCGACGAGCACCTCGCGGCCGCGATCTGCGAACGCCAGCTCGCCGCCGTCCTCGACTCGCATCTCTCGCCCGAGCGGCGCTTCGCCAACCCGCTCGATCCGGCGCCGCTCGTCGCCGATCCGAGTGTCGAGGGCAGAGGGTGAAGTCGACATTCGTTGCGCCTCCCGCAGCTATTGTCGACCTCACCGCGCCGTTCCAGCCGACCGGCAGCGGCTCCGGGAGCTAGGCGCGGTCGTCGCGCTCCGGGTGGACGTCGTCGATCGTCGCCAGCGGCGTATAGGGAGCCCCGCCCGACGCGGCGGTGATGCTCTCACCGCCTCCGGCGAGGCGATCGAGGACCGCGACGGTGCCGACGATCTCGAGCCCCTCCTCGCGGCAGCGCTCGATCGCCTTGACCGTCGAGCCGCCGGTGGTGACGACGTCCTCGACGACCAGGACCCGGGTGCCGGCCGCGAGGATCGGGCCCTCGACCCAGCGCTGGAGGCCGTGCTGCTTCTTCTCCTTGCGGACGAAGAAGGCGAGCAGCTCGCGACCGCCGGGATCGGCGATCGCGGCGCCGGCGATCGGGTCGGCGCCCATCGTCATCCCGCCGACGGCGCCGGCGCCCAGCCTGACGGCCTCGGCGGCGACGAGCTCGCCGAGCGCGCCGAAGCCGGGCTGGCGGAGGATCGCCCGCTTCGCGTCGACGTAGTAGGAGGCGGTGGCGCCGCTGGTCAGCGTCACCTCGCCGATCACGAGCGCATGCGCGCGCAGCTCCTGAATGAGTGTCTCTCTAGCGGTCATCGCAGTGGCTACGGCGAGGCTGAGGGGGCGCTGGTCGCGGACGCAGGAGGCGAAGCGTGCTTCGCACGTGAGCCGACGAGGACAAAGATCCAGCGTCCCCTCAGGCCGCCGTCAGTTGTAGACGTAGATCGGGTCGCCGAGATCGATCCAGTTGTAGATGTGGACCGAGTCGGGGATCGGGTTGCGCAAGCAGCCGTGGCTGGCCGGATAGGTCGGGACGTCGTGGTAGCCGTGGGTCGCGTAACCGCGGATGAAGTAGATCGAGTAGTACATCCCGAGGCTGTTGAAGCCGGCGTCCTTGCGGTAGAAGCGGAACTTGCCCTGGATCGTCGGCGTCGCCGGCGCCCCCGAGGAGATCGTGTAGATCTCGTCGACCTCGCCGTGCT
Source organism: Solirubrobacterales bacterium (assembly GCA_036257785.1). GTDB lineage: Bacteria > Actinomycetota > Thermoleophilia > Solirubrobacterales > 70-9 > RHKX01. The sequence continues at coordinate 1,007 of DATAFA010000022.1, read as the reverse complement.
TGGCGAGGACCATGACCTGACGCGACAGGTCGGCCTCGACGTGCTTACCGGCGCCTGGGTGCTCGAGCTTGAAGCCGCCGTTGCCCTTGGCGAGCTTCTTGAGGATGCTGCCGGTCGCCTTCTCCTTGCGGGCCATGTTGTTGACCTTGCGGTACGCGAGGACCGCGCGGCCGGTCGCCGAGGTGAAGTGCGAGCCCTTGCTGGAGACGAAGCCGAGGTCATTGAGGAGCTCGTTCAGCGCCTTGACGGGCGGCCCGGAGTTGCCCTTCTTGAGGCTCGGGTAGCGGATCCGGAACGGCCGGCTGCCGTCCTTCGACCCGGCCCAGGTCTTGCCCTTGTGAAGCAGCGCCTGGATCCGGTACATGCCCGGGGCGACCATCTTCCGCGAGAAGCGGAACTGGCCGAGGCTCGAGCCCCTGCCCTTCGCGTGCACCTTGACCGTGACCCGCTTGACGGTCTTCTTGCCGCGGTTGAGGACGATCGTGACCCGCTGGCCGACCCGGAACGGGCGGATCGTGCCGGCGACCTTGATCCGCTTGCCGGCGGTCACCTTGCCGCTGCGGACGCCCTTGAGCCTGACCTTCGTCGTCGTCGCCGGCAGCGGATCGCCCGGGGCCTTGGCGGCGGATCCGGCGCGCGCGGGCTCCGCGGTTCCGGCGGGCTGCTCGGAAGACCCAGGGTCGGGGGCGGGAGTGGTCGCTTCGGCCGCCGGCAGGGTGGTCGCTTCGGGCGTTTCCGCGGCTGCCGCCGTCACGAGCACGGCCAGCGAGAGCAGCAAGGCAGAGGCGAGAACGAGGGGAAGGCAGATTCTCGGGCTCATCTGGCCGGGCATCATAGGGCGGGCAACGGCCGTTGCAGTGCAACTCCCGTCCCGGCGAGCGACGAACAACTCACAGCTATTGGGAGCAAATCGTCGCTCGCGCTCAGACGACGTCGGTGACGAGCAGGACGAAGGCGATCGTGTTGTTGATCGCGTGCGCCAGCACCGGCGCCCAGAGGGTGCCGCT
>DATAFA010000017.1:0-13277 GCA_036257785.1 Solirubrobacterales bacterium | reverse complement strand
GGGGCGGGGCGGGAAGATCGAGGTCGATCACTCCGAGGCCGCCGAGGGCGCCGCCTGGCTACAGCGCATCGAGGAGGAGAACGCCGGCGACCTCACGCCCGAGAAGCTCGCGGCGATGGAGAAGGCAGCCGCCGAGAAGGGCGAGGACATCACCGCTCCCGGCGACGGCAAGCCGTACCTGAAGCCGGTCAAGGGCAAGAAGGTCGAGCTCGGCGAAGAGGCGAGCCCCACGGCCGGCCGCAGGTTCACGCGGGCTTAGATAACTCCGACCGAATGCTCCGGCTTCGCCGTCCGCTTCGGTCGGTCGGCGCGCAGCTACGGGGCGGGATGACATGTGTGTCTCACCCAGCCGGGGAGCTCCGGCTTCGCCGTCGCTTCGGCCGGTCGGCGCGCAGTTACGGGACGGGATGACATGTAGATAACTCCGGGGAGATCCTCCGCTTCGCGTCCGGTCTCCCCGGTCGGCGCGCAGCTATGGGACGGGAAGACATCTGTGTCTCCCCCCAGCCGGGGAGCTCCGGCTTCGCCGTCCGCTTCGGGCCGGGCACCCACAGATAGACTCGGCTGCGATGGGAGCACTTGACGGCAAGGTCGCGGCGATCACCGGGGCTTCTTCGGGGATCGGCGAGGCCACGGCGCTGGCGCTGGTCGCCGAGGGTGCGAGCGTCGCGCTCGCCGCACGGCGCAAGGATCGGATCGACGACCTCGCAGCGCGGATCGAGGATGACGGCAGCAAGGCGCTCGCGATCGAGACCGACGTCGCCGAGGAGGAGCAGGCCCGCGGGTTCGTCGAGCGGGCCAACGACGAGCTCGGCGGCCTCGACGTCCTCGTCAACAATGCCGGCGTGATGCTGCTCGGCCCGGTGGCCGGGGCTCCGACCGAGCAGTGGCGGCAGATGATCGACGTCAACCTGCTCGGCCTCCTCTACTGCACCCACGCGGCACTGCCGATCATGGGCACCGCCGGCAGCGGCGACATCGTCAACGTCGCCTCGGTTGCGGGGCGGATCGCCTCGCTGGGCAGCGGCGTCTACAACATGACCAAGTGGGGGGTCGTCGGGTTCTCGGAGGCGCTGCGCCAGGAGTGCTCGCGGGCCGGTGTCCGGGTGACCGCGATCGAGCCCGGCTGGGTCGACACCGAGCTGCAGGGCCACAACGAGCATCCCGCTGTCGTCGAGGCGATGAACAAGCTGATCGACCAGATCGACAAGGTCCTCGAGCCGCGCGACATCGCCCGCGCGATCACCTTCGCGGTCACGCAGCCACCGCACGTCAGCATCAACGAGATGCTGATCCGGCCGACGACCTCGTCGCGCTAGTCGCCCTCGGGCGCCTCGAGCTTGTCGCAGACGCTGCCGGGGGTGGCCAGCGCCAGCTTGACCGCCGGTCAACGTAAACGAAGCTTGCGCCTATCGCAGCGAATGTTCCATTGACGGTCGGTCAGCAGAGCGGGGCGCGGAAGCCCGATGCTATACGGGACAAGTGTATGTGATACCGTACGACAAGCGATGGCGACGGCTGACACGAGGACGAGCACGACTCCGGCAGCAGAGCCGGCGAGCGACCCGATCGCAATCGGGTCCCGCGTCAAGGCCCTGCGGGAGGCGATGGGCCTGTCCCTGCGCGACCTCGCCGAGCGCTCGGGTGTCGGCTCCGCGACCCTCTCGCAGGTCGAGCGCGGCGAGAGCAGCCCGACGCTGACCGTCGCCTCCCGGATCGCGGACGGCCTCGAGCTGACGCTCTCGCAGCTGCTCCGGCTCGAGGAGAGCCATCACGTCGTCGTGGTCCGGGCCGGCAGCGGTCGCCGCAGCAGCCGGCCGGGCCACGAGATCGAGGAGCTGACCCCGCCGCTGCCCGGTCAGCGCGCCGACGTGTCCCGCCATCGCCTCGATCCCGGTCGCGCGACCGGGGGAGAGGGCGACCCCCCGATCCACGAGCCCGGCAGCCGTGAGACGGTGGTCGTGCTGTCCGGCGCGGTCGAGCTGACCGTCGAAGGCGAGCGTTATCCACTCGGTGCCGGCGACAGCGCCACCTTCGACGCCGATCTTCCCCACAATCTCCACAACCCCGGATCGACGACGGCCGAGATCCTCGCCGTCATCGCCGCCGGGCTGAGGCGGAGCTGAACCGTGATGAACCGAAACACCCGAGGAGCCAGGCGATGAGCGCAGCGACGATGTTCGACAAGATCTGGAAGCGGCACGAGGTCGCCGACGGACTGATCTACATCGATCTCCACCTCGTCCACGAGGTGACCTCACCGCAGGCGTTCGACGGGCTCCGCCTCGCCGGCCGCCGGGTCCGCCGGCCCGACCGGACGCTGGCGACGGCGGACCACAACGTCCCGACCGACGACACGCCGACGGCGCGGCTGATCGCCGACGAGCTCTCCCGCAAGCAGGTCGAGGCATTGGAGAGCAACTGCGAGGAGTTCGGCGTCCCGCTCTATTCGCTGGGCTCGAACCGGCGCGGGATCGTCCACGTCATCGGACCCGAGCTGGGGATCACGCAGCCGGGAATGACGATCGTCTGCGGCGACTCGCACACGGCGACGCACGGCGCGTTCGGCGCGCTCGCGTTCGGGATCGGCACGTCCGAGGTCGAGCACGTGCTGGCAACCCAGACCCTGGTCCAGCGGCCGCCGAAGACGATGCGCGTCAACTACCGCGGTGAGCTGCCCGCCGGCGTCAGTGCCAAGGACATGATCCTGGCCACGATCGGCCGCCTCGGCACCGGTGGCATGGCCGGCTACGTCGTCGAGTACGCCGGTGAGACGGTCCGCGAGCTCTCGATGGAGGCGCGGATGACGATCTGCAACATGACCATCGAGGGAGGCGGTCGCGCCGGCATGATCGCCCCCGACGAGACGACGTTCGAATACGTCCGCGGCCGGCCCGGCGCACCCGCCGACTTCGACGCGGCCGTGACCGAATGGACCGAGCTGGCGACCGACGACGGCGCCGAGTTCGACACCGAGGTCGAGATCGACGCCTCGACGCTGTCGCCGATGGTCACCTGGGGCACCAACCCCGGCATGGTCACCGAGGTCGCCGCGCAGGTGCCCGACCCGGCGACGCTGGACGGACCCGTCGACGCCGAGACGGCCGAGCGGGCGCTCGCCTACATGGCGCTCGAGCCCGGGACGCCGATCACCGACATCGAGCTCGACCGGGTGTTCATCGGCTCCTGCACGAACTCGCGGATCGAGGACCTGCGGGCCGCGGCTGCGATGGTCGCCGGCCGCAAGGTCGCCGCGAGCGTCCGGGCGATGGTCGTGCCGGGCTCCGAGCAGGTCCGGATGACGGCCGAGGAGGAGGGCCTGCACGAGGTGTTCCGGGATGCCGGCTTCGAGTGGCGCGCCTCCGGTTGTTCGATGTGCCTCGGGATGAACCCCGACATCCTGATCGAGGGCGAGCGCTGCGCGTCGACCTCGAACCGGAACTTCGAGGGCCGGCAGGGCAAGGGCGGGCGGACCCACCTGGTCAGCCCGCGAATGGCGGCCGCCGCCGCGATCGAGGGGCGGTTCGTCGACATCAGGAGCTGGCGGACGAGCAGCGAAGGCGGTGCCCGATGAAGCCGATCGAGGTGATCGAGGGGAAGGTGACGGTGATCGACCGCTCCGACATCGACACCGACCAGATCATCCCCAAGCAGTTCCTGAAGCGGATCGAGCGGACCGGCTTCGGCGAGTTCCTGTTCTACGACTGGCTCCGTGACGGCGAGATCGAGTGCGAGCCGAATCCCGTGCTCGTGGCCGGGCCGAACTTCGGGTCGGGTTCCTCCCGTGAGCATGCGGTCTGGGCGCTGGCCGACTTCGGCTTCGAGGCTGTGATCGCGCCCTCGTTCTCGGACATCTTCTACTCGAACTGCACGAAGAACGGCTTCCTGCCGGTGATCCTCCCGCGCGAGCATTGTCAGGCGATCGCCGAGGCGGGCGTGGTCCGGATCGACCTCGACGACCAGACGGTCGATTACGAGGGTGGCGTGGTCCGCTTCGAGATCGACGAGGAGACCAAGCACCGGCTGCTCGGCGGCCACGACGAGATCTCGATCACGCTCCAGTCCGCCGACGCGATCGGTGCCTACGAGGAGACGCACTCCGCCCTCGGGGCGCCGACCACCTCGCTGTAGCCGTGCCCGGCTCCCGCGACTGGGACGCCGCGACCTACGATCGCGTCTCGACGCCCCAGCAGGAATGGGCCCGGGCCGTCGTCGACCGGCTCGAGCTGCGCGGGGACGAGACGGTCCTCGATGCGGGCTGCGGGACCGGACGGGTGACCGCGATGCTCCTCGAGCGCCTGCCGCGCGGGCGGGTGATCGCCGTCGACGGATCGGCGGCGATGGTCGCCGAGGCCCGCGAGCTCCTCGATCCCGGCCGGACCGAGCTGATCCATTCCGACCTGACCGAGCTGCGGCTGCCGGAACCCGTCGACGCGGTCTTCAGCAACGCGGTGTTCCACTGGATCGGCGACCACGCGCGCTTGTTCGACGTGCTCGCTCGCTCGCTCGTGCCGGGCGGAGCGATCGAGGCGCAATGCGGCGGGACGGGCAACGTCTCGCGCTTCTACGCGGCGCTGTCCGAAGCCGTCCGGAACGGCAGCTTTGCGGAGCTGGAGGGCTTCGACCCCACCCACTTCGCGTCTCCCGAGGAGACGTCCGCGATCCTGGCCGCGACGGGCTTCGAAGCGATCGACTGCAACCTCGAGCGGCGACCGGCGCGGCCACGGGAACCGCGGGAGTTCGTCCGCAGCGTCTGTCTCGGAGCGCACCTCGAGCTGCTGCCGGCGGAGCGCCGCGAGGAATTCACCGACGAAGTCATGAAGCGGCTCGGGCCGGCGCCGGAGCTCGATTACGTCCGCCTCAACATCTCGGCACGAAAGAGGGCGGCCCCGGCTTCTCGCTGAAGCCGGGGCCGCCCGAGATCGGACCTCTCCTTACCGGAGCCGGATCAGCCCCCGGCGGACTCCAGCGACTTGACGGCCTGGTCGGCCGCCTGCTGGCAGATTCCCAGGGCGGTGTCGGCGGCGTCGCCACCGGCTGACTCGGCCTGCTTGGCGCACTGCTCGAACGCGTCGCGGGCCTGCTCGCAGGCGGTCTGGCCGGCCTGCTCGGCGGCCGTACCCTCGATCGCGTCCACGCACGCGTTGTAGACGTCGTCGGCGGTCGCGCTGCCGCTCGTGTCGGTCGACGTGCTGTCGGTGGCCTCGCTCGTGGTCGACTCGGTCGCGGCGCTGTCGTCGGTCGCCGTGGTCGTCGCAGTCGTGGCCTCCGTGGTGCTGCTCGAGTCGTCGTCGCTGCCGCAGCCCGCAGCGAGCAGCCCGACCGCGAAAACGCCCACGACAAGCAGAATCAGGTGGTTCTTCCGCATTCTTCCCTCCAATGGATGTCCGATGTTCCCGACCGGAATCGGTTAGCCGGGCCGCGGGAGCCTATCCGCACGGCGGACCGCAGGCGATACGGTGCCGCGAACGATGAGCCAGGCAGACAAGGATCCGCGCATCGTCGTCCTCGCAGGCGACGGCATCGGTCCCGAGATCGTGGCCTCAGCGCGAAGCGTTCTCGATTCCCTGGGCAGCTTCGGCTACGACGAGCAGCTGATCGGCGGAGCCTCGATCGACGAGCTCGGCACCCCGCTCAGCGACGGCGCGCTGGCGGCCTGCAGGGGCTCCGATGCCGTCCTGCTGGGCGCGGTCGGGGGGCCGAAGTGGGACACGACCGATCCTGACGTCCCGCGACCGGAGCAGGGGCTGCTGGGCCTCCGCAAGGGTCTCGGGCTGTACGCGAACCTGCGGCCGGTGAAGCCGCTGAGCGCACTGCTCGACGCCAGCCCGCTGCGTCGCGAGCGGATCGAGGGCACCGACCTGCTCGTCGTCCGTGAGCTCACCGGCGGCATCTACTTCGGCCGCAAGGACCGCGGTCCCGACTCCGCCCTCGACGAGTGCGTCTACACGACGGCCGAGATCGAGCGGATCGCCGTCGCCGCGTTCGCGGCCGCCGAGCGCCGCGCCGGCCCGGGGGGCGGGGGGCGGGTGACCTCGGTCGACAAGGCGAACGTGCTCGAGACTTCGCGACTGTGGCGCGAGGTCGTCGGCGATGTGGCTAGCCGATACCCGGCGGTCGAGCTCGATCATCTGCTGGTCGACAACGCGGCGATGCAACTGGTCTCCGATCCCTCGCAGTTCGACGTGATCGTGACCGAGAACATGTTCGGAGACATCCTCAGCGACGAGGCGGCGATGATCACCGGCTCGCTCGGGATGCTCCCCTCCGCAAGCCTCGGCGACGGCGGCCCCGGCGTCTTCGAGCCGGTTCACGGATCGGCGCCGGACATCGCCGGACAGGGCGCGGCGAACCCGCTCGCGACGTTCCTCTCGGTGGCGATGATGCTTCGCCACGGCCTCGATCGGCCCGCCGACGCCGACCGCCTCGACGGCGCGGTCGAAGCGGCGCTGGCGGGCGGCCTGCGGACCGCCGACCTGTTCACCGGCGCCGAGGGGGAACGCCGCGTCGGCACGGCGGCGATGACCGATGCCGTGATCGCGGCACTCTGATCCGCGACAGGAGCGTCCCCATGCGCCATAATCGCCCATCGCGATGAACGCAAGGAGGGCGAAGTGAGGAAGGCCGAGACGATCTGGATGAACGGCGAGTTCGTCGCTTGGGACGACGCCCGGGTCCACGTACTCAGCCACGGCCTCCATTACGGCACCGGGGTCTTCGAAGGCATCCGCGCCTACGAGACCGGCTCCGGCACCGCCGTCTTCCGTCACCTCGACCACCTGACCCGGCTCGAGCAGTCGGCCCGGCTCTACTACCTGCCGATGCCATTCGAGCTCGGGGAGCTCCGGGCGGCGACGAACGAGCTGATCCGCCGCAACGGGCTCGCCTCCTGCTACATCCGCCCGATCCTCTTCCGCGGCTACGGGGAGATGGGCTTGTTCGCCGAGTCCCCGGTCGAGGTCACGATCGCGGCCTGGCCCTGGGGCGCCTACCTGGGCGAGGAGAGCAAGCAGGTCGGCGTGCGGGCGAAGGTTTCGTCCTGGCGCCGGATCTCGCCGGACGGGCTGATCCCGCACGCCAAGGCGTCGGGTCAGTACCTGAACTCGATCCTCGCCAAGACCGAGGCCCACAACGCGGGCTACGACGAGGCGATCCTGCTCGACCAGCGCGGTCTCGTCTGCGAGGGATCGGGCGAGAACATCTTCGTGATCCGCGACGGCGAGATCCTCACCCCACCGCACACCGCCTCGATCCTCGACGGGATCAACCGCAAGTCGGTCATGCAGATAGCGCGCGATCTCGACTTCAGCGTGGTCGAGCGCGACATCAGCCGCTCGGAGCTCTACCTGGCCGACGAGATCTTCCTGACCGGCACCGCCGCCGAGCTGGTGCCCGTGCGCGAGATCGACGATCACCCGATCGAGGCGCCGGGCGAGATCACGAAGGTCATCGCCGCAAAGTTCGACGACGCCCTGCATGGCCGCGCTCCCGAGTACGCGGAATGGCTCGATCCGGTGGACGAACCGAGTAAAGTCGCTACCTGATGCGATTCGCGCTCGATATCCGTCCGCGCTGCGAACGTCCGGTGCCGGCAGTGGCACCGAGCCGAATTACCGGCTCCGCGGCCGCCGCCTAGCGGCCCGCGGAGGCCTGCGCCCCCGCCGGGGAGCAGGAGAGCATGGGCGCGGCGTCGTACCGAGCGACTCCGGGCCCCACCCGTAACCGGTCATCGGTCAGGAAGTAGGTTCGATCCCCTTGAGCAAGGTTCAGATTTACGACACGACTCTGCGCGACGGCATGCAGGGACAGGGCTTGTCGCTGTCGGCGCCCGAGAAGGTCCGTGTGGTCGAGGCGCTCGATCGCCTCGGTGTCCACCTCGTCGAGGCGGGCTTCCCCGACTCGAACCCGAAGGACCTCGAGCTGTTCGAGCTGCTCGCGTCGGTTCCGCTCGAGCAGGCGACGATCGCGGCGTTCGGGATGACCCGCCGCCGTGACCGCGAGGCCGCCGAGGACCCGGGCCTCGCCGCTCTCGTCGACTGCTTCGCGCCGGTCGTGACGCTCGTCGGCAAGACCTGGGCGCTGCATCTCGACAAGGTCACGAAGGTCTCCCGGGACGAGAACCTGGCGATGATCTCCGACTCGATCCGGTTCTGCGCGGAGGCCGGCAAGCGCGTGATCTACGACTCCGAGCATTTCTTCGACGGTTGGCGCGACGATCCCGGGTACGCCTTCGCGTGCCTCGAGGCGGCCGTCGAGGCGGGCGCCGAGAACCTCAGCCTCTGCGACACGAACGGCTCGAGCCTGCCGCATGAGATCGAGGAGGCGACCGCCGCGGTCGTCGCCGCCTACGCCGCCGGCCCGGCCGGCGTCGGCATCCACACCCACAACGACGCCGAGTGCGGGGTCGCGAACTCGATCGCCGCGGTCCGGGCCGGAGCGACCCTCGTGCAGGGGACGATGAACGGCTACGGCGAGCGGACCGGCAACGCGAACCTCGTCTCGATCCTGCCGGCGCTCCAGCTCAAGCTCGGTTACGAGTGCGTGGCGCCCGAGCGCCTGCGGCTGCTGACCGAGACGGCGCATCTCGTCGACGAGATCTGCAACCTCGCCCCCGGCCCCTCGCAGCCCTACGTGGGCCGTAACGCCTTCGCCCACAAGGGCGGGCTGCATGCGGCTGCGGTCGAGGCGGACGCGAGGACGTTCGAGCACATGGACCCGCGCGACGTCGGCAACGACCGCGAGATCCTGATCTCCGAGCTCGCGGGCCGCGGTTCGGTGATGGCCCGCGCCACCAGGGCCGGCATCGAGCTCGACGACACCGGCGTCCGGCGCTCGATCGAGAAGATCAAGGAGCGGGAGCACCGCGGCTACTCCTACGAGGCGGCCGACGCGTCCTTCGAGCTGCTGCTGCGTCACGAGGCGGGTACCTACGAGCCGCTGTTCCGGCTCGAGAGCTTCCGCGTCGTCACCGAGAAACGCGCCGACGGCCGGGTCGAGACCGAGGCGACGATCAAGCTCTGGGTCGGCGAGCAGCGCTACATCCGGACGGCCGAGGGCAACGGGCCGGTCAACGCGCTCGACCGCGCGCTGCGGGCCGCGATCACCGAGCAGCATCCGCAGATCGCCGAGGTCGAGCTGACGAACTTCAAGGTCCGGATCCTCGATGAGCACCACGGCACCGCCTCGGTGACCCGCGTGCTCCTCGACTCCTCCGACGGCACCCGGGCGTGGAGCGCGCTCGGCGTCTCCGAGAACGTCATCGAGGCGTCCTGGGAGGCGCTCGTGGAGTCGCTCGAGTACGCCTTCCAGCCGCGCGCCGCCGATCAGTCCGACGGGGCCGGCCAGCCGGCCGGGGCAGCCGGCGAGGTTTGACCGCACCGGAGCGCATACCGCTGGCCCGCCCCGTCCTCGGCGAGCGCGAGGAGGAGCTCGTCCTCGAGGTGCTGCGCTCCGGAATGCTCTCGCTCGGCCCGATGCTGCCGCGCTTCGAGGCTGACTTCGCCGACTGGCTCGGGGTTCCCGACGCGGTCGCCGTCTCGAGCGGAACGGCGGCATTGCACCTCGCGGTCCGCGCGCTCGGGTGGGGGAGGGGGGACGAGGTCCTGACGACCCCGCTGAGCTTCGTCGCCTCCTCCAACTGCCTGCTCTTCGAGGACGCGAGGCCGGTGTTCTGCGACGTCGATCCCGCCACGTTGACGATCGACCCGGCGGCGATCGAGGCGGAGATCGGGGACTCGACGGCCGGTCTGCTCCCGGTTCACATCTTCGGCTGGCCGGCGGCCATGGAGCCGATCGAGCGGATCGCCGCCGACCGCGGCATCGGCGTGCTCGAGGACGCGGCCCAGGCGCTCGGCAGCGTCTGCGCCGACGGCCGGCCGGTCGGAGCGCGCGGCAACCCGGCGGCTTTCGCCTTCTACGCCAACAAGCAGATGACGACGGGGGAGGGGGGCATGCTCGTCGCCTCCGGGCTCGACGCGGCCGCTGCCCGCAGCGAGCGCAACCAGGGGCGGGCGCCGAACATGAAGTTCATGGACCACGACCGCCTCGGGTTCAACTACCGGCTGACCGACGTCCAGGCGGCGATCGGGGTCGCCCAGCTCGAACGCCTCGACGAGCTGCTGGCCGGCCGGGCGGCCGTCGCCGCCGCGTACTCGGAGCGGCTCGCGGCGCTCGGAGCGGCCGAGCCCGGTGCCGGCGACCCCGAGGACATCGTCCTACCGCTCGGCGACCGCGGTGAGGAGCGGCGCAGCTGGTTCGTCTACGTCGTTCGCCTGCCGGCGGGAACCGACCGCGACGGAGCGGTCGCCGAGCTCGACCGGCGCGGGATCGACGCCCGGCCCTATCTCCCCTGCATCCACCTCTCCGACCTGTACCGGGAGCGCTTCGGGACGAAGCCGGGCCAGTTCCCAGTCGCCGAGGACTTCTCGCGCCGCTCGCTCGCGCTGCCGTTCCACCCGGCCCTCGCGGAGGCGGCGATCGAGCGCGTCGTCGCCGAGCTCGCCGACATCCTCGGGCGCCGCCCGACCTGATCCGGGCCGTTCATAGACTGCGCCAATGCCCCGCTTCGAGCAGGAACCCGATCCCGTCTTCTGGAAGCTCAACGCCTCGCTGAGCTTCGACCGGCGCCTGGCTCCCTACGACGTCCGGCAGTCGCGCGCCCACGCTCGGGCGCTGCGGTCGGCCGGGATCCTCGACGACGACGAGCTCGCCGCGCTGCTCGACGGGCTCGACCGCGTCGCGGCCGAGCTCGAGTCCGGGGACTTCCCGTTCGCCAGCGGCGACGAGGACATCCACATGGCGATCGAGCGGCGGCTGACCGAGGTCGCGGGCAGGGTCGGCGGCAAGATCCACACCGGCCGCTCCCGGAACGATCAGGTGGCCACCGACCTGGCGATGTTCGTCGCCGACCGCGCCGGCGTAGCGCGGGAGCTGCTCGTCGCATGCCTGGGGGAGATCCACTCGCTCGCGGCGGAGCATCGCGGCGCGCGCATGCCCGGCTACACCCATCTGCAGCGCGCGCAACCGGTCTCGCTCGGCCATCACCTCCTCGCCTGGTTCTGGATGCTGCGCCGGGACGTCGATCGCTTCGATGCCGCGGCCGCGGCCGCGGGTGCCATGCCGTTGGGCTCCGGAGCGCTGGCCGGACTGAACTGGGAGATCGACCGGCTTGCCGTGGCCGCGGAGCTCGGCTTCGACCGCGTCGTCGAGAACTCGATCGACGCCGTCTCCAACCGCGACTTCGCGCTCGAGTACCTGTCCGCGGCCGCGCTCTGCGCAACCCACCTTTCGCGGATCGGCGCCGAGATCGTCCTCTGGTCGACGAGCGAGTTCGGGTTCTGCCGGCCCGCCGAGGAGTTCAGCTCCGGCTCGTCGATCATGCCGCAGAAGATGAACCCCGACGCCGCCGAGCTGTTGCGGGCCAAGGCGCCACGGGTCGTCGCCGCGCTGACGACGCTGACCGCGGTCATGCACGGCCTGCCGCTCGCCTACTCGAAGGACCTGCAGGAGGACAAGGAGCCGCTCTTCGATGCCGCCGAGACGATCGAGCTCTGCCTGCGGGCGCTCGGCGGGATGCTGCCGGGGATCGACTTCGACCACGAGCGGATGGCCGCTGCGGCCGCCGACGAGATGGCGGCGGCCACCGACGTCGCCGACCTTCTCGTCCGCCGTGGCCTGCCGTTCCGCGAGGCGCACGGCGTGGTCGGCAGCCTCGTCCGTCATGCGCTCGACGAGGACATCGCCCTGTCGGCGATCCCGCCGGAAGCGCTGGCCAGCTTCTCCGACCTCCTCGACGAGGAGTACTACGAGGTCCTCGGAGAGACCTCCTGGCTCGATTCGAAGGTCTCCCGCGGCGGCACCTCCGCGGCGGCCGTCGCCGCGCAGCTCGATCTCGCGGCAGCGAGCCTCGCCGAGCTCGGTTGATGGCCGGCCGGCCCGGCGAGCTGGAGCGGGAGTTCTTCGCGCGCCCGCCGCGTGAGGTCGCCGCCGGCCTGATCGGCTGCAAGATGCTGCACCGGGGCGTCGGCGGGATCATCGTCGAGACCGAGGCCTACGAGCGTGACGATCCGGCCTGCCATGCGTTCGGCGGGCCGACCGCCCGGAATGCGCCCATCTTCGGCCCGCCCGGCCGGATCTACGTCTACCTCTGCTACGGGATCCACTCGATGTTCAACCTCGTCGCCGAGCCCGACGGGACCGCGGCCGCGGTCCTCGTCCGGGCGCTCGAGCCGACGGAAGGGCTGGCCGCGATGCGCGAGCGCCGGGGGATGGAGCGGGACCGCGACCTCTGCTCGGGTCCGGGCAAGATCTGCCAGGCGCTCGCGATCGGGCTCCACCAGTCGGGGATGGACGCGCTCGCCGAGCCGTTCCTGCTCACCGAACCGAATCCGCCGTCGAAGCGCGAGATCGTCGCCGGCCCTCGCATCGGCCTGACCAAGGCGGCGGATTACCCCTGGCGTTACTGCCTCGCGGGCAGCCCGTTCCTGTCCCGGCCGGCCGGCTGAGCTACGGGACGGTGCCGCCGGCGTCGGTGCCGCCGGCGCCCGTGTCCGGTGCCGCCGGCTCGGTCGGTGCCGGAGTCGGAGTCGGGGTGGGGGCCGGAGCGGGAGTCGTCGGCGCCGGGGTCACGGGCGCGACGGTGGTCGTCGGCGCCACCGTCGTCGTCGGGGCGACGTAGGTGTCGGTCGAGGTCGTCGTCTCGGTCGTGTCCTCGGCCCCGCGCGATGCCTGCAAGCCGTCCCAGGCGGTGACGACGTCGTTCCAGATCAGCGCCGGGATCGTCCCGCCGTCGACCGGGAGGCCGCCGAACTCGGTCTCCATCGGCGTCGCCCCGTCCGGATAGCCGACCCAGACCGCCACCGTGATGTCCTCGTTGGCCCCGACGAACCAGGCGTCGGCGTTGTTGTCGGTGGTGCCGGTCTTGCCCCAGATGTAGTCGTCGCCGACCTGAGCCCGCTCGCCGGTGCCGCTGGTGACCACGGTGTGGAGGATGTCGGTCGCGGTCTGGGCGACCGACGGGTCGATGACCTGATCGGAGACCTTCTCGTTCTCGCCGCTGCCACCGAGGGTGTCGGGCACGAGCTTGTCGTCCTGGTCGACCACCTTGTCGATCGCGACCGGTCCCTTGCCGTTGCCCTGGCTGGCCTCGGTGCCGCTGATCCGGGCGCCGCCGTTGGCGAGCGTGTTGTAGGCATAGGCCATCTCCAGCGGAGTGACGCCGCGCTTGAGGCCGCCGAGGATGATCGCCGGATTGTCGTCGAGTCGGGAGGTGATCCCGA
>DATAFA010000013.1:0-10791 GCA_036257785.1 Solirubrobacterales bacterium | reverse complement strand
TCCCCTTCCACCGCGCCGACCGGGGAGACCGGACGCGTCAGCGGAGGATCTCCCCGGAGTTATCTATGTCATCCCGTCCCCTTCCACCGCGCCGACCGGGGAGACCGGACGCGTCAGCGGAGGATCTCCCCGGAGTTATCTATGTCATCCCGTCCCCTTCCACCGCGCCGACCGGGGAGACCGGACGCGTCAGCGGAGTCCCCGGCTGGGGTCAACACACATGTATTCCCGTCCCGTAACACCGCGCCGACCGACCGGACCGGACGCGAAGCGGAGGATCCGGTCGGAGTTGTCTAGGGTCCGGGCGTGGACGTCGGGGCCACGATCTTCTCGACCGGTTGGGCCTCCGGGGTCAACTCCTACGCGACCGTGCTCGTCCTCTGCCTGCTCGGCCGGGCCGGGATCGGCGACGTCCCCGGCGACCTCGACCAGGACTGGGTCCTGCTGGCGGCGGCCGGCATGTTCACGGTCGAGTTCTTCACCGACAAGATCCCGTTTCTCGATTCGGCCTGGGACACGATCCATACCGTCGTCAGGCCGCTGATCGCCGCCGTCCTCGGCTTCCAGTTCGCCGGCGAGAGCGGCGTCGACGGGATCGACGAGGCGCTCGGCGCCGGCGTCTCCGGCGTCACTGCTCTGGCGAGCCACTGCGTCAAGGCGGGACTGCGGCTCGGCGTCAACACCTCGCCCGAGCCCGCATCGAACATCTTCGTCAGCCTCGCCGAGGACGGCACCGTCGGCGTCGTCACGGTGCTTGCGATCCAGTACCCGGAGCTGGCCGCCCTGATCGCCGCGATCTGCCTGATCACCGGCTCCCTGCTCCTGCTCCTGCTCTGGAAGAAGGTCGTGCGGCCCGGGTGGGCGCGCCTTCGCGGCCACTACCGCGCCCGCCGCGGGGTGCCGTGAGGTGACGAAGCGACCCGACTATCGCCGGCGCCGCCTGCTCCTGCTGGTCGGCCTGACTGCCGTCAGTCAATAGGCTGACCGCGGAATCAACTCGTGGAGGTTTGGTCATGTCGCTGGAGCAGTCGCTGGCGGGGCTCAAGGAAACCGAGGGTGGCGGAGCGTTCTCGCTGCAGAACTCGAAGATGCTGAAGGTGGAGCTCGCCGACGCAACCGTGCAGGCGAAGCTCGGATCGATGGTCGCCCACCAGGGTGACGTCAAGTTCGAGCATGCCGGCAGCGGTGGCATGGGCCGATTCGTCAAGAAGGCGATGACCGGCGAGGGCACCGACCTGATGAAGGTCTCCGGCACCGGCGAGGTCTTCCTCGCCGACTTCGGCCAGGAGATCCAGCTGCTCCGGCTCGACGACGATGCGATCACCGCCAACGGTGCCAACGTGCTCGCCTTCGAAGACGGGATCGACTGGGACATCAAGCGCGTCGAGGGCGTCTCCGGGATGCTCGGCGGCGGCCTCTACAACATGCACCTGTCCGGCACCGGGTTCGTCGCGATCATCTCCGACGGGCCGCCGGTCCTGATCGAGGTGGAAGGCGAATCGACGTTCGCCGACCCGCAGGCGGCGATCACCTGGTCGAGCGGGCTGACCTCGTCGGTGAAGGCCGACGTGAACATGAAGACCCTGATCGGCCGTGGCTCCGGCGAGACGGTGCAGCTCAGCTTCTCGGGCAATGGCTGGCTCTTGATCCAGCCCTCGGAGGGACGCGTCACCTCGGCCGCGGCGGGCGGCAGCGGTGGCGGAAGCAGCGCCGCGAGCGGCCTCGGCAAGCTGCTCGGCGGCTGAGCCCGGCAGAACCCGGACAGGAGAGCGAATGAGCGACCCGACCAAGTACGTCCTCGACGAGGAGCGGATCCCGACCCACTGGGTCAACCTGACCCCGGACCTGCCCGGCGACCCGCTGCCGCCGCTGAGCCCGGCGACGATGGAGCCGGCCGGCCCGCCCGACCTCGCGCCGATCTTCCCGATGGCGCTGATCGAGCAGGAGGTCTCGGCCGAGCCGCGGATCGAGATCCCCGAGGAGGTCCGCGAGATCTACTCGCTGTGGCGACCGACGCCGCTGTTCCGGGCGCGGCGGCTCGAGCAGGCGCTCGATACGCCGGCGCACATCTACTACAAGTACGAGGGCGTCTCGCCGGCCGGCTCGCACAAGCCGAACTCGGCGGTGCCGCAGGCCTATTTCAACCGCGAGGCAGGGATCCGCAAGCTCGTCACCGAGACCGGCGCCGGGCAGTGGGGAAGCGCGCTGGCGCTCGCCTGCAGGCTGTTCGGCCTCGAGTGCGAGGTCTTCATGGTCGGCGTCTCCTACGACCAGAAGCCGTACCGGCGGGCGATGATCGAGACCTGGGACGCGACCGTCCACCGCAGCCCGTCGGAGCTGACCGAGGCCGGCCGCTCGCAGGCGGCGCATCCGAGCGGGAGCCTCGGGATCGCGATCTCGGAGGCCGTCGAGATCGCCGCCGGGGCCGACGACACCAACTATTCGCTGGGGTCGGTCCTCAACCACGTCTGCCTCCACCAGACGGTGATCGGGCAGGAATGCCTCGAGCAGCTCGAGATGGCCGGCGAGTACCCGGACGTCGTGATCGGCTGCGTCGGCGGCGGCTCCAACTTCGCCGGGGTCGCCTTCCCGTTCCTGCGCCGGAAGCTGCAGCAGGGCGGGGACACACGGTTCCTCGGTGTCGAGCCGGCGGCCTGCCCGACGCTGACCCGCGGCGAGTACCGCTACGACTACGGCGACACGGTCGGGATGACGCCGCTGATGCCGATGTACACGCTCGG
This sequence comes from Solirubrobacterales bacterium, assembly GCA_036257785.1. Lineage (GTDB taxonomy): Bacteria > Actinomycetota > Thermoleophilia > Solirubrobacterales > 70-9 > RHKX01. Next base: position 8,050 of record DATAFA010000013.1, on the reverse strand, counting down.
CCACGACTTCGTCCCGCCCGAGCTCCATTCCGGCGGGCTCCGCTACCACGGCGACTCGCCGCTGGTCAGCGCTCTCGTCAAGGCCGGGATCGTCGAGGCGCAGGCAGTCGCGCAGACAAGCGCGTTCGCCGCCGCGGTCCAGTTCGCCGGCGTCGAGGGCATCCTGCCGGCCCCCGAGCCCGCGCACGCGATCCGCGCCGCGATCGACGAGGCCGAGGCCGCCAAGCAGGCCGGCGAGGAGCGGGTGATCCTCTTCAACCTCTGCGGTCACGGGCACTTCGACATGTCCGCCTACGATGCCTACCACCGCGGTGAGCTCACCGATCTCGAGTTCTCCGAGCAGGACATGGAGGCGGCGCTCGCGAGCCTTCCCGAGACGCCGTCGATAGCCTGACTCGCCGATGGAGCGCTCGCAGAACGCGACGAAGGTGCTGATCGGCGCCCTGGTACTGCTCGTCGCCGTGGTCGCGGTCGTCCTGATCGCCCGCAGCGGCGGCGACGACGGCTCGAGCTCGGGTTCGATCTCGACCGACACCTCGAAGAAGCCGGCGATCCCGGTGCCCTCCGCCGCCCCTCCGACCGGGCTCGAGTCCCACGACATCGTCGAGGGCGACGGGCCGACGGCCGAGACGGGCGACCGCGTCGAGGTCCAGTACGTCGGCGTCGACTACTCGACCGGCGAGCAGTTCGACGCCTCCTGGGACAACGGCCAGCCGTTCAAGTTCCAGCTCGGCGGCGGCCAGGTGATCCCCGGCTGGGACCAGGGCGTCACCGGGATGAAGGTCGGTGGCCGTCGTGAGCTGATCGTCCCGCCCGACCTCGCCTACGGCGCCCAGGGCTCCCCGCCCGCGATCGGCCCGGACGCGACGCTGATCTTCGTGATCGACCTCCTCGACGTGAAGTCGGGAGGGTCCGCCCAGCCGAACGGCTGACCCAGCGGCTCGGCCGTCGAGGTCAGTCTTCGAAGAGGGCGTAGCCGTAGGAGCCGCGCTTGCTGGCGAGCTTGGCGATCGCCGTCATCCGGTCGTCGTCGTTCTCCTCGAGGGCGCGGAGGTTGCCGTGGACGCGGCGGGCGGCGCGGGCGCAGAACGTGTCGGCGATGAAGCGCTCCTGGCCCGACGGCTCGACGCCGTCGTTCTCGAAGATCGAGGTGACCCGGCTGAGCACGGCGACCTGGGCATAGACGTCGGCGATCGCGTCGGCGAGCCGCTTCTGGGCGAACTGGCGGAGCATGACCTCCTTCTTGTGCTTGCGGATCAGGCTCTCGGTGGCGGCCGCGAGCTCCTTGACCTGGTCGCCGACGGCGTCGGCGTGCCCGGAGAGCTCCGGGTGCGCCATCGAGATCCGCTCCGGGCGAACCTCGCGCTGGACGCGTCCGGCGACGTAGTCGGCGAGGACGCCGATCGAGCGGATCGGATCGTTGAGTCCGATCTCGCCGAGCTCGGAGAGCCGCTCACCGACCGGCTTCATCGCCGAGAGTGCGATGAAGGCGCGCATGACGTCGTTGGCGCCCTCGAAGATCGGGAAGATCCGGATGTCCCGCATGATCTTCTCGTAGGGCTCGGTGGTCATGTAGCCCTCGCCGCCGCGCAGCTGCAGCGCCCGGTTGGCGGCGTACCAGAGGAACTCGGTCCCGGAGACCTTGCAGATCGCCGACTCCAGCGAGTAGTCCTCGACCCCCTGATCGACGAGCCCGCAGGTCAGATACGCCATCGACTCGAGCCCGAACAGGTAGGAGACCATCCAGCCGATCTTCTCTTGGACGAGCTCGAACTCGGCCAGTGACCGGCCGAACTGGTGGCGCTCCCTGGTGTGATGGATCGTCAGGTCGAGGAGCTTCTTGGCGGCGCCGACCGATCCCGTGCCGAGGCCGATCCGGCCGTTGTTGAGGATCGACATCGCGATCCTGAAACCGTCGCCCGGCTCGCCGAGGACGTTCTCCGGCGGCACCCGCACGTCGTTGAAGTAGAGGCGCCGCAGGTCGTTGCCGCGCAGCCCCATCGTGTCGTAGCGCTCGCCGACCTCGAAGCCCTCCATGCCCTTCTCGAGGATCACGGCGATGTGGCGGTCCTCGCCGCCGACCTCGGCGCGGGCGAATGCTGTGAAGACGTCGCCCTTGGAGCCGTTGCCGATGTAACGCTTCTCGCCGTTCAGCACCCAGGAACCGTCGGGCTGGAGGACCGCCCGCGAGCGCAGGTTGTAGGCGTCGGAGCCTGCCTCGGGCTCGGTCAGCGCGAACCCGGCGAGCTTGCGGCCGGTGGCGAGGTCGGGGAGGAAGCGCTCCTTCTGCTCGTCGGTCCCGAACAGGACGATGCCCTTGTAGCCGATCGACTGGTGGACGCCGAGGATGATCGAGAGGGTCCCGTCGATCTGCGCGAACGTCTCGAAGACCCGCGCGTAGCCGGTCTGCGAGAGGCCCTGCCCGCCGTACTTCTCGTCGACGTAGAGGCCGCAGAGGCCGGCGTCGCCGAGCTCGCGGATCCGCTCGTCGCCGATCCAGCGGTCCTGCTCGACCTTGCGGTGGTCGATCGAGTCGCCGATCGCCCGCGCCCGCGCGCAGAGCTCGCGGACCTTGATCTGCTCCTCGGCGTCGGGCTGCGGCCAGGGAAAGACCATCTCCTCGTGGATGTCGCCGAGCAGCAGCGACTTCGTGAACGACGAAGCGGCTTCGCCGCTCTCCGGCTTCTCGACGACGCTGGACTCCACGGCGGCTCCTTCGGTCGGGCTCGGCAGGCTTGACGGTCGCCGTCGAGGGTAGACGACGCCCTGAGCTTCTCATTCCCCTTCGGAGGGGCTCACGAAACCGCGTCGAGGCGATCGGCGATCAGCTCGGCGAGCGCCAGCGACGCGGTGGCGGCGGGGGAGGGCGCGTTGCGGACGTGGACGGCGTGCTCGGTCTCGGAGACAACGAAGTCGTCGATCAGCGAGCCGTCGCGGGCGATCGCCTGGGCGCGGACGCCGGCGTGGGTCGAACGCTCGACGTCCTCGCGGCGGAGCTCGGGGACGTAGCGCCGGCACTCGGCGACGAACGAACGGATGCTGACCGCGTGGCGCAGCTCGGCGATCCCGCTTCGCCAGGATCGCCGCATCATCCGCCGCGTTCCGGGCCAGCGCAGGCTCTCGACGAGGTCGCGGGGCACGACCCGGCGGAGCCGGTAGGCGTCGCGGGCGCCGACGAGCAGGGCTGTCGGGCCGAGCAGGACGGTGCCGTGCGGATCGCGGGTCAGGTGCATGCCGAGGAAGGGCAGGTCGGGGTCGGGGACGGGGTAGATGCTCGCCCGGACGAGGCCGGCGCGCTCCGGCTTCAGCTGCAGGTAGGCGCCCCGGAACGGCACCACCCGCGGGTCGGGATCGGCGCCGGCGGCGACGGCGAGGCGGTCCGCCCAGGGACCGGCGCAGAGCACCACCTTCGCCGCCTCGGTGCGCCCGGCGGAGTGCCCGAGGGTCACCGATCGCGGTCGCGGTGTCATCGTCCGGACCTCGCAGCCGGTCACGATTCGTGCGCCGCCCGATTCCAGGTCCTCGGCCATCGCCGCGGTGACGGCGCGGTAGTCGACGAGCCCGGTCGCCGGCGAGTGCAGCGCGGCGATGCCGCTCGCATGCGGCTCGATCGCCTCCAGCTCGTCGGGGCCGATCCGGCGCAGGCCCGGCACCTGGTTGGCGCTGCCGCGGCGCTCGAGCTCGTCGAGGCGAGGCAGCTCGCTCTCGCGGGTCGCGACGATCACCTTGCCGTCGCGGCGGGCGTCGATGCCGCGCTCCTCGCAGTAGGCGTAGAGACGGCGCGCGCCGGCGACACACAGCCGCGCCTTCAGTGATCCCGGTGCGTAGTAGATCCCGGCGTGTACGACACCGCTGGAGTGCCCGCTCTGGTGGACGGCGAGCTCGTTCTCGCGTTCGAGGACGACCACGTCGGCGCCGGGGTGGCGGCGCGCGAGCTCGCGCGCCGTGGCGATCCCGACGATGCCGCCTCCGACGACGCAGATGTCGCAGCCGGAGGGGGCCGGGGCGCTCATGCCACGAACGGGATTCGGCGCCTCGCCGCTCGCGCTGGTTCAATCGTGTCCATGGGAGAGCAGAGCCGGCGGTCGCTCCGGAGCCGGGGAGCGTCGATAGTCCTCGCCGTCGTCGGCGCGATCCTCGCTCTCCTGGGCGGGTTCCTCCTCTACGCGAGGCAGGAGCTGTTTCAGCCCGACAACCTCGCCGCCAACGCCCAGACCGCGCTGTCGGATCAGCGCACGCGGCTCGCGATCGCACAGCCGATCGTCGACGGGATCGTCGACTCGGGCTCCGGGGAGCTGGTCAACGCGCGGCCGTTCATCGAGTCGATCGTCGTCTCGGCGCTCGACACGCCGCCGGTCAAGGCCGCGTTCACCGAAGCCGTCAAGGCGATCGACACGAAGCTCGCCGACCGGACCCCGAACACGCTGCTGCTCAACCTGACCGATTCCGCCGTGGTCGCCGCGAAGGCCCTCGACGCGCTCGCACCCCAGCTCGGCAAGGGAGTGGTCCCGAAGCAGATAACCGACGTCAAGGCGGCGATCCTCGGCAGCGAGATCACGATCACGCCCCTCCATTTCGTGCACGAGATCGACCTCTTCGGGATCGTTCTGCCGATCCTGGCCGTGCTGATGCTGGCCGCGTCGATCGTGGTCGCACCGGAGCGGCGCCGGGGCGTCCAGCGAGCCGGCATCGCGGTGGCGGTGGCAGCGATGGCAGGCCTCGCCGCGCAGCTCGTCGGCCGGTCGCTCGCGCTGGGGCAGATCGACGACCCGCTCTTCCGCGACGCTGCCGCCGCGGTCTGGGATGCGCTGCTCGGCGGCCTCCTCGTCTGGACGATCGCGATCGGGATGCTGTCCCTGCTGCTCGCGGCAGTCGCCCGCTTCGGCGCCGCCGAGATCGATCCTCTGGCGCCGCTCGCACGCGCGGCGGAGCTCGCGCGCGCGCACCCGTCCCGGCCCTGGGTCGGAGTCCTTCGCGGCCTCGGGATCGGCGTCTTCGGCGTCTTCATGATCGCCGAGCCCGTCGCCGCCCTGGAGCTGATCGCGACGGTCCTCGGCACCTGGCTCGTCTACGTCGCGATCGTCGAGCTGCTCGGGATCCTCGCCCCGGCCGAACCGGCCGGCGCCGGGAGAGAGGTGCGGCGGCATTTCAGCCCGGTACGCCTGGGGGTCGCCGGGTCGGTGCTCGCGGGGGTCCTGATCGTCGTCCTCGTCGTCGGCGGCGAGCGCCGGACCGAGGCCCGACCTCACGGGGCGCCGGCGGCCTGCAACGGCTACGCGCAGCTCTGCAACAAGCGGCTCGACCAGGTCACCTTCCCGGCGACGCACAACTCGATGTCGGCGGCAGCCGAGCCGGGCTGGTTCCTGCCCAACCAGCGCTACGGGATCACGCGGCAGCTCGACGACGGAATCCGGGCGCTGCTGATCGACACCCACTACGGGATCCGCCGTGGCTCGGGCCGTGGCTTCGGCGAGGTGATCACCGACCTCGATCGCGAGAACAAGACGCGGCAGGAGGTCGAGGCGGAGCTCGGGGCGGCGACGGTCAAGCGTGCCGAGGACCTCGTCGGCCGGCTCGCATTCGGGGATGCGCCGGAGGGGGACGTCCAGCCGTTTCTCTGCCACGTCCTCTGCGAGCTCGGCGCGACCGACCTCGACGACGCGCTCGCCGCCATCAAGACCTGGATGGACGGGCATCCGGACGAGTTCCTGGTGATCTTCATCGAGGACGTCGTCAGCCCCGAGGAGACGGCGCAGGCGTTCCAGTCCTCCGGTCTGCTCCGCTATGTCTGGAGCCCGCCGGCGGCAGCGGTCTGGCCGACGCTCGGCAGCCTGATCGAGCAGGACAAGCGGCTGCTCGTGATGGCCGAGAACGATGCCGGGGATGGCAAGTACCCGTGGTATCAGCAAGGCTTCGACAACCTCGTGCAGGAGACGCCCTACACCTTCGACAGCGTCGATCGGATCAGCGGCCGCTCGAGCTGCAGCACGAATCGCGGCAGTCCCGACAACCCGCTGTTTCAGATCAACAACTGGATCGAGACGATCCCCCGCAATCCCGAGCTCCAGGGGAAGATCAACTCGCGGGCGATGTTGCTGCGACGAGCCCGGCTGTGCGCCAGCGAGCGGGGCCTGAAACCGAACATCATCGCCGTCGACTACTACAACGAGGGCGACGTCCTCGGCGTGGCGAACATCCTCAACGGGATCGGCGCCGACGCCACTCCCGAGGTCCGAACGCCGTGAGCCCGGTCCCGAAGCCGCCACTCGAGCCGCAACTCGCCCGCTCGGCGAAGAAGATGCCGATCGGCGACGGGATCGCCTACGAGCCGAAGTACGACGGCTTCCGCGCGCTCGTGTTCCGCAGCGACGGGGAGCCGTACGTGCAGTCGCGCGGCGGCAAGCCGCTCGGCCGGTACTTCCCCGAGCTCGACTTCCCGGCCGGCGACTACGTGATCGACGGCGAACTGGTGATCCTCGACGACGACGGCGCCGAGGTCTTCGACGCGCTCCAGAACCGCATCCACCCGGCCGAGTCGCGGATCAACCGGCTCGCCGAGGAGACGCCCGCCCGGTTCCGTGCGTTCGACCTGCTCGCGCTCGACGGCGCCGACCTGATGGAGCGGCCCTTCGCCGAGCGCCGCGCCGCCCTGGTCGAGCTGGTCTCGGGCTTCGCAGGCGCCGGCGAGCGTGGCCCGGGGGGCTGGACGGCCGGGTCGATCGAGCTGACCCCGTTGACGCTCGATCCCGACGCGGCGGCACCGTGGCTCGAGACCGGGGAGGGCGTGATCGCCAAGCAGCTCGACGCGCCATACAGCCCCGGCAAGCGGACGGCGATGGTCAAGATCAAGCGCCTCCGCACGATCGACGCGGTCATCGCCGGCTGGCGCCCCGGCAAGGAGCCGGACACAGTGGGCTCGCTGATGCTCGGCCTCTACGACGGCGACGAGCTCCGCGTAATCGGTCACACCTCCGGGCTCAAGGCCGCCGAGAAGCGCGAGCTCGTCAAGACCCTGGCGCCTTATGAGACCGGCGATCGCGGCTCCGCCGACCCGAGCCGCTGGGCCGCCGACCGCGATCTCGAGTGGGTCTCGCTGCGACCCGAGCTCGTCATCGAGGTCACCTTCGACCACGTCAGCGCCGGCCGGATCCGCCACGGCGCGAAGATCCTCCGCTGGCGCGACGACAAGGACCCGCAGTCCTGCACGATCGACCAGCTCGAGCAGTAGGGCGAGAGTGCGCGCGCAGGGCGAGAGTGCGCGCACGCGCGCTGCGCTGGCGCCCTGACGGCTTGCGGCCGGCGGGCGCGGGTTTGGCTTGGGAGGGGACGAGGTGAGCGGCACAAGTCGACCGAACTGCAAATAGGTGACCACCTTGGTCAGCGATTTGCAGTTCGTGGTCGTGATCGCCGAGAAGGTCGTCGCGTACCTCCCCCCCTCAGCCCAAACCCGCTCTTGCCACCGGCGGCGGCCCCGGCGCGAGCCCACGCCGCGCGATGCGGTCCCGGCGCGAGCCGACCTGGGCCGAACCTACCCCTTCTTCGCCTTGCTCGGCTGGACCCGCTTCGGCTCGCCCTTCTGCTTGCGGAAGTGGGGTGGCCACGGGGCGTCGCCGAGGCCTTCGGCCTCGTCCCGCGCGGCGAGGTCGAGGAGGGCATCGAGGCGGCCGGCGTGCTCGTCGATGTCCGCCGACGGGTCGCCGTGGTCGCGGATCCGGTCCGGCACCCTCCGCAGCGTGAAGGCGCCGGGGTCGACGTCGGCGACCTCGTCCCAGTCGAGCGGCGTGCTGACGCGGGCGTCGGGAACCGGGCGGACCGAGTAGGCCGAGGCGACGGTCCGATCGCGGGCGTTCTGGTTGTAGTCGACGAAGACCCCGTGCCGCTCCTCCTTCCACCATTTGCTGGTCGCGAGCTTCGGGACCCGGCGCTCGACCTCGCGGGCGAGGGCGAGGGCGGAACGGCGGACGTCGTCGAAATCCCACTCGGGCTCGATTCGGACGTTGACGTGGATGCCGCGGTTGCCACTCGTCTTCGGGAAGCCGACCAGGTCGTG
>DATAFA010000120.1:0-1587 GCA_036257785.1 Solirubrobacterales bacterium | reverse complement strand
GTCGGCGCGGCCGCGGCGAGGTCGTAGGCGCGGACGGTAGCCGCGGCGATCTCGTTCGGCTCCTTGACCGTCTCCGCCGACTTCGTCAGCGGCGAGACGATCGGGAGATGATCGATCTCCTGGAGGCTGCCGCTACCCCAGCGACCCTCGGCGGCGCGGCCGCCGAGGACGACGATCGGGGTGCCGTTGGCGGCGGCGTTGGCCATCGCGCTGACGCCGTTGGTCACACCGGGCCCAGCGGTCAGCGCGCAGACCCCGGGGGTCCGCGTCGCCTTCGCCCAGCCCTCGGCAGCGAACGCGGCGGCCTGCTCGTGGCGGACGTCGACGACCTCGATGCCCTCCTCCCGGCAGCCGTCGTAGAGGCTGAAGAGATGGCCGCCCGAGAGCGTGAAGAGGTGGGTGACGCCGCGGTCGCGAAGGGCCTTCGCGGCCAGCCTGCCACCGTGGAGCGCGCCGGGGTTGGCGACCCCGCCCTCAGTCTTCTGCCCGGCTGCCACGGACGCGAGCGTACACAGAGCGAACCGCCTCGACGGCGTCGCGCGGCATCCCTCCGCGCTCGCCGGGCGGCGCGTAGAGGCGGACCGGGCGCTCGATCCCCTTCAGGTCGCGCTCGCCTCGGGACTCGAGCTCGACCGGAGACCGCAGTCGCTCCCGCGTCGCCTCCGTCAGCAGCAGGTCGTCGCCGGTCTCGCGCGTCTCCGCCTCGACCCGGGAGGCGACGTTGACGGCGTCGCCGATGACGCTGAAGTTGAGCCGCCCGCCGCCACCGATCGAGCCGGCGACGACCTTGCCGGTGTTGAGCCCGATCCCGACCTGGAAGCCGCCGCCCTCGCCCTCGTGGTTGACGAGGCGGTCGATCTCGAGGGCGGCGCGGAGGGCGCGATCGGCATGGTCGGGGACGAGCACGGGCGCCCCGAAGACCGCCATCAGTCCATCTCCCTCGAACTTGTCGACGTGGCCGCCCTCGCCGGAGATCACCGGGACGACGACCTCGAAGAGCGCGTTCAGGCAGGCGACGACCTCCTCGGCTTCGGCGGATTCGGCGAAGCTCGTGAAGTCCTTGACGTCGCAGAAGAGGATCGAGACCTCGACGAGCTCCCCGCCCTCGGAGAAGCCGTCGCTGAGGATGTGCTCGGCGACGTTCTGGTCGAGGTAGGTGCCGAACGCCTGGCGGATCCGCTCGCGCTCGCGCAGCCCGCCGACCATCTGGTTGAAGGAGACGGCGAGCTCGCCGATCTCGTCGGCGGTCGTGAGCGGGACGCTGACCTCGAAGTCGCCCTCGGCGACGGCGTCGGTCGCCCGCTTCAGGTCGGCGAGCGGTCCCAGCACCGAGCGGGACAGGAGGATGGTCAACTCGAGCGAGATCGTCGTCGCGACGCCGATCGCGACCAGCACCGTGACGCCGAGGCTGTCGGCACCGGCGATCGCCGCGACGACGACACCGGTGATGACGTTGATCATCGGCAGGGCGGTCAGCAGGCGCCAGCGCAGGGACAGAGCATCGATCCCGGACTCGACGCGGGGCGAGACGGCCTGGTTGATGTCGATCAGGATCGGCCGCATCCCCGCCTCGATGGTCAGGTGATG
>DATAFA010000144.1:0-13680 GCA_036257785.1 Solirubrobacterales bacterium | reverse complement strand
GTGCCAGTAGAAGCTGCCGCGGGTGACACCCAGCTGCCGGGCGAGGGGGACGATCGCGACGCCGGCCGGCCCGGACCGCTCGAAGGCCTCGATCGCGGCTCGGGTCCAGGCTTCGCGGTCGAGGCGGTCGGACATCAGGGGTGCACCATACACCTATGTCTGGTACCGTACAGGACTGTATGGAAGCGATTGCAGACGATCTCAGTGTCCTGTCCTGCCGACCCGCCCACGCCTTCAACAGCTATCTCGCCGAGGGCGTCCTCTTCGATGCCGGCACCCGCTGGGCCGAGCGCCGGATACTCAGGGAGCTCGACGATCACCCGGTCGATGCCCATGTCATCTCTCACGCCCACTGCGATCACCAGGGCTCTTCGGCTCCGGTCGCCGCGGCGCTGGGAACCCCGGTCTGGGCCCCCGCCGTCGAGGCCGACGCCGTCGAATCCGGTGACATCGGCCCAATGGGGCCCGACAACCTGATCACGAGGCTCCAGCTCCGCACCTGGGCGGGCCCGGGGGTCCCGGTCGCCCGGCGGCTTCGCGAGGGCGACGAGGTCGCCGGATTCACCGTTCTCGAGACGCCGGGCCATTCACCGGGGCACCTCTCGTTCTGGCGCGAGCGCGATCGGGCGTTGCTGGCCTTCGACGTCATCTTCGGACGCCATCCGATCACCGGCAAACCGGGCCTCTTCGAGCCGCCGGACCGGTTCACGATCGACCCGGACCGCAACCGCAGGCAGATCATCAGGCTGGCCGCACTGGAGCCCGAGCTGGTCTGCTTCGGTCATGGCCCGCCACTGCGGCGGGCGGCGGGCCCGCTTGGCGCCTTCGCGGACTCGCTCAGTCCAGCGCCGTCATCAGCCCGATGAGGTGACCCTCGGGGTCGGTGAACTGCCCGAGGATCATCGAGTCCATGATCTTCTCCGGGCCGAAGACCCTGCTGCCGCCGAGACTCTCGGCCTTGGCGAGCGACTCCTCGACGTCGGGGACCTCGACGTAGAAGGTGACGTGACCGTCGTAGCCCTCGGGTCCGCCGGCGATGCCGCCGCCGATTCCGATCCCGGACTCGCTCTGGTTCCCCGCGCGGTCGATCAGCCCGTAGTTCATCTCGTTGTCGGCGTCGATCTCCCATCCGAACAGCTGCGAGTAGTAGTCCTGCAGCGCCTTCCCGTCCTTGCCGATCACCTCGAAGTGCACGACTGGGTGTCCCATCTCGTTCCCCTCTCGTCGCTTTCGTGGACTGCGATCGCAGCCTCCTCGAGATAGACCGGGGATGCGGTGCGATCTAATCGCCGACGAACGCCCCGATCGCGGCCGCGAGCTCGGCGGGCCGGTCCAGCATCACGAACGTTGCCGCATCCTCGATCTCAGTCAGCCGCGAGTCCGGGATCGCCCGGGCGAGCCGGCGGGCGTCGTCGACCGTGAAGAAGCGATCGTCGACCCCCCACGCGAGCAGTGCCGGGATCTCCAGGGAGGGCAGGCGCTCGGCGGCGGCGAGGGTGTCGCGCGGGTCCGCGGAACGGATGAACTGCCAGCCGTCCCGCCTGACGCCCTTGTCGCGGACCTGCGGCTCCGTGAACGAACGCAGCAGCGCGTCGTCGACGGGTCGGCGGGTGAGCGACCCGAAGGCGAGCGGTGACGAGCGCACGAGCCGGCTCCGCAGCGAGTGGGCCAGCAACGTGTAGGCGAACGAAGGCTGAACCGCCTTGGCCATCAGCTTGAACCGGCCGGGTGGGAACTTCTCGAAGCTGTCGCAGTTGGTGAGGACGAGGCGACCGACCCGATCGGGCATCTCCGTGACGAGGATCTGGCTGACGGCGCCGCCGGAGTCGTTGGCGACGATCGTCACGTCGTCGAGCTCGAGCTCAGCCAGGAACCGGCTGATGATCCGGGCCATCCCACGGGCGGAGACGTCGGCGCCAGGTGCCATCGCCTCCGAATGCGAGCCCATCGGCCAGTCCGGGACGATGCAGCGGTTCGTCGCCGCGAGGATCGACGCGGTCCCGTCCCAGATCCGGCCGTTGACGAGGAATCCGTGGACGAAGACGACCGGCCGTCCCGATCCCCTTTCCCGGTAGTGGATACCACCCGCCTCGAGGCCGGCCCGGCCGTGGCTGAATCCGTCTTCACCCGTGCTCATCATCGTGCTCCTCGCTGCGGCCGGCGAGCCGCTGGTAGATTGATACGAACAGAATGTATCTAACATACAGACATTGTGTATGTCAAATTGGAGCCGGGCCGGGCCATGGCTGAGCGCCGGACCCAGGCCGAGCGCCGCGCGGCGACCCGGGCCGCCCTGCTGAGCGCGGCGCGGCCGCTGTTCGCCGAGCGCGGCTACGAGGCCGTCAGCAGCGAGGAGATCGTCGCGGCCGCCGGGGTGACCCGCGGTGCGCTCTACCACCACTTCGACGGCAAGCGCGGCCTCTTCGCGGCGGTGTTCGAGGAGGTCGAATCCGAGTTCGCGGCCAGCTTCGACTTCTCGGGCATCGCCGACGGCGATCCCCTCCGTGTCCTGCTCGCCGCGGTCGACCAGTTCCTCGACCTCAGCCTCGATGCAGAGACCCAGCGGATCGTCCTGATCGACGGCCCCGCCGTGCTCGGCTGGGAGGCCTGGCACGAGATCGAGCGGCGACACGGGCTGGGGCTTATCGAGGCCGGCCTGAGCGCGGCCATCGAGGCAAACCAGGTGCAGCCCCTGCCGGTGCCCGAGGTCTCGCTGATGCTCCTCGGCGCCCTGACCGAGGCGGGGCTGCAGCTGGCGCGGGCCGACGACCAGCAGGCGGCCGGGGAGCGCGCCGCGATCGGTCTGCGGGCGTTGCTCGGGGGCCTGGCGTCCGGATGAGGAGGCGGTAGGGGCTGCCATGATCGGGGAGTGAGGAGGCGTTTCGCGAAGCCCATCGTCCTCGGATTGCTGAGCGCCGCCCTGCTCGCTCCCGCCAGCGCCGGGGCCTACGCACCGCCGCCCGCCGATGCCGGCTTCGATTACCAGATCGGCGGCGACTATCCGCCCCCGGCGGGCGTTTCGGTCGTCTCGCGCGACTGGTTCAGCGGCCGCCCCGCGGCCGATCCGGCGTACTCGATCTGCTACGTCAACGCCTTCCAGACCCAGGCGAACGAGTCCGGCGTCGACAGGCCCGACGAACGCTCGAACTGGCCTCGTCGCCTGGTCCTCAGCAGGCTCGGGGACGACCCGCACTGGGGCGGCGAGTACCTGGTCGACATCAGCACCGCGAAGCGGCGGCAGCGGGCCGCCGGCTGGGTTCGGCAGATGATCGCCGGCTGCGCCGACGCGGGTTACGAGGCGGTCGAGTTCGACAACCTCGACTCGTGGACCCGCTTCGACGGGACGCCGCTCGCGAGCCGGGTCCCGTTCGGCAAGCGCCAGGCGCTCGCCTATGCCGGCCTGCTGGCGGACCGCGCGCACGCGCTCGACCTCGCGGTCGGGCAGAAGAACACGGCCGACGTCACCCGCGCCCAGGCCCAGCGGGCCGGCTTCGACTTCGCGATCGCCGAGGAGTGCGGTCGCTACCGCGAGTGCGGCCGCTACCGCTCGGTGTACGGCGACGAGGTCCTCGCGATCGAGTACCGGCGCAGGGACTTCCGCCGGACCTGCGCCCGGGTCGGGGACGAGATCGCGGTCGTCCTGCGCGACCGCCTCGTCAGCACGCCGGCGAAGCGCCGTTACCTCTACGACGCCTGCTGAGCGGCGGGGTGGTATCAGGGGGGAGTGACCTTCGACGACGCCCTCTCGACCCTCCTCGCTCTCGTCGGCCGGCGCGTCGAGGTCCACGTCGTCTCCGCCGGTGACAGCCCCCACCTCGTCGCCACCTTCGGCGGCGTCCTGCGGGCGGGCCATTCGATGACCGGCGGCGAGCCGAGCGAGCACGAGGCGATCTTCATCCGCCTCGATGCCGGCCGCGAGACCGGTTCGCTCAGCCTCAATCGCGAGGTCTACCGGGGCGGGATCGAGCACGAGGACGGCTCGCTGACCCTGCAGCTCGGTGGCGTCGAGATGCTGATCGCCGTCCGCGACCACTGATCGACCATCGGGACAGGCACTAAGCTCGGACCCGGTGTCCGCGACCGACACAACGGCTCCGACGGCCCCGCCGCGGCGGGGGATGCCGCCCCGACCGGACCTCTCGAACCTGATGATGAGTGTCGGATTCATGCTCACGCCGACCCGGTTCCTCGACGCCTGCCGGCACCGCTGCGGCGACTACTTCACGTTGCGGCCGACGCCCGACCGCGAGGTGGTCGTCACCGCCGACCCGGCCGCCGTCAAGAAGGTCTTCACCGGCGATCCGGACCTGCTCCATGCCGGCGAAGGCAACGTCACCCTGGCGCCGCTGCTCGGGAGCGGGTCGGTCCTGCTCCTCGACGGCGCCGAGCACCTCCGCCACCGTCGCCTGCTGCTGCCTCCGTTCCACGGCGAGCGGATGCGCGCCTACGGGGAGATGATGGACGGAGTCGCGAAGCGCCGGATCGCCGAATGGCCCGACGACCGGGACTTCGCGGTGCTGCCGAGCATGCAGGGCATCACCCTCGAGGTGATCATGCGCGCCGTGTTCGGCTTCGAGGACGCGGCGCGGCGCGAGCGGATCGGCGGACCGCTCCGGCAGCTCCTGGACGCGGTCGCGAGCAGGCCACGGGTCCTTGCCCTGGCCCTGACCGCCGGCCGCAGCGGCCCGCTGAGCCCCTGGCGCCGCTTCGCCGCGCTGCGCGAGCGCGCCGACGCCCTGCTCCGCGAGGAGATCAGGGCCCGCCGGGCCGACCCGCACGGCGCCGACGGCGACGACATCTTCTCGATGCTGCTCGCGGCCCGCGACCCGGACGGGGTGCCGCTGAGCGACTCCGAGCTCCGCGACGAGTTGATGACGCTGCTGCTCGCGGGTCACGAGACGACCGCGACCGCGCTCGCCTGGACCTTCGAGCAGCTGACCCGCAACCCCGCGGTGCTCGACCGGCTGATCGCCGCCGAGGCGGCGGGCGACGGCGACTACCTCGAGGCCGTCGTCAAGGAGAGCCTGCGGCTGCGCCCCGTCGTCCCCGCCGTCGTCCGCTGCCTGCAGGCGCCGATGGAGTTCGGGGGCTGGGAGCTGCCGGCCGGCGTCAACATCGCGCCGTCGGTCTATCTGATGCACCGCCGCCCCGACATCTACCCGGAGCCGCTGGCCTTCCGCCCCGAGCGATTCCTCGGCGACCCGCCCGGGACCTACGAGTGGATTCCGTTCGGCGGCGGAGTCCGTCGTTGCCTCGGAGCCAGCTTCGCGGTCTTCGAGATGAAGATCGTGATTCGTGCCGTCCTCGCCGCCCGGCGCCTGCGGTTGCGGCCCGGGGCCCGGGGCGAGGGCGTGACCCGGAGGGCGATCACCTTCGCACCGGCGCGCGGCGGCCGCGTCCGGGCCGAACGGGGGGAGGCGGCGCATCCGCTCGAAGCGACCCGGCGATGAGCGCCGACGAGTCGCTGCTGGAGCGTGAGGAGCTCGAGCACCTGCTTTCGGTCGGCCGCAGCCTGGTCTCCGAGCTCGACCTCGACGCGGTCCTGATCGGCGTCCTCGACGCCGCCCGGCAGCTGACCGGGGCCCGCTACGCGGCCCTCGGGGTGCTCGACGCCGAGAAGACCGAGCTCGAGCGCTTCCTCCACGCCGGCATCGACGAGGAGACCCGCCGGCGGATCGGTCCGCTTCCGCGCGGCCACGGGATCCTCGGCGAGCTGATCACCGATCCGCGGCCGCTCCGGCTCGACCGGATCGGCGATCACCCACGCTCCTACGGCTTCCCCGCCGAGCATCCGACGATGACGACCTTCGTCGGCACGCCGATCACGGTTCGCGGCGAGGTGTTCGGCAACATCTACCTGACCGAGAAGGAGGGCGGCGAGCCCTTCGACGAATCCGACGAGCAGCTCCTGATCGTCCTTTCCGAGTGGAGCGCGGTCGCGATCAACAACGCCCGCACCCACGCGGAGATCCGCCGCGGCCGCGCCGACCTCGAGCGGCTCGTCCAGGGCCTGGAGGCGACCGCCTCGCTGAGCCGCGAGCTCGGCGGCGAGTCCGACCTCGACCGCGTCCTGGAGCTGGTCACGAAGCGGGCGCGAGCGTTGCTCGAGGCGCGTTCCAGCTACGTCCTCCTTCAGGAGGGGGCCGATCTGGTCGTCCGTGGCGCCGCCGGCGAGGGTGGTGTCCGCTCGATCGGCCGCGCCGTCGGGCCGGGCTCCGGCACCGCCGGCTTCATCGGCGTGGAGGCGAGCCGGCGGATCGGGCCGGCCGCCGCCGAGTCGCTGCAGGAGCTCGGGATCGATTCGAGCGCCGGTCTCGCCGTTCCCCTGCGCTCGCGGGGGCAGGGTCTCGGGGTCCTCCTCGTCGTCGAGCACGCCGGGGCCGACCCGTCGTTCTCGGCCGATCAGCAGCTCACCCTCGAGTCGTTCGCGACCAGCGCCGCCAACGCGATCGCCGCCGCCCATGCGATCGAGGACGAGAAGGCGAAGCTCGCGATCGCGTCGTCGGAGCGTGAGCGTGGCCGCTGGGCGCGCGAGCTCCACGACGAGACCCTCCAGGAGCTCGGCGCCCTGCGGATCATGCAGGAGAACGCCGCCCGCGCCGACTCCCTCGCCGAGGTCCGCGAGTACCTCGCGAGCGCCAACGAGCAGGTGGCGCGGACGGTGGCCGGCCTGCAGGGCCTGATCGCGGAGCTCCGGCCGGCGGCTCTCGACCAGCTCGGGGTCGCGGCAGCGATCGACGCGCTCATCGAACGTCTCGGCTCCCGCTCGGACCTCGAATTCGAGGCCGACATCGACATCGGATACGAGCGCGGTGAGGACGAGGCCCGCTACACGCCGGAGCTCGAGTCGACGATCTACAGGCTCGTCCAGGAGAGCCTGACCAACGCGATCAAGCACGCCAGCGCGACCCGCGCCAGGGTCGCCATCGAAGAGCGCGACGAAACCGTGCTCGTGCGCGTCGAGGACGACGGCAGCGGGTTCGACCTGAGCACGGTCCGGCGCGGCTTCGGCCTGACCGGGATGCGCGAGCGCGTCGAGCTTGCCGGGGGCGAGCTGGCGATCGAGGGACGCGAGGGCGGCGGCACCCTGATCCGGGTGAGGCTGCCAGTCCGCCGTCCCGGGACCTAGCGTCCGCCCGCCGGGCCCCGCGAGCTCCGCTCAGCGCTCGACGAGCTCGTTGTCGATCGCGTAGGCGATCAGCTCGGCCCGGGTCGACAGGCCGGTCTTGCGCTGGATGTTCGCGCGATGGGTCTCGACCGTGCGGACGCTGAGGACCAGCTTCTCGGCGATCTCGGGGTTGACGTAGCCGAGCGCGAGCAGGCCGAGAACCTCGACCTCGCGAGGCGTCAGCTCGTCCGGAGGCCCCTCGGGCTTGTCGGGCTCGGCCGCGAGGCGCGCTCCGAGCTCGGGATTGATGTAGGTGCCGCCGCCGATCACCGCGTGGATGGCGGTCACGAGCTCGCTGGCCGCGGAGTGCTTGATGACGTAGCCCTTGGCTCCGCCCTGCAGCGCCTTGCGGGCGAACGCGGGCTCGTTCTGCATCGTCAGGACGACGACTGACGTCTTCGGGGAGTTCTCGAAGACCTTCGGGAGCGCCTCGAGGCTCGGCATCCCCGGCATGCTCAGGTCGAGGACGAGGACCGAGGGCTTGTGGCCGAGGACGTAGCGGGCCGCAGTCTCGGCGTCGCCGGCCTCGGCGACGACCTCGAAGCCGGGCTCGTCCTCGAGGACCTTGCGGATGCCGGCGCGGACGAGCTCGTGATCGTCGGCGAGGACGATCGTCACCCTGTCTGCCTCCGTCTCGGCTTCCACTTGCGGGCAAGGTTACTTCCGGGCCGGGCCGGGCAGATCCGGGCCGGGCCGTGGAGGCCACCCGTGGCGACTACGGAGGCGAGCGGTCGTCCGTGTCCGGGGGGACGAGCACCGCGGCGCCCAGGAACCTGCCCGCCCGGAGGTCGTCGAGGGCGTCGTTGGCGGCGGCGAGCGGGTAGGTCGTGACCGCGGTCTCGACCGGCACCTGCGGGGCGAGCTCCAACAGCTCCTCGCCGTCGGCCCTCGTCAGGTTGGCGACCGAGCGGACCACGCGCTCGCCCCACAGCAGCTCGTAGGGAAACGAGGGGATCGCGCTCATGTGGATGCCGCCGCAGACGACCGTCCCACCCGGCGCGACGGCGGCCAGAGCCGCGGGGACCAGCGACCCGACCGGAGCGAAGACGATCGCCGCCCCGAGCTCCTCCGGCGGCCGCTCCTCCGAGGAGCCGGCCCAGACGGCGCCGAGCTCGCGGGCGAACTGCTGGCTCTCCTCGTCGCCGGGGCGCGTGAACGCGAACACCTCGCGGCCGTCCGCCGCGGCGACCTGGGTGAGGATGTGAGCCGCGGCACCGAACCCGTAGAACCCGATCCGGGAAGCGTCGCCGCACATCCGCAGCGAGCGGTAGCCGATCAGGCCGGCGCAGAGCAGCGGCGCGGCCTGCTCGTCCGGATAGCCCGCGGGCAGCGGCAGGCAGTAGCGCTCGTCGGCGACCGCGTACTCGGCGAAGCCGCCGTCGATGTCGCAGCCGGTGAATCGGGCGCGCGGGCAGAGGTTCTCGCGCCCGGAGCGGCAGTACGCGCATTCCCCGCAGGTCCAGCCGAGCCAGGGGACGCCGACCCGGCGCTCGTCGCCGGCGACCCGGGCGACGATCTGGTGCCCGAGGACGCGGGGCGGGTCGGAGATCCGCACCTCGCCGTCGAGCAGGTGCAGGTCGGTCCGGCAGACCCCGCAGGCACGGACCTCGAGCAGCAGCTCGCCCGCTCCGGCGACGGGCCGCTCGATCTCGACCTCGCGGAGCGGCTGCCCGGGCGCCACGAAGCTCATCGCTCGCATGCCCGACCCCGCGATCCGCCGGCCGTCCCCGCCGCTACTCGTCCCGGGGCGTGATCCGGAAGATCGAGACGACCTCGGCGTTGTGCGCTTCGGGATGGACGACGTAGGCGCTCGGACCGCCCCCGAACCATCCGGCGGCTTCGTTGTCGCCGACGAAGATCCCGGGGTGATGGTGGCCGTCGCCGTCCTCGACCCAGACCTTGTCGCCCTCCTTGAACCCGTGATCTGCCTCGGTCATGACCGCAGCGTAACTAGACTGCGCCGGCAGCCGCCAAATCGGTGGGGGCCGAAGTTCCAGTTTCGGAATCGATCGGAGGAGATCTCTTGAGGTCAGTCGGAATCGTCGTGGCCATCGTCACGGCATTGGTCGCAATCGGGTTCACCGGGTGCGGCGGGGGTGACGACAGCAGCAGCACGACGACCGCGGCGATCAGCAAGGAGGACTTCGTCGCGTTCGGAAACAAGATCTGTGCCGAGGGGAACAAGACCTTCGACGCTGCCGCCAAGTCCGCGTTCAGCGGCGGCAAGCCGACCGAGGCGGAGATGACCAAGTTCGTCGATGAGACGGCGGTGCCGACCATTCAGGGCGAGATCGACGGGATCCGGGCCATCGGCGCGCCGGAGGGAGACGAGGATCAGGTCAACGCGATCCTCGATGCCGCCCAGAAGGGCGTCGATACGATCTCCGCCGACCCGACGGCCTTCGGCCCCGGCAACGCGGACCCGTTCGCCGAGGCCAACAAGCTGGCCAGCGACTACGGGCTGACCGAATGCGCCGGCGGCTGAGAACGCCGGACGCTGGCCGGCGCCGCTCTGGACAGGCTCTCTAGACTCGATGGAGATGAAGACCGAGATACACCCCGAATACAGCCTCTCCCACGTGCGCTGCGCGTGCGGCAACGAGTTCTACACCCGCTCGACCAAGCCCGAGATCCACGTCGAGATCTGCTCCGCATGCCACCCGTTCTACACCGGCAAGCAGAAGCTGGTCGACACCGGCGGCCGGGTAGAGCGATTCAGACGGCGCGCGGCGAAGAAGTCCTAGCCCTCCAACCGGCTCGGTGTCGCGTCTCGTGAGCGAGCTTCACGAAGCGGCCACGCCGATGCCCGACGGCAAGCCGGTCGCGTCCCGTGACGCGCCGGTCGGAGGTCAGGCGATCCTCGAGGGCGTGATGATGCGCGGCGTCTCGACCTGGGCCGCCGCCGTGCGCACGCCCGAGGGTGCGATCGAAGTCAGCTCCGAGCCGGTCGTCTCCTGGGCGAAGCGGCACCGGTTGCTGCGGCTGCCGGTGGTTCGCGGCGTCGTCGCCCTCGCCGAGTCGCTGAAGATCGGCTTCCGCGCGCTCGCCTTCTCGGCGAACGCCCAGATCGCCGAGGACGAGGACACCGAGCCGATCGGCGGCCTCACCTGGGGGCTGACCGTCGCCTTCTCGCTGATCCTCGCGATCGGGCTGTTCTTCGTGGTCCCGGTCGGCCTGACCAGCCTGATCAAGGACCAACTCGGCTCCGCCGTCCTCTTCTGGCTGGTCGAGGGCGTGCTCCGGACGGCGATCTTCATCGGCTACATCGCCGCGATCAGCCGCCTGCCCGACCTCCGGCGCGTCTTCGAGTACCACGGCGCCGAGCACAAGACGATCTCCTGCTTCGAGGCCGGCGACGAGCTGACCCCGGAGCGAGCCGCCCGCTACTCGCGCCTGCACCCCCGTTGCGGCACCAGCTTCCTGCTGATCGTGATGGTGCTCGCGATCTTCGTCTTCGCGCCGCTCGGCCTGCCCGCGTGGTACTGGCTGATGATCTCGCGGATCGTCGGGATCCCGCTGATCGCGGGCCTCTCCTACGAGGTCATCAAGTGGGCCGGGCGGAACCGCCGCAAGGCCTGGGTCCGGACGCTGATGTGGCCGGGGCTGATGCTCCAGAACCTGACGACCCGCGAGCCCGATCACGAGCAGCTCGCGGTCGCGATCGCCGCGCTCGAAGAGGTTCTCGCAGTCGAGGGTTCGGACCTCGACCGGCGCGAGAGCCCGATCGAGATAGTGGCGTAGCCTCCGCGGCGTGGCCCCCCAGCACGATCATGGCCACGCCGGCCACTCACACGGCGTCTCCGCGGACGCCGATCGCTCGAAGCTGACGATCGCCCTGGCGCTGATCGTCGGCTTCATGGCCGTCGAGGTCGTCGTCGGCATCCTCGCCAACTCGCTGGCGCTGCTCTCCGACGCGGCCCACATGCTCACCGATGCCGGCGCGCTCGTCCTCGCGCTGGTCGCGATCCGGCTCGCGGCGCGCCCGGCCCGCGGCGCGATGACGTTCGGCTGGAAGCGCGCCGGGATCCTCAGTGCCCAGTTCAACGGCGCGACCCTGCTCGTGCTCGGCCTGCTGATCGTCTACGAGGGCATCCGCCGCCTGATCGACCCGCCGACGGTCGAGGGCGGGGTCGTGTTCGCGGTGGCGATCCTCGGGATCGTCGTCAACCTCGCGGCGACCTGGACGCTCTCGAAGGCCAACCGCGACTCGCTCAACGTCGAGGGCGCCTTCCAGCACATCCTCACCGACCTCGCCGCCTTCGTGTTCACGGCGATCGCCGGCCTGGTCATCCTCACGACCGGCTTCGATCAGGCGGACGGAATCGCTTCGCTGATCATCGCGGCGATCATGCTCAACTCCTCCTACGGACTCCTGCGCGAGTCGGGCCGAGTCTTCCTCGAAGCGGCGCCGCGGGGCCTGGACCCGGAGCAGATCGGCGGCGCGATGGCCGCCGTGCCCGGCGTCGAGGAGGTCCACGACCTGCACGTCTGGGAGGTGACGTCGGGGTTTCCGGCGCTGTCGGCACACGTCCTCGTCGGCCCCGAGGACGACTGCCACGCGATCCGGCTGGCGGTCGAGCACGACATCCACGAGCGCTTCGAGATCGAGCACACGACCCTGCAGGTCGAGCATCGCCGGCCCGAGGAGCTGCTCCAGGTCGAGGTCGCGTCAGACTCATCAGAGTGATCGAGCAACTCGTCAGCCAGGTCGAGGAGCGGTTCGCCGGCCTCGAGCGGGAGATGTCGGATCCCGAGGTGATCGCCGACCGCGAGCGCTACGCGGCCGTCGGCCGCGAATACCGCGAGCTCGAGCCCGCCCATCGGCTGGCGCTCCGCTGGCGAGCGCTCAACGACGACCTCGAGAGCGCCCGGGAGCTGCTCGCCGACGGCGAGGACGAGGAGTTGCAGCGGGTCGTCGCCGAAGCGCCCGGTCAGCTCGAGGAGCTGGCCGAGGAGATCCGCCTGGCGATGGTCGAGCGCGACCCCAACGACGACAACAACGTCCTCGTCGAGATCCGTGCCGGTGCCGGCGGCGACGAGGCGGCGTTGTTCGCCGGCGACCTCTACAAGATGCTCACCCGTTACGCCGAGGAGCGTGGGTTCGGGACTGAGATGATCTCCCAGAGCCCGGCCGAGGTCGGCGGCTTCAAGGACGTGACGTTCGCGGTCAAGGGCGACGGGGCCTACTCGATCTTCAAGTACGAGGGCGGCACCCACCGCGTCCAGCGCGTCCCGAAGACCGAGTCGCAGGGCCGGATCCACACGTCGACCGCGACCGTGGCGGTCCTGCCCGAGGCGGAGGAGGTCGACGTCGCGATCGACGCGAACGACCTCCAGATCGACGTCTATCGCTCCTCAGGCCCGGGCGGGCAGTCGGTCAACACGACCGACTCGGCCGTCCGGATCACCCATTCCCCGAGCGGGATCGTCGTCTCGATGCAGGACGAGAAGTCGCAGCTGCAGAACCGCGACAAGGCGATGCGGGTGCTGCGGGCGCGGCTGCTCGAGAAGGCGATCGCCGACCAGCAGGCGGAGATCTCGGCCGAGCGGCGCTCCCAGGTCGGGACCGGCGAGCGCTCCGAGAAGGTCCGCACCTACAACTTCCCGCAGGGTCGCGTGACCGATCACCGGATCAAGCTGACGAGCCACGCCCTCGACGAGGTCCTCGGCGGCGACCTGCGCGAGTTCAGCGACGCCCTCGCCGCCGAGGAGAAGCGCCGCAAGCTCGAGGCCCAGGCCGCGGCGGGATGAGTGCGACTGCGGCGGCGACGGTCGCGGACGCGCTCGCGGCAGCGCGCGACGCGATCGCAGCCGCGGGATCGGAGACGCCCCGGCTCGACGCCGAGCTGCTGCTCGCCGAGGCGGCCGGGCGGCGCCGCGAACAGCTCGCCGCGGACCCCGGCGCGCCCGTGCCGCCCGCGGCTGCTCGGGTCTTCGGCGCGATGGTGCGCCGCCGGGTCGCCCACGAGCCGGTCGCCTACATCCTCGGCCGCCGTGGCTTCCGGCGGATCGAGCTGCGCACCGACCGGCGGGCGCTGATCCCGCGGCCGGAGACCGAGCTGCTCGTCGAGGTCGCGCTCGACCTCGCACCGCGCCGCGTCCTCGACGTCGGGACCGGCAGCGGCGCCGTCGCACTCGCAGTCGCCGACGAGCTTCCCGGCACGGAGGTCGTCGCCGTCGAGACCGATCCCGGGGCGCTGGCGCTGGCGGGCGAGAACGCCGCCGCGCTCGGTCTCGCCGGCCGCGTCGAGCTCCTCCACGGCCCCGTCGCCGCGGCGACGGGGCGATTCGACCTCGCGCTCGCGAATCTGCCCTACGTGGCCGACGGCGACCGCCGGGCCCTGCCGGCCGACGTCGCCGACTGGGAGCCGGCAGCGGCGCTCGTCGCCGGATCGGACGGACTGGCGGTGATCCGCGCGGTGCTCGCCGTCCTGGCGGCGGGCGGCAGCGGGCCCCGCTGCGACGCCGTCGCGCTCGAGGTCGGCATCGGGCAGGCGGACGAAGTCGCCGCG
>DATAFA010000116.1:0-5977 GCA_036257785.1 Solirubrobacterales bacterium | reverse complement strand
GGTCGCGACGGCGGTGCTGGAGACGATCGGCCGCCGCCTCGGCGTCGCCCTGTCGGGGCTCGCGAACATCTTCGACCCCGAGGTGATCGTCGTCGGCGGCGGCGTCATGGCCGCCGGCGAGCTCCTGCTCGAGCCCGCGCGGGAGGAGTTCCGGAGCCGCGCCCTGCCGCCCCAGAACGAGACCCCGATCCGCGCCGCCGCCCTCGGTCCCGACGCCGGGATGGTCGGCGCCGCGATCCTCGCCGCCGACGAGCTCGCCGCCGGCATGGCGGTCGCCTGATGGCGGGCCGGCTGATCGTCTGCCCGACGCCGATCGGCAACATCGGCGACGTCTCGCCGCGCGTCCGCCAGGCGCTCGAGGACGCCGACCTCGTCGCCTGCGAGGACACCCGGCGCGCCGGCCGGCTCTACGAGCGCCTCGACCTCGACCCGCCGCGGTTCGTCTCCAACCACGACAGCAACGAGGAGGGTCGCGCGCCGCAGCTCGCGAAGGCGATCGAGCGGGGAGCGCGGGTCGCATTGCTCTCCGACGCCGGGACGCCGGTCCTCTCCGATCCCGGCTACCGGTTGATCCGCACCTGCATCGAGCGCGGCATCGACATCGAGGTGCTGCCCGGCCCGACCGCGATCACGACCGCCCTCGTCGCTTCGGGCCTGCCCGCCGACCGCTGGCGCTTCGAGGGGTTCCTGCCGCGCCGGGCCGGCGAGCTCGAGCGGGTCCTGCAGTCGACCGAGACCGTCGTCGCCTTCGAATCGCCGCGCCGCCTGCCCGCCTCCCTGCGCGCCCTGGCGGCGCTCGCGCCGGATCGCCCCGCCGCGGTCTGCCGCGAGCTCACGAAGCTGCACGAGGAGGTGGCGCGCGGCACCCTGGGCGATCTCGCCCGGCAGTTCCGCGGCGAGGTCAAGGGCGAGATCGTCGTCGTCATCGCCGCCTCCAGCAAGCGCGCCGCCGCGCCCGACACGGCGTTCGCCGTCGACGCGCTCCGCCGTCTCGTCCAGTCGGGCGCCCGCCCGCGCGCCGCGGCGCAGGTCGTCGCGGCGCTCACCGGAACCCGCCCGAACGAGCTCTACCGCGAGTTGACCGGGCGCGAGCCTCGCCAGTGAGCCACTTCCCGGAAGCGCCGGCGGCGTTCGGCCGCGGGGTGATCGTCGCCGCGGGGGCCGATCCCCCGGGGCAGTGGAGCGGCGTCGAGCGGATCGAGGTCGGAGCGGCGGAGCTTGACAGCCCGGCCCCCGTCGTCGCCCGCCTCCACGCGAGATGGGCGGCCCGGGAGCGGGTCGTGATCGCGCTCGGCGTCGATCCGGCCGGGTTCCGCGAGCCGCAGTCGATCGACGATCCGCCCTACGCGCTCGCTCCGGACCTCGACCTGCCGCTCGACCGGCTCCATCACCTCGTCTGGGCCAACAACTACGACGCGCGGTCGGGCGAGCCGGTCTGGTGGTGGGGGGAGAAGGCGGCACGCCTTGGCGCCGTCGTCGGCGGCTCCGCCGACGTCGCCCTCCACGACGGGCGCGACGCCTGGATCGACGGCGGTCCGCGCTGGAGCGCTCCCGACACCGAGGCGGTGCTGATCGAGGCGTGGGCGGTCGACGCCGGTCTGCTCGAGCCGGTGCCGCGCGACCGTGCCCGCTCACGGGCCGAACTCGCCCCCGACCAGCTCGCCGCCGTCGAGCACCACGGTGGCCCGGTCCGAGTCATCGCCCCCGCCGGCTCCGGCAAGACGAGGGTCCTGACCGAGCGGATGCGGCACCTGCTCGCCGACCGCGGCTACCGCCGCGAGGCCGTGATCGCCGTCGCCTACAACAAGCTCGCCCAGAACGAGCTCGAGACGCGCCTGCAGGCGCTCGCCCCGCGAACGCGGACGCTCAACTCACTCGGGTACTCGCTCCTCAACCGTCATCGCGGCAGCCGGGCCCGTGTCCTCAACGAGCCGGAGGCTCGTGACGTCATCGCCCGCGTCTTCCCGATCCCGAAGCAGCGCCGCACCAACACCGATCCCGTCGGCCCCTACCTGGACGCCCTGACCGTCTGCCGGCTCGGTCTGCTGCCGCCGGCCGCGGTCGAGGAGATGCGGGACGACGTCCCCGGGTTCGCCGACGGGTTCGCCCCCTACCGCGAGCAGCTGACCGCCGCGGGCGCGATCGACTTCGACGAGCAGATCTACGGGGCGCTCGAGGCGCTGCTTCGCGACGGCGGGTTCCGGCGCCGGGTCCAGCGCGAGCACCGCCACCTGCTCGTCGACGAGTTCCAGGACCTGACCCCGGCCCACGTGTTGATGATCCGCCTGCTCTCGATGCCGGGATTCGACGTCTTCGGGGTCGGCGACGACGATCAGACGATCTACGACCACGCCGGCGCCGACCCGCGGTTCCTCGTCGACTACGCCGAGTTCTTCCCCGGCGCCGAGCAGGCGGCGCTCGAGGTCAACTACCGCTGTGCGGAGGCGATCGTCGACGGCGCCGCGAAGCTGCTCGGCTACAACCGGATGCGGGTCGCGAAGACGATCCGTCCCGCCGCCGGGGCCGATTCCGACCCGGCCGCGCTGGAGATCCGCACCCGCCCGGCCTCCGAGGCCGCGGTGACGCTCGTCGATCTCGTCCGCGGATGGCTGTCGGAGCCGGACGTGGGCCCCGAGGACGTCGCCGTCCTCGCCCGCGTCAACTCGCTGCTCCTGGCGCCTCAGGTCGCGTTGTTCACGGCCGGGGTCCCGGTCGCCTCCGCAGTTCGCGGCGAGATGCTCGACCGGACCGGCACGGCCGCGGCGCTCGCCTGGCTGCGGGTCGCCGTCGATCCCGAGAACCTGCTCGGCTCCGACCTCGAGGCGATCCGCCGCCGTCCGAGCCGCGGCTTCCCGATCTGGATCAGCAAGTGGCTCGCAAACTGCCGCTCGCTCGACGACCTGCGGCGGGTCGGGCAGCGGATCGACGAGGCCCGCGTGGCCGGCAAGGTCGACGAGATGGCCGCCGACATCGCGATGCTCGCCGAGCTGGCGGCGACCGGCGCCCGGACCCGCGACCTGTTCGAGGCGGTCCGCGATCGGATCGGCCTCGGCGGAGCGATGGAGATGCTCGACGGGTCGAAGGGCAGCGAAGCGACGGCGAGTCACCTCGACGACCTCGAGGGCCTGATCCAGGTGGCCGACCTCCACGACGAGCCGGGCGGCTTCGAGCCGTGGCTGCGGGCGGCGCTCGAGGCGTCGGCCGGGGGCGAGGGCGTTCGCCTCGCCACCGTCCACCGGGTCAAGGGACGGGAGTGGGATCGGGTCGCCGTCTATGGAGCCGACCAGGGGCTGATGCCGCACCGGCTCAGCGAGAGCTGGGAGGCGGAGCGTCGCGTGCTCCACGTCGCGATCACCCGCGCCCGGCACCGCAGCGTCGTCCTCGCCGACGCCGAGCGGCCCTCGCCGTTCCTCGCCGAAATCCGCGGCGAGGCCGCCGAGCCGGCGACGAAGCCGGCGATCACGGCGGACGTCCTCGGGGCCGCCACCTCGCGCTCGCGGCGCTCGATGGGCGCGCTCGCCGACTCCCCGCTCGACGGGGCCGGGCCGGTCAGCCGCGCCGCCGACGAGGCGCTGCGGGAGTGGCGGAAGCTGCGCTCCGACGCCGACGGCGTGCCCGCCTACGTCGTCCTCTCCAACCGCCAGCTCGAGGGCATCGCCGCCGCGATGCCGGGCAACGATCGCGAGCTGCTGGCGTGCAACGGGATTGGCCCGACCAAGCTGGAGCGCTACGGCGAGGACATCCTGGCGGTCCTTGCGAGCGTGCGCTGATGGAGACGGTCGCCCGGCTCGTGCTCGGCGGGCTGCTCGCCTGGTCCGCCGCCACGAAGCTCGCCGACGCCCGCCGGAGCACCGCGGCGATGGCCACGTTCGGATTCGCGACGCCGGCCTCGCGGCGACTCGCCTGGGCCGTCGCCGTAGTCGCCGAGATCGCTCTCGCGGTCGGGGTCATCGCCGGCAGCGACCGGGCGGCCTACCTGGCCGCGGCGCTGATGCTCCTGTTCGCTCTGACGCTCGGCTCGGCGCTCATGCGTGGGCAGGTCGGCGCACCCTGCGCGTGCTTCGGCGGCGGCAGCACCGTCGCCGCCGGCGCGGTTGTTCGCGACGTCGCGCTCGCGGTCGCCTTCGCGGCCATCCCCGCGCTGCCCTCGTAACCGCGAGCGGCGCCGGTCAGTGGCCGGTCGACGAGAAGTGCTGGTAGTCGCGGGCGCCGGGCCAGTTCCCGGCCCACTTCCAGCCGATGATCCGCTTCATCGCCCGGGCCACGGTTCCGTGCCGGTAGAGCATCCCCTTGCGTTTGTCGGAGCGATCGGCGTACGGCCGGCCCTCGGGAGGGGAGACGTAGCTCCCGGAGACGTACGGGTTCTCGCGCGGGTTGATGTCGATCGCCTTGCCGTAGGCGTGCATCGACCAGCCGGTCGTGCCATTGACGAACCGGCAGTTGAAGGCCGAGGTGTTGTCGTGGTGCATCGAGCGATGGTCGTCGCCGCCGTAGCGGTCGATCAGCTCCATCCTCCGGACCGGAAAACGCTTTGCATAGAGGCGTCGCAGCACCCTGAGCATGCCCTTCGCGTAATCCTCGTTGACGACGAGCCGGCCCTGGCGGGCACGGCCGTGGAAATCGATGTGGCTGGCCTTGAGCAGTCGCAGGTCCCCGAGCCCGACCGGGCAGCCGCGATGCCAGGAGACCCCGGTCATCCGGCGCCGGAGCTTCGCCGGCAGTCGCTCGACCGAGCCGCGGAACTCCCGTGCCGGTTGCTCAGCGGCGAGCGGGCTCGCGTCCGCGGCCGGCATCGCGCTCGCCTCGGCTCTGAGGTCGGCGCCGCCGGCCGCGATCGCCGCCGTCGCGACGAGAGCCGCGAATCTGATTCTCCTCGGTCCGTTCACGCCCCGAATAGTCTTGCCGGCCATGTCCTTCTACGTCACCACACCGATCTACTACGTCAACGCCGAGCCCCACCTCGGCCATGCGTACACGACGATCGGCGCCGACATCCTCGCCCGGCACATGCGGCAGCGCGGCGAGGACGTGTTCTTTCTGACCGGCACCGACGAGCACGGCGAGCCGGTGGCGCAGGCCGCCGAGCTCGAGGGCGTGTCGCCGCGCGAGTTGGCGGACCGGAACTCGCAGCGGTTCCTCGACCTGATGCCGAAGATCGACGTCTCCAACGACTTCTTCATCCGCACCTCCGACGAGCGGCACACGCGGCGCGTCCAGGAGGTCATGCAGCGGGTCCACGACAACGGTCACGTCTACGAGGGAACCTACGAGGGCTTCTACTGCCCGCGCTGCGCCGACTTCAAGACGCCGACGGAGCTCGGGCCCGGCAATACCTGCCCGATCCACGAGATCGTCCTCGAGCTCGTCACCGAGCAGAACTGGTTCTTCCGGCTCTCCAGCTTCGAGGGGGAGTTGCTGCGGCTCTACGAGGAGCACCCCGACTTCGTCGCTCCCGACTTCCGTCGTAACGAGGCGCTCTCGTTCATCCGCGGCGGCCTTCAGGACGTCTCGCTCTCGCGCCCGAAGCTGCAGTGGGGGGTGCCGCTGCCGTGGGATCCGGACCAGGTCATGTACGTCTGGTTCGACGCGCTCCTCAACTACTACACGGCGCTGTCATTCGCCCGGCCCGGCGAGGACCTGACCAAGCGCTTCTGGCCGGCGGACCTGCACGTGATGGCCAAGGACATCCTCAAGTTCCACTCGGTCTACTGGCCGGCGCTGCTGCTCGCCGCCGGCCTCGAGCTGCCGAAGCGGATGTACGTCCACGGCTTCCTGCTGATGGGCGAGAAGAAGATGTCGAAGTCGCTCGGCAACGTGCTCGATCCGTTCGATGTGATCGAGAAGTACGGCAGCGATGCGCTCCGCTTCTACTGCTTCCGCGAGGTCAGCTTCGGGCAGGACGGCTCGATCTCGACGGCCGGGTTCGAGGCGCGCTACGAGACCGAGCTCGCCAACGACTTCGGCAACCTGGCGAGCA
>DATAFA010000137.1:0-3817 GCA_036257785.1 Solirubrobacterales bacterium | reverse complement strand
GCCCGCCGAGCGCCTCAGGCCGGCGTCCGGCGGCGGGCGAGGCGCCCGCGCAGACCGGTGCGGTGGCGACGGTCCTTGAGGATCCGCTGCGCGGCGTTGTGGCCGGATGCGGCCATCACGCCACCGCCCGGGTGGGTGCCGGCTCCGCAGAGGTAGAGGCCCTCGAGCGGGGTTGCGTACTGGGCGAGCGTGGGGGCGGGGCGCATGAACGCCATCTGCGCGATGTCCTGCTCGCCCTGGAAGATCGAGCCGTCGACGAGGCCGAAGATGTCCTCGAGGTCCGGCGGCGCGAGGACCTCGCGCTCGACGATCGACCCGGGCAGGTTCGTCGCGTACTCGCCGATGCTGGCGACGCAGGTGTCGGCGTAGCGCTCGCGCGAGCCCTCCGGCCACTGCTCGTGCTCGGTCGGGCCGTACTGCGTGAACATCGTCGCGATCCAGCGGTCGTCGTCGGTCAGCGACGAATCGATCGAGGAGGGGACCTCCATCTCGACGTACGGATGCTCGGAGGGAACGCCGCGAACGGCGTCCTGCCAGGCGCGCTCGAGGTAGTCGAGCGAGGGGCACCAGTTGACGCCCGCGGTCAGCAGGTGCCGCGAGTCCTCCTCGCTCAGCCCCTCGTAGACCGGTGCCTCGGAGAGGACCATGTTGATCTTCACCGAGGCGCCGCGGGTCCGGTAGGCGGCCATGTCCTCCTGGACGTCGGCGGGGAAGTTCTCGGCGCCGGCGAGCTCCATGATCGTCGTCTTCGGATGGGCGCCGGAGGCGACGATCGGGGCCCGGTGGACGCTGCCGTCGGCGAGGGTCACGCCGGTCACGCGGCCACCGCTGGAGTCGATGCTGACCACCTCGGCGTCGGTTCGGATCTCGGCGCCGGCGGCGCGGGCGCTCGCGGCGATCGCTTCGCTGATCGCGCCCATCCCGCCGATCACCTGGCCCCATGAGCCGACCTGACCGTCGAGCTCGCCGAGCGCGTGGTGAAGCAGGTTGTAGGCGGTGCCGGGCGAGTACGGGCCGGCCCAGACCCCGACGACGCCGGTCGAGGCGATCGAGCCCTTCAGGTAGTCGTTCTCGAAGAGGGCGTCGAGCCAGTCGCCGACCGACATCGTGAAGATCCGGATCAGCTGCTGGACGTCGCGCTGCGACATGCCGGCGACCCGGCCGGCCTCCTTGAGGATCCCGGCGACGTCGACCGGAGCCTTCGAGCCCGGCGCGGGAGGCTGGCGGATCATCATCGGTCGGACGAAGTCCGCCGCCATGAACAGGAGGTCCTCGAACTTCCCGTAGCGCTCGGCGTCCCTCTTGCTGAACCGGGCGATCGACTCCTGAGTCTTGACGACGTCGTCGTGGAAGATGATCGGGCCGTCCGGCGTCATCGCCGCGTAGGCGGGGTCGAGCGGGTAGGCCTCGTAGCCGTAGCGCTTCAGCTCGAGGTCGGCGACGACCTTCGGCTGCAGCATCGAGACGACGTAGGAGCAGCGGGAGACGCGGGCGCCGGGCCAGACCTCCTCGGTCACGCAGGCGCCGCCGAGGATGTGGCGGCGCTCGAGGATCAGCGTCCGCAGGCCGGCGCGGGCGAGATAGGCGCCGGTGGTCAGGCCGTTGTGGCCGCCACCGACGACGATCGCGTCCCAGGAGCCGCCCCGGGTCGCCGGAGCGGGACCGCTCCCGTTCGTCGAGGTGGACGCGGACGCGGCGGTGCTCCCTGAGGTCTCCATCGGCGCAAAGCTAACAGATCGTACAATTGACTACAAGGTCAATGACGGCCCCTTCAACCCCTAGACTCCGCTGCCCATGACAGATCTCCAGACACGCGCCAAGCAGCACCTGATGCTGCATTTCTCCGACATGACCCTCGAGCCCGAGGACATCCCCGTCCTCGTCCGCGGCGACGGCTGCCACATCTTCGACGATCAGGGCAACCGCTATATCGACGGGCTCTCCGGCCTCTACTGCACGAACCTCGGCCATTCACACGGCGAGGAGATCGGCGGCGCCGCCGCCGCACAGATGGCCACGCTCCCGTTCACCACCAACTGGACCACGGCCCACCCGCCCTCGATCGAACTCGCGACCAAGCTCGCCGAGCTCGCCCCGCCCGGCTTCGAGCGCACGTTCTTCACCTCGGGCGGATCGGAGGCGGTCGAGTCGTCCTACAAGATGGCGCGGCAGTGGCATCAGGCCAACGGCGAACCCGAGCGCAAGAAGGTCATCGCCCGCCGCGACGCCTACCACGGGACCTCGCTCGGCGCGCTCTCGTTCACCGGCATCCCGGTCTGCCGGACCGCCTTCGAGCCGCCGGCGATCGCGACGAGCCACGTCTCCTCGACGAACGCCTACCGGCACCCCGCCGGGGGCGACGAAGCGGGCTTCACGAAGGCGCTGCTCGAGGAGATCGAGGAGGTGATCGAATTCGAGCGCCCGGAGACGATCGCGATGATGATCATGGAGCCGGTCCAGAACGCCGGTGGATCGATCGTCCCGCCGGCCGGGTACTGGGACGGCCTCCGCGAGATCTGCGACCGGCACGGGATCCTGCTCGTCTCCGACGAGGTGATCTGCGCGTTCGGGCGGATCGGCGAATGGTTCGGGGCCCAGCGGCTCGGCTCACAGCCGGACATGATCACCTGTGCCAAGGGCCTGACCGGCGCCCACTTCTCGATGGGGGCCCTGCTGATCAACGACCGGGTCGCCGACCCGTTCCTGACCGGCAAGGCCGACTACCTGCACGGCATCACCTTCGGCGGCCATCCGGTCGGCTCGTCGATCGCGCTGAAGGCGATCGAGATCATGGAGCGCGAGAACGTGCTCGACAACGTCCGCGCGAACGAGCCGCGGGCGCTCGCGATGCTCGAGGGCCTCAAGGACATCCCGATCGTCGGTGACGTCCGCGGCCTCGGCCACTTCTTCGCGATCGAGTGCGTCAAGGACCAGGCAACCCGCGAGCCGCTGAGCGAGGACGAGGCGGGGTGGCTGCTCAAGGACGTCCTCTCCGACAAGCTCTTCGAGAACGGCATGATCTGCCGCCTCGACGACCGCGCCGAGCCGTTCGTCCAGATCGCCCCGCCGTTGATCGCCGATGTCGGGTTGTTCGAGGAGATCACCGAGATCCTCCGGATCGGGCTGACGCATGCGGCCGCGCAGCTCGAGGCGGGCGCCCCGGCCTAGCTGGTCTGGGTCTTGAAGGGGCAGGCAGGGGGAGGCACCGCCTCCGGAAAGTGGAGTGTCGGCGGCGCCTCCCCCTGCCTGCCTGCCACGTCTGCTGGTGGCCGGGACGCCGGCTGTCCTCGTGAGGGAGGGAGTGTCCACCTCGTCGCCGGGGAGGAGAGGTAGGTTCTTGCTGGGCTGATGACCGCGCTTGCCGAACTCGAGCTGCCGGAGATCGATCCGGTCGACGCCGCGCTCCGCGGCGAGCGCTGGCACGAGGAGATGCGGCGGCTGCGGGACTCGGGGGAGTGGCTGGCGCGGGCGCCGCTCGCGACGGTCGTGCTCGACCGCGAGGCCGGCGAGTTCTTCCTGCGCACGAAGGCCGCGATCTTCCCGGGCATCCTGCTGGCCGACCTGTTCGGCGTCGAGGACGGGCCGCTGCGCGAGCAGGTCGTCGCCAACATCATCAACGTCAACGGCGCCGACCACGGGCGGCTCCGCAAGCTCGTCAACCCGGCGCTGGCTCCGCGCGCGGTCGACCGCTACCGGCCGGCGATGCGCGAGATCCTCGCCGAGCTCTGGGAGCCGGTCGGCGCGAGCCGGCGCTGCGACCTCGTCGAGGCGCTGACGAAGCCCTACCCAGCCCGGGTGATCGCGGCGGTGATGGGAG
>DATAFA010000135.1:0-9143 GCA_036257785.1 Solirubrobacterales bacterium | reverse complement strand
CCCGACGAACGAAGCGACGAACTGGGTGTCGGAGTAGGTCCCGTCGACGACCTTCTGCGCGGTGCCGGTCTTGCCGGCGAGGACGTAGCCGGGGACCTCGACCTCGGGGGCGGTGCCGAACGGGCCGAGCACGCCCTCGAGCATCGTCCGCAGCTGGGCGGAGGTCTGCTTGCTGATCACGCGGACCCCGTCGGAATGGTCGACGGGCTGCCCGTCGATCGACTCGAGGAGCCGCGGGGTCCGGAGAATGCCGCCGTTGGCGATCGCCGCGTACCCCTCCATCATCTGCATCGGCGTCACCGAGAGGCCCTGGCCGATCGGCAGGTTGCCGATCGAGGACCCGGAGTATTCCTTCGGGGTCGGCACGATCCCCATCTCCTCGCCGGGGTAGTCGATCCCGGTCGGGCGGCCGAACCCGAACTTCGAGACCCAGCTCCCGAACTCGTCGTCGCCGAGCTTCTGCCCGATCATGACCGTGCCGACGTTGGAGGACTGGGCGAGGATGTCGGCGACGCTCAGCGTCCGGTAGCCGACCTCGTGCGATTCGCCGATCGTCCGGTCGGCGACCTTGATCTCCGGCGGCACGTCGAGCGTCGTCTCGGGCTTGACGAGACCGTCTTCGAGCGCGCCGGCGACAGTGAAGGCCTTGAACGTCGAGCCGGGCTCATAGGTGAAGCCGGTGGCCATGTTGGTGAGCTGATCGGGGTCGGCGTCGGAGAGGTCGTTGGGATCGACCGGCGGCCAGCTCGCCATCGCGAGGACGTCGCCGTCGGTCGGATCCATGACGATCGCGGTCGCGTCCTCGGGCGTGTACTTCTCGCCGATGTCGCCGAGGACCTTCTCGGTGTAGGACTGGATGCGGCCGTCGATCGTCAGCTGGACGTCATGGCCGGCGGCGGCGCCGGTGACGACGTCGCGGTTGATCTCCTGGCCGAGCGCGTCCTTGGTGATCGCGACCTCGCCGTCGGTGCCGTGGAGGACGTCGTCCTCGGACTGCTCGATGCCGAACAGGCCCTGCCCGTCGTCGCCGACCGCACCGACGAGGCGCCCGCCGTCCATCTCCTGCGGATAGACCCGCCGGGAGTCCGGCAGGATGCCGATCCCTTCGAGGTCGAGCTTCTCGACCCGGTCGGCGGTGACTAGGTCGACCTTCTGGGCTACGTACTCGAAGCCGCTCTGCGCCGTCAGCGCCTCGAGGATGTCGTCCTCGGGCTCGTCGAGGACCTCGGCGAGCTGCTTCGCCGCCTTCGGCGGATCCTTGACCTGGTACGGCGTCGCGAAGATCGTCGCCGCCTCCTCGGAGACGGCCAGGGCGTTGCCGCGGCGATCGAGGATCGCACCACGGATCCCCGGGACCTCGACCGTGGCCACCTGCTGGCTGCGGGCGTCGGCGCTGTACTCGCCGCCCTTGACGGTCTGCAGCCAGGCGGCACGGACCATGACGACGCAGAAAGCAACCGCGAAGGCCGCGAAGAGCAGGCCGGCGCGCTTCTCGATCAGTCGCAACCGGACTCCTAGGGAGTCGTCGTGGTCGGGGCCGTCAGCGCCGGATCGACCGGAACCGCCGTCGTGGCCGCCGGATCGACCGGGACCGTCGCCGGATCGACCGGCACCGTGGCCGGGTCGGTCACCGCGACCGGGTCGGTCGTCGTGGTCGTAGCGGCCAGATCGGCCTCGGTTGGGACGACGGCGGGCGGAGCGTTCGCGATCGAGCCGTCGGCCAGCCGCTTGGCGGCGGCCTCGGCGTCGGAGGGCTTGGCGTCGAGGTAATGGACGGCGTCCGGTGCCGGGACGGTCAGGCCCAGTGCCGTCGCCGCCCTGGTGATCCGCTCGTTCGAGAGCCGGTTGGCGATCCGGGCGCGCATGACGCTGTTCTCCTGCTGCAGCTCCTCGATCTTCGTGGACACCGAGCTGCCCGAGGCGCTGAGGCTGAGGCCGACGACGTTCAGGGCGACGATGCCACCGAGCAGCAGTCCGAGGACGAAGATCCAGGCCCGGCCCCGCGACATGCCGACGACGAAACCGGAATCGGCGATCCCCCCGACCGCGTTGACCGGCAGCATCGCGACGTCAACGCCGCCCGCCACCCGCAGCCGGGCGCGGTGGTTGGTGCGCGGCGCTTTCGCGGCGGCCCGGCGGGCCGGACGCTTCGCCGGCGCCGCCGTCGCTCGGCGCGCCGTCGCGGATCGGGCCTTCGGCTTCGCCTTGGCCTTCGGCCGGGCGGCCGGGCGGGTACGGGGCGAGACGGCCGGCGCGCCCATCAGTCCTCGTCTCCGAGGTCGAGCTTCTCCGCCACCCGCAGGTGCGCGGAGGCCGAACGGGGGTTGTCGGCGATCTCACCGGCGCTCGGTGCGACGCCGCCTCGGGTGATCAGCTTCGCCTCCGGCTCGAGGCCGCAGCGGCAGACCGGGAACTCGGGCGGGCAGACGCAGCCGCGAGCGCGATCGGCGAGAAACCGCTTGACGCGGCGATCCTCGAGCGAATGGAACGAGATCGCAGCGAGCCGGCCGCCGGTCGCGAGCATGTCCCACGCCTGCGGCAGCGCCGCATCGATCGCCTCGAGCTCGCCGTTGACGGCGATCCTGATCGCCTGGAAGGTGCGCTTGGCGGGGTTGCCGCGGCCGAAGCGGGCCGACGGCGGCAGGCCCGCGCGGACCGCCTCGACGAGCTCGGAGGTCGTGGCGAGGGGCCGGTGCTCGACGATCCGCCGCGCGATCGAGCGGGCGTGCTTCTCGTCGGCGTAGTTGCGGAGCGCCTCGGCGATCCGGCTCTCGGGCCACTCGTTGACCACGGTCCGGGCCGACGTCGCGGCATCGGGATCCATCCGCATGTCGAGCGGCGCGTCGAAGGAGTAGGAGAAGCCGCGCTCCCAGGCGTCGATCTGCATCGAGGAAACCCCGAAGTCGAAGAGGACCACGTCAGGGTGGATCCCCGCGCCGGCGAGATCGGTCAGCGCCGCGGCGAAGTCGGCACGGACGAACCGCATCTCGCAGGGCGCCTCGTGGGCGATCTGGTGGAAGCGCTCCTCGGCGGCCGGATCGCGGTCGATCGCGATCAGCGTGCCGTCGGGCCCGATCCGCTCGGCGAGCAGGCGCGAATGGCCGCCGCCTCCGAAGGTGCAGTCGATGACCGTCTCCCCCGGCCGGGGGGCGGTTTCGCGGATCACCTCCGCGGCGAGGACTGGGACGTGGTCGGTCGGCATGTAGGTGAGGGTCACCATCCCACTACGCGCTCCCGGGGGCCTGAGGCGATTCGGTGGCGGCCAGGCTCTCGGTCAGCTCCGGCGTCCGCTGCTCGTTCTCCTCGTCCTCGGCGAGCCAGTGCTCGGGAGACCAGATCTCCAGACGCGTCCCCATGCCCGAGACGATGCAGCGGCCCTCGAGGCCCGCATGATCGATCAGCTGCCGGCTCAACCGGACGCGGCCGGCCGAATCGAGGTCCGCCGATGCGGAATGGGCGAAGAAGCGGCGCTGGATCCGGCGCGCGTCGCGGCTCATCGGGTTGAGCGTGGCGAGCGTCGCCGTCTCCATCTCCTCGGCGGCCCTGGCAGGCCAGATCTCGACGCAGGGCTCGATGCCCTGCATGAGGACGATCCCCTCCGCGAACGAGGCCCGGTACTGCGCGGGCACCGTGATCCGGTCCTTGGAGTCCAGCGAGTGCTCGTTGAGGCCGCGGAAGGTCATGCATCAAGGGAGGTGGGGCTTGAAGTCGAAAGGCATGGGATGCGATCGCCGGGATGAAGTCGGGCCGGGGAGCTGAGGTGGGAGGAACCTCGCCTCCCCGGCCTTCCTTCGACTTGTGGTTCACAACTGGGCGCCACGGTAACCCACAACGCCCCACTTCGCAACACGACACTGGTCCGGCATTGCACATCCTCCGTCGGACGGACTTGCTACCCGGCGCCGATCGCACCGCTCGACCGCTTGCCCAAGGGGTTTGCGCGGCTTCTCGGCCATCTGCCGCTCGCCGCCCGCGTGCAAGCCGCTTTGCAGGGAGGAGGAATCGGCGCTGCCGCCGCAAGGTGATCGCGGCGCCCCGGACGCGCGGGCGCCGCCCGCCGGGATAGCCTCAGCGACCGATGCCGGACCCCTCCGAAGGCGAGCAGCAGGCGTCGGTCGCACCGCCGGGCGCCGGGCCGGCCGAGGCGGTGGCGGGAGGTGGCGGCGTCGCGCCCCCGGCCCTCGCGCCGGCACCCCTCGACGCCGACGACACCCGCGGCGCCCACCTCGGCAGGCTGCTCCGCAGTCCGGTCACCCTGAGCCTCGGCGCCGCGCTCGTGATCGCCTGCTTCGTCGGCGGCGCGTTGGCGGTCGGCGCCCTGCTCGGACTCGGCGCCGCCGCCGTCGGTGCCCTGCTCGTCTTCCTGATCGCCTACGTGGTGGCCTCGAACGCCGCGAAGGAGGACTTCTTCAGCCATTACGCGAGCGCCCGCGGACTGAACCGGACGGGCGGCCGGATGACGCTGCCGCCGACGACGCCGCTGCTCCGCAAGGGCGATCGCCGTTACGCCGAGCAGGTCATGAACGGCACGCTCCCGGGCGGCTCACCGGGGGCGATCGGTCTCTACACCTACGAGATCGAGACCACCGACAGCGAGGGCGACCACGACACCGACTACTACCGCTACACCGTCGTCCTCCACGACCTGCCGGGGGTCGCTGCGAAGGTCTCCGACCTCTACTGCCAGCGCCGTGAGGGCTTCCGGTTCATGGATTCGGCCGAGGACGCCTTCCGGCGGATGCAGCGTCTCGAGCTCGAGAGCGCGGCGCTCGACAAACGCTACGAGATCTTCTACGGAGCCGGCGACGACACGATCTGGATGAAGCGCCTCTTCTCCCCCAGCTTCATCGTCTGGCTGACCGAGCGCACCCCGGAGGACTTCGCCTTCGAGCTCTCGGCGGGCAGTCTCTGCGTCAACGTCAAGGGCCACTGCGACAGCGCCGCCGAGCTCGACCGGCTCTGCACCGCCGCCGGCGAGGTCGCCAAGCGCCTCGTCGGCGAAGCGGCGGAGTAGGCCTGCCCCGCCGAAAGTGGCGCCTGCCCCGCCGAAGGTGCACGCTCAGAACCCGGGCAGGAGCGACCCCGAGTTGGCGACGATCGCAGCCGCGACGATCAGGAGCACCGACGGGACGAGGAGCAGGGCGACCGCCAGTTGCATCTTCGGCGCCGCGCGGGCGGCCCGCTCGGTGACCTCGCGGCGCTGATCGGCCCGCAGCGAGCTCGCCTGCTCATGCAGGGTCCGCGAGAGCGGCGAGCCGTGTCGTCGTGCCCGCTCGAGCGCCGCGGCGAGTCCCGCGAGCGTCGTGCCCCGGGACCGCTCGCCGAGCGCTCGCAGGGTCTGGGCACGGGAGCTCCCGCACTCGATCGCCGCGACCGTCGCGGCCAGCTCCTCGCGCAGCGGACCGGAGCTGCTGCGCATCGCCTCGTCGAGGAGGCGACCGACGCCGCGGCCGCTCGCCGCGCCGGTGGCCATCAGGTCGAGCGCGTCGGGGAGCGCGGCCGCCATCCGCAAGCGACGCCGCCGGACCGCCGCCTCGACGAGCAGATCGGGAGCGACGAACGCCGCGGCCGGGACCCCGGCGACGACGACGATCCCGACCCTGCCCGGAGCCGCCGGCGCGGCGATCAGCGCAAGTGGCAGCGACCCGCAGGCCGCCGCGACCTTGGCCGCCAGGAGCTCGGCCGCCGAGAACCGCGCGGTCAGGCCGGCCGCGCGGAGGCGGCGCTGCCGTCCCTCCAGCAACGCCGCGAAGCCGATGCCGCGCTGCGGCCGTCGCGCCCCCGCTCGGATCCGGCGGCCCATCCGTCCCGCCGCCGCCTCCCCTCCGGCGCCGATCAGCTCTCTTGCCGCGGCCACGGTGAGGATCGCGGCGATCAGCGCAAGCAGGCTCATCGCCGGGCCTCACCGAGCCTGCGGATCGCGACGAAGCCGGCGACCTGGAGGGCGCCGGCCGCCGCCAGCAGGACGATCGCCGCCGGGTCGGAGAGCATCCCGGCGACGAATCCGGGTGCGATCAGCTCGACCATCAGGGCCATGATCAGGGGCATCGCGACGACCAGTCCGCCGGTCATCCGCGCCTGCGCCGTCGCCGATCGCGCCTCCCGCTCGGCCCGTGCCCGTTGCGCCGCCGCCCGACCGTGGCGGCGGAGGAGGCCGGCGAGATCGCCGCCGGAGCGCTGCTGGGAGAGGATCGCCACGGTCAGGGTCTCGACCCGCTCCGACGGGACCCGCTCGGCGAGCGCCGCGAGCGCCCGGTGCGGTGGAACCCCGAGGTCGAGGTCCGCGCAGACGCGGGCCAGCTCGACGGCGCTCGGACCGTGCAGTCCGGCCGCGGTCGCGGGCAACGCGATCCGCAGCGAACCCCCGGCGGCGACCGAGTCGGCGATCGCTCCGGCGATCACCGGGATGTCGCCCTCGACGGCGAGGCGGTAGCGGCGCCGTCGGCGCGCGACCGACCATCCGGCGGCGGCCGGCCCGGTTGCGGCGATCCCCGCGAGCGGCACCGAACCGGTCAGGAGGACCGCACAGGCGCCCAGCGCCGCCCCGGCGAGCAGGCCGAGGCGGCGACGCTCCTGCTCGGTCGGCGCGCGGTTCTCGCGGCCGGCCAGCGTCAGCACCCGGATCGCCGCCTCGAGCTGCCGGCGCAGCGCCGGCAGCGCCGCGATCCACTCCCGCACGGCGACGGCGACGGCCGCTCCGCCGAGCGCCGCAAGCAGAACCGGCGCGGCGCTGCTCATCCCCGGCTCCCGCGGCTCCAGATCGCCCTGACCGCCGGGGCGCCGGCGACGCGGGTCACCTCGCAGAGCTCGACGGCATGCCGCCGCGGGCCGTGACGCTGGAGA
Source organism: Solirubrobacterales bacterium (assembly GCA_036257785.1). Taxonomy (GTDB): domain Bacteria; phylum Actinomycetota; class Thermoleophilia; order Solirubrobacterales; family 70-9; genus RHKX01. Next base: position 2,300 of record DATAFA010000135.1, on the reverse strand, counting down.
TGGAGGACCAGCTCGACCGCGTTGGTGAGCTGCTCGCTGACGACCTCGTGGGGCACACCGAGGCCGGCCATCATCGCCAGCGTCTCGAGGCGGCGCAGCGCGTCGGCGGGCCCGTTCGCGTGCACGGTCGAGAGCGCACCACGATGCCCGGTGTTGAGCGCCACGAGGAGATCCATGGCCTCGGGCCCGCGCACCTCGCCGATGACGATCCGGTCGGGCCGCATCCGCAACGCGTTGCGGACGAGATCGCGGATCGTCACCTCGCCCGAGCCCTCGATCCCGGCCGGGCGGCTTTCCAGCCTCACCACGTGGGGCTGGCCGAGCTGGAGCTCGGCGGCATCCTCGATCGTGATCACCCGCTCGTCGGGGGCGATGAACGACGAGAGCGCGTTGAGGACGGTCGTCTTGCCCGACCCGGTGCCGCCGCTGATGATCAGATTTCGCCGCGCCCCCACGGCCTCGGCGAGCAGGTCGCGAAGCTCGGCGTCGAAGCTGTCGCGTGCCACCAGCTCGTCCGGATCGGGGCGGATCCCGGCGAACCGCCTGATCGAGACGGCCGGTCCGTCGACCGAGAGCGGCGGGATGACCACGTTCACCCGCGACCCGTCGGGCAGCCTGCCGTCCGCCATCGGGCTGAGCTCGTCGACCCGGCGGCCGATCGGCCCGAGGACCCGCTCGATGACGTCGCGCAGCGCCTCCTCGTCGTCGAATCGGACGGCGGCACGCTCGAGGCTGCCGCGGCGCTCGATCCACACCTCCTCGTGCCCGTTGACGAGCACCTCCTCGATGTCAGGATCCCGGAGGAGCTCCTCGAGCGGCCCGAGCCCGACGGTCTCGCGCAGCACCCGATCGGCGACCTCCTCGCGCCCCGTCTCCGAGAGCAGCGCCGCCTCCGCGGCGACGAGCTCGGCGATCGCGATCGGCAGATCCGGGACCTCCGAGGAGCCCGCGACGGCGAGGTCGCGGCGCTGCTCGATCAGGCGTTCCCGCAGCTCCGCGGCGAACAGTCCGACGTGGTCGGGACGGGCGTCGCTCATGAGGCGGGTATCAACCGGATCTCGCGGGCGAAGTTCTCGGCCTCGATCAGGTCGAGGGCCTGCCGGCGCGTCAGCGCCAGCGTCGCGCTCCAGCCGTCCGAGCCCGCGACCGTCTCGTCCTCCGGCGCTGCCGGAGCGATCGCGAGCAGCCGGACCCGGCGGGCCGCGACACTCACCCTCGCCCTCCCGCCGGTGACCGGCTCGGCGGCGACCACGACGTCGACCCGGGTGCCGCCCCCGCCGGCGGACGCCAGCGCGCCGGCGCCGCTCACGGTCACCTCGACCGGGTGGAGGCGCTCACCGAGCCGGGGGCCGCGATCGGGGCGCGGGGCAGCGGTGCGCAGCTGCGAGCCGAGGAGGTAGGAACCGGCCGGCACCGGGACGGCGATCCGGCGGCCGGACGCCTCCGCCGGGCTCGCGATCGCATCCGGAGGCAGGAACCTGACCGGAACCTCCCGGACCTCGAAGGCACGACGCAACAGCGGCGCCCGCAGGCTGGTCCCCGGGCCGAGGGACCGGTTCAGCGTCAACACGGCTCTGGTCTCGCCGAGCTGCTCGTCGACGCGGTCCCGGTAGCCGGTCGCGATGCTCGCCGACGCGATGCCGCAGACGAGGGCGAGCGCGGCGAACGCGACCGCCCGCCCGCGACGGCTCATGCTCCGACGGCCTCCCCGGCAAGTGGCAGGGAGATCGCCGCCATGGTGCCGCCGCCGGGACCCGGTCCGGCCGGCGTCGCCCGGCCGCCATGGCTGGCGGCGACGTCGGCGACGACGCGCAGGCCGTGCCCATGCCGGGGATCGCGCCGCCGCCCGGCACCGCCGACGGGGGCGGGACCGCCATCGCGGACCTCGAAGCGGACGCTTCCGTGCGCGACGATCGCCCGGACCCGGACGACGCCGCTGCCGTGCCGCAGCGCGTTGACGACGAGGTTGTCGAGCGCCGCGGCGAGCCGCGTCAGGTCGGCGTCGACCTCGATCGCGCCGCCGCCCCGCTCCACCTCGACGTCCGCGAACCGCCAGCGACGCTCCAGCGCGACCAGCACCTCGGCGACGGCCGCCCGGCTCACCGGCGGCGCCTCGCCGGCCCCGTTGACGATCGCGTCGAGCTCCCGCAGCGCGCCGCGGGCCTGCTCGAGGCAGGCCGTCGCGCCGCCGAGGTCGGGCGAGGCGGTCTCGAGGCTCAGGGCGATCGCCTGCAGCGGCCGCCGCAACTCGTGCATCGCGCGGTTCATCCGCCGCGCCCGCCGGGCGTCCCTGAGCGCCC
>DATAFA010000126.1:0-6204 GCA_036257785.1 Solirubrobacterales bacterium | reverse complement strand
GTGGTCGCGGGCCACGGTCGTAACGATCAGATGGCGGCCGTCGGGGTCGTCGGTGGCGAGGACGAGTCGGCGTCCGCCATCCCGGTGCCGCGACCGGAGCAGGTCGGTCGCATGGCGCCAGGCGCCGCCGGCGAGGAAGCCGACGCGACCGCCGGGTCCGTCGTCGGCGATGACCGCCTCGCGAAGTGGCCCGCCGCCGCCGAGGCCGCGGATCGACAACCGGCCGCTGTCGGCGTCGACGGAGACTCCGGCGGACGCCATGACGGGCAGTGCGAGGCAGGCGCAGAGGATGATCGGCGCCAGCATGGGCCTGACGGCGGCGAGCGGCGGCATGGGCGGATTATCGCCTCCGGTGAACCGGAACTCGCCTGTTCCGGCGGTGATAACGTGGCACGCCGCGCCGTCGGGAGACGGTCGCGTCCAGACCAGATGGAGGAGAGAACACTCTTGATCAGGATGTCCCGGCTGCTCGTTGCCTTGCTCGCTCTCGCGCTCTGCGCCGCCATCACCGCCAGCGCGTCGGCCGACATTGTCGCCACCGCGAAGGCCAAGAAGAAGGTGTCGCTGAAGATCCTCAGCGACAGCCAGTCGGGCATCCTGCAAAGCGGCGTCGAGGTCAAGGTCAAGGCGAAGGGCAAGCTCGCCAAGCGGGCTCGCAAGGGCAAGAAGGTCAAGGTGAAGGTCAAGCTCAGCTCGAGCACCTTCGACACGGCGAAGGCCGGGCCGCTCGCGAGCCCCGAGAAGGTCAAGCTCTCCAGGCGCGGCAAGGGATTCGCCGAGATCGAGCTCTCCAAGGACGGCCGTTCGCAGGTGGCGAGCTGTCAGGCGCGGACGCTCGAGGCGACGGCGCGAAAGACCACCGCGAAGCGCGATCTCGTCCGCGACTCCGCCGACTGCAAGCCGAAGCCGATCGATCTGAGCCGCGCCGACGAGTGCGACTTCATCGGCGATCAGGGCTCGTCGCGATGCATGCTGCCGTTCCCGGACGACTACTACACGGTCGCCGACGACAGCACCGAGTCCGGCCGCCGGATCGACTTCGAGACGAGCGCGACGCCGGCGAACGCTTCCGACGTCCACATGAACTCGGAGGCCTACGAGCAGAACGACGGCTTCAGCCCCGGTCAGGCGATCGTCGTCCGGGTCCCCGGCCTCGACACGCCGGCGGCGCTGCAGGAGACCAACCCGGTCGGCCTCCGCAAGCTCGGCAAGTACACGAAGAAGGGCGCGCCCGTCGTCGTGATCGACGCGACCACCGGCGAGCGCTGGCCGATCTGGACCGAGATCGACTCGAACGCGACCTCGCCCGACGACACCGCGGTGCTGATCCACCCGGCCAGGAACTTCATCGGCGGCCATCGCTACATCGTCGCGATGCGCAAGCTCAAGAACGGCGGCGGTGAGACGCTCGACGCTCCCGAGGGCTTCCGCTACTACCGCGACGACCTGCCCTCGAGCAAGGGGCCGATCAACGACCAGCGCGGCCGCTTCGAGAACGTCTTCAAGAAGCTGAAGAAGGCGGACATCAAGCGCAGCAACCTCTATCTCGCCTGGGACTTCACCGTGGCGAGCGACGAGAACATCGCCAAGAACGTGTTGGCGATGCGCGCCGACGCCTTCAGCGACCTCGGCGACACCGACCTCGCCAACGGGACGGTCGAGGGCAATGCGCCGTCGTTCGTAGTCGACTCGATCGAGAACTTCCAGCCGACCGCCGGCGGGCCGCTGTCGCAGGACGAGGACATGGCGCGGCGGGTGCAGGGCACCTTCACGGTTCCCTGTTACATGACCGACCCCGACGGGCCCGGCGGCCTGCCGCCCTGCTCGCCCGGCTCGCGGCTGAACCTCGACGCCGACGGGGTCCCGCAGCAGAACGGCACCTGGACCGCGAACTTCAACTGCATGATCCCCTACGCGGCTCTGAGCTCACCGGCGCGTCCGCAGATCTACGGACACGGACTGCTCGGCAGTGCCAGCGAGGCCACGTCGTCGCCGCAGAAGACGCTCGGCAACGATCACAACATGATGGATTGCGCGACCGACGAGATCGGGATGTCCAACAGCGACATCGGCAACACGATCGGGATCCTCCAGAACATGAGCGACTTCCCGGAGCTGGCGGACCGCCTCCAGCAGGGGATGATCGACGGCCTCTACCTGGGCCGCCTGTTGATTCACCCGCAGGGCTTCGTCAGCGACCCCGCGTTCCGGGTCGACGACACCCAGCCGGTCAGCGGCGCGAACCCGCCGGTCATCGACACCTCGAACCTCTACTACAACGGCAACAGCCAGGGCGCGATCTTCGGCGGCGCCCTGACCGCGGTCGCCCCCGACTTCACCCGGGCGTCGCTCGGCGTCGGCGGGATGAACTACTCGGTCCTGCTCAACCGCTCGGTCGACTTCGACACCTACGCGGCGTTCCTCGATCCGGCCTACCCGGACGAGCTCTCCCAGCAGCTGGTGCTGTCGATGGTCCAGATGCTCTGGGACCGTGGCGAGTCCAACGGCTACGCCAACGTCGTCACCGACAACCCGCTGCCGGACACACCGGCGCACGAGCTGCTCATGAACGTCGGCGTCGGCGACCACCAGGTGACCAACTTCTCCGCCGAGAACATGGCGCGGACCGTCGGGGCCGGCATCCACAAGCCGATCGTCTACGACGGCCGCTGGCCGGGCGTCAACGTCGGCTGGAGCCTGCCGGAGCTGACCTACCCGTGGACCGACTCGGCGCTCGTCTATTGGGACAGCGGCCCGGTCCGCGACGATCCCGCCTCGGCCGACCCGGAGGACGTGCTCGGCACGAACGTGCCGCCGATCGAGAACATCCCGAACCGGAGCGGGGCGGACCCGCACGAGCTACCGCGGCGCACCCCCGCCGAGCAGCAGATGGTGTCCGACTTCCTGCAGCCGAACGCGGCCAGCCAGATCACCGACACCTGCAACGGCGACCCCTGCTTCGACTTCACCTTCAGCGGCCCCTGAGTCGCGGCAGAACCAGGATCGGGGGCGGACGGCGCGGTGCATCCGCGCCGGCCGTTTCGGTTTGCAGGGGGTTTGCTGCTAACGTCCCCGGCGTCGGGTTGCCCCACAGTTCATCTTGGGCGCCCGAGAGGTTCAAAGTTTCTCGCTGCCTTCGGTTCGACGCCGAGCGTTTTCGGGGCCGACGAATCTCCGAATAAACAACGCTCACAAGGAGCAGCAAACGAATGAGTAAGACCTTCGCCGATCTCGGCGTGTCAAAAGCCGTAGCCGAGGCACTCGCCAGGCGCGGCATCGAATCCCCCTTCCCGGTCCAGCAGCTCGTCATCGAAGACGTGCTCGACGGCCGCGACGTCCTCGTCCAGTCACCGACCGGATCCGGCAAGACGCTTGCCTTCGGCGTGCCGCTGGTCGACCGGATCGCCGCCGACTCCCGCCGTCCCGCGGCGCTGATCCTGGCGCCGACCCGCGAGCTGGCCCGCCAGATCGTCGACGAGCTCGAGACGATCGCCCGGGCCCGGGCGCTCAAGGTCGAGGTCGTCTACGGCGGCGTCGGCATGGAGCCGCAGATCCGCAAGGCGCCGAAGGCACACATCCTCGTCGCAACCCCCGGCCGTCTCGAGGATCTGATCCAGCGCCGCGCTCTGACGCTTTCGAACATCCGCACCCTCGTCCTCGACGAGGCCGACCGGATGCTCGACATGGGCTTCAAGCCGGCCGTCGACCGGATCGTCCGGATGATCCCCAAGCAGCGCCAGACGCTCTTCTTCTCCGCAACCCTCGAGGGTGCCGCAGGCGAGCTCGCCGCGACTTACACCCACGACGCACGCCGTCACGTCCACGCTCCGAAGCCGGAGGGTGGACGTGCGGCGATCAGCCACCGCTTCGTCGAGTCGCCGAGCCAGGGCGCCAAGGTCGACCTGCTCGTCGACGAGCTCGACGCCCGCGATCGCGGGCGGACGCTCGTCTTCGTCCGCACCAAGCGCGGCGCCGACCGGCTCGTCAAGAAGCTCAGAACCCGCGACGTCGATGCAGTTGCGATGCACGGCGACAAGTCGCAGTCCCAGCGTCAGAAGGCCCTCGCCCGCTTCGAGCGCGGCGACGTGACCGTCCTGATCGCGACCGACGTCGCCGCCCGCGGGATCGACGTCGCCGAGATCACCCACGTCATCAACTTCGACGCGCCCGAGGACGGCGATGCCTACACGCATCGCACCGGCCGCACCGGCCGCGCCGGCGCGACGGGGTCGGGCGTCAGCTTCGTGCTCGGAGACCAGGTCCACGACATGCGCCGGATGGCCGGCGTCCTCGGCCTGACCCGCGAGTTCGACGCCCGCGACGGCGCCGGCAGCGCGCCGCCCTCGCAGCACGACTCCGGCAGCCGCAACGGCGGCGGCCGCAACGGCGGTGGACGAAACGGCAACGGACGAAACGGCACCGGCCGCAACCAGAACGGCTCCCACCGCTCCAACGCCAACACGGCCCGCAAGAACAAGCAGGGCGGAGGCGGATCGACCGGCCCAAAGCGCCAGCGCCGGCGCCCCCGCCAGACGGCTCGCGGCTAGAAGCGGGCGGGCTCGGCCCGATCCCGGCCACTGATCCGGATGGGTGCGGATACCGCCCTCGATCCGGATCGATGCAGCCGCGGTTCGCCGGCCGACGGCGATCCCGCCGCCCTGGGTCCGCGCCGCCGGGGGGTCAGCGCCGTTTCAGCTTGACCGTGACCGTCTCGGTCGCGGTCTTGCCGTCGCTGGGAGTGAACGCCACCTTGGCCCGGGCCTTCGCCTTGCCGCGCTTACGCAGCTTCTTGGCGAGCTTGCCCTCGGGCTTGACCTTCGGCTCGAGCAAAGCGCGGCCGTTCGAGTGCTTCTTGACCGTTGCCAGCGACTTGCCGGTGAGCTTCAGCTTCCCGGCTCCGGAGACCTTGGTCGGCAGGACCGCCGTGCCCCGCTTCGCGTTCGGCTTTGGGTTCTGGACGACGAAGCGCGTGAACCAGATCGGGCTCGAGTAGTCCTCGATGAAGTCGGTGCCGGCGCTGGAGCGCAGGACCTCGACCGAGTAGCGATCCGGTTCCCGCACGTTCATGCTCATGGTGAGGCCGTCGGTGGTCACCGGCTGGCTCTCGATCGGGTCACCGTCCTCGAGGATCACGAGGCTCCAATCCCCGGCTCGCCCGGTTGCCGCCACGCCGCTGACCGATGCGTCCAGCTTCGCCTCGCCGCCGGCGACCGTGTCGCCGATGATGCCCTTGCTGCCGGCATCGGTCTTCGCCTCGAGCGAGACGTCCGGCCCGCTGGTCCCGAACGGCTTCACGTAGGTGTGATCGTCCTTGACGCCCTCGATGACGGCGTCCTTGCTCAGCCCCTCGGCGTGGACGACCGTGGCGCCCTGGCCGACCGGCGAGATCGGGTCCGTGGCCGCCCTGTGGGCGTCGCTCGAACCGACCGCCGCGATGTGGGCGCCGCTGTCGAGCGCGTGCTCGTAGTAGGCGATCGCGTCGACGGTGAACGGCAGGCTCGCCTGCAGCGCGCCGATCGAGTTGGAGATCTCGATGGCGTCGAGCCGCTTGAACCCGGTGTCCTCGTCCGAGTAGCTCCAGGCGCAACCACGGCATGCCGACGGGTTGTCGCGGAAGTAGGCGGGATGATTGACCTGCGTCCAGCCGCCGCCGTCGAGCGCGCCCTTGAACTGCTTCTTGGGCCGGGTGGCGTTCTGCACGTGAGTCAGGTCGGAATCGTCGTATGGTGGCGTCGCGGTGCCGCTCAGCGCGTAGACCGGACCGCCGCGGAAGTCGGCGAAGTCGCTCGAGCCCTCGTTGTTCCAGTGCCCTCGATACGTCGTCACCTCGGTGCCGGGGATGACGAGGTCGTCGGGGTAGACGTCGGCCTGTGTCCGCATGTCGTCATGGGCGACGTTGTTGTTGTGGTCGACGAGGGTGACGAAGTCGAGGCCGGCGCCGCTCGGCCCGAAGGCGGCGGCGAACGTCTCGGTCATCGTCGCGTTTCCGGGCTCCTGCTCGCCGTGGACGTGGAGGTCGCCGGTGTACCAGCCCGGCGTCGAGTTGATCGTCTCGTCGGGCGGTCCCGACGGTGAGTAAGGATCGCCGCTCCAGACCGGGTCCGAGCTCTGGAGGACCTGAACGTGGTAGTGGATGCCGTCGGTGTCTGATGGATCGACGTAGGCGATGCCGAGCTCGACCGCCCAGGCTCCGGCCTGGATCGG
>DATAFA010000113.1:0-16014 GCA_036257785.1 Solirubrobacterales bacterium | reverse complement strand
GTAGCGCTCGCGGTTGTAGGTGCGGCGCATCGCCTTGAGCACGCGCGACGACCCCGATTGCAGCGGCAGGTGGATGTGCTCGCACACCGCCGCGCATTCGGCATGGGCGCGGATCACGTCCTCCTTCATGTCCTTCGGGTGCGGGCTCGTGTACCGGATCCGGTCGATCCCCGCGACCGCGTCGATCTCCCGCAGGAGCTCGGCGAAGCTCCGCCGCTCGTCGCCGCGCAGGTCGCGGCCGTAGCTGTTGACGTTCTGGCCGAGCAGCGTCACCTCGCGGACGCCGTCGGCGGCCAGGCCCCGCACCTCGGCGAGCAGCTCGGGGGCCGGCCTGCTCTGCTCCCTGCCCCGGGTCGAGGGGACGATGCAGTAGGAGCAGGCGCAGTTGCAGCCCTGAGAGATCTGGACCCAGGCCTGAAACGGCCGGCCGCGTTGCGAGGGCAGGTGGCCGGCGAAGTCCTCGAACTCGAAGTAGCCCTGGGCGGAGAGCGACTCGCTCGTCAGGAACTCGGCGAGCTTGTGGATCTGACCGGGGCCGAATGCGACGTCGACGAACGGAAAGCGCTCGAAGACCTCGTCCTTGACCGACTGCGCCCAGCACCCCCCGACGCCGACGACGACGCCCGGCTGATCGCCCTTCAGCCGCTTGGCCTCGCCGAGGTGGGCGATGAAGCGGCTGTCGGCGTTCTCGCGGATCGAGCAGGTGTTGAAGAGGATCAGGTCGGCCTCCTCGCGACTGCCGGCCTCCGCGTACCCCAGGGAGGAGAGCATTCCCTTCATCCGCTCGGAATCGTGCTCGTTCATCTGACAACCGAAGGTCGTCACGTGGAAGCGCTTGGCGGCGCCGGGTGCCGTCGTCTCCATGGCGCTCAGGGTAGCGACGCGGGACGCCGCGGACCGGTCAGTTACCGGCGGTCTTCGACAGGAAGGCGACCAGCGCATCGATCTGCTCGGGGCTGAGCTGATCGCCGTAGTCACTCGGCATCGTCCCGTCCGGGAACCCCTTCTCGACGTAGGCGCTCGGATCTTCGATCGAGGTCTTGATGAAGGTCTCGTCCTTGCCGGCCAGAGCGGTGTCGAGGTTGGGGCCGATCGTGCCCTGCGCATCGGAGCCGAGCTCGGCGATCGTGTGGCAGCTGCCACAGCCCGTCGAGACGAAGACCTGGCTGCCGTCGATGCTGGATCCGCCGCCGGAGCCGGTCGCTCCGCCGCCGGACGCGTTGCCGCCCTTCTCGGCCGGCGTGTCGGCCGGGGCGCTGCCGGCCTCCTGGTCGGTCGCGGTCGCGGCGCTCTCGGCGACGTCGGCCTCCGCATTGGCCTCCTCGAGCCGCGTGCCCTCCTCGTGCTGGGCGAGCTCGACGGCGCCGACAGCGGTCGCCGCGACGAGCAGGAACACCACGATGACGCCGATCGTCAGAGCGTTCCCGGAGGGGAACTTCTCGCTCCGCATCCCGATGAACGACAGGATCAGAGCGGCCACGATCAGGGCGCCGCCGGCGATGTAGAAGAGCGACTCGTCCATGCAGGCGCGATCCTATCGGTCGGCCTCGACGGGGACGGCCGTGGCCGCTACTCGGCGAAGGCGGTCGACCGGCTCTCGCGGACGACGGTGATCTTGATGCGACCCGGGTAATCGAGCTCCTTCTCGACGGCCTTGGCCGCCCGGCGCGCGATCACCGCAGCCTCCTCGTCGTCGACGGCGCCGGGATCGACGACGAGTCGCACCTCCCTGCCGGCCCGGACCGCATAGACCTTCTCGACGCCGGGATGCCGGCCGGCTACCTCCTCGAGGTCGCGGAGCCGGGTCACGTAGTGCTCGAGCGCCTCCCCCCTGGCCCCCGGGCGGGCCCCCGAGACGGCGTCGGCGATCTGCACGATCACCGCTTCGACGGTCCTCGGGGCGACCTCGTTGTGGTGAGCCTCGATCGCATGGGCAACCGCCTCGCTCTCGCCCTTGCGCCGGGCCATCGACGCGCCGACCTGGGCATGGGAGCCCTCGACCTCGTGGCTGACGGCCTTGCCGATGTCGTGGAGCAGCGTCGCCCGCTTGGCGGTCTCGACCGAGACCCCGAGCTCGGCGGCGATCGAGCCGGCGATCTTCGACGCCTCGACGAGGTGGTCGAGCACGTTCTGCCCGTAGGAGGTGCGGAACCGGAGTCGGCCGAGCACCTCCAGGAGGTCGGGATCGATGCCGTGGACGCCGGCTTCGAGCTCGGCCCGCTCCCCTTCGGCCACCATCGTCGCCTCGACCTCGCTCTTCGCCTTCTCGTAGGCCTCCTCGATGGTCGCCGGCTGGATCCGCCCGTCGGCGATCAGCCGCTCGAGCATCAGCCGGGCGATCTCCCGCCGGACCCCGTCGAAGCTCGAGACGACGACGGCATTCGGGGTCTCGTCGATGATCAGGTCGACGCCGGTCAGCGCCTCGATCGCGCGGATGTTGCGCCCTTCGCGGCCGATGATCCGGCCCTTCATCTCCTCGCTCGGGAGCTCGATCAGGCGCGTCGTCGTTTCGCTGGCGTGGCTCCCGGCGAGGCGGCCCATGGCGATCGAGAGGATGTTCCTCGCCCGGCGATCGGCGTCGCGCTTGGTCTCCTCCTCGATCTGCAGCAGCACCCGCCCGGCCTGGCGCCGCGCATCGTGCTCGACGTCGGCGATCAGCATCTGCTTCGCCTGGGTCACGGTCAGTCCCGAGAGCCGCTCCAGCTCCTTGCGCTGTACCTGCTTCTGGCGCTTCAGCTCGTCCGCCTGACCCTCGAGGTTGCGCTCGCGATCTTCGAGGGCCCGTTCACGGCGCTCGATCTCGCCGAGCTTGATCCGGGCGGCCTCGGCGTCGTGGAGCGCCCGCTCCTGAAGCCGGGCGATCTCCTCGCGGCGGGCCTGGAGGTCGGCGCTGTCCCCCTCCTCTCCGGCCGCTTCGGCAGAGTCGATCGCCGGGACCGGGCGGGCGGCTGAAAGTGGCGGTTTTGCCGGGTCTTCCCGGCTTGCGATCTTTCTGCGACGCCGCTCCATCTCCGCAGACGATGGTAGTGCGTCGGCGCCGGTGCGGAACCGATCAGGCTGCGCGCGAGCCCGTTCCTTCGGCCCGGCGCACCGCCTCGTAGGCGAGCTCGTACTCGTAGCCGCGCCTGGTCAGGTGGGAGAGCGCCCGCGCCCGCGCTCGCTCGTCGGACAGATCTTCGCCCTTGGCGACGATCAGGCTCACCGCCCGCTCGAGCTCCTCGTCGCGGGGTTCCGCAGCGGCCCGCTCGGCGAGGGCGGCGGCGATCCCCCGCTCGGTCAGGGCGGCGGCGATCCGGTGCGCGCCCCAGCCCGACAGCTCCCGCTTGTCGGCCGCGTAGGCGTGGGCGAAGCGCTCGTCGTCGAGCTCACCGATCTCGACGAGCTCGGCGATCACCTCCTCGGTCAGCTCCTCGCGGTGACCGCGCTCGATCAGCCAGCGATGGAGCTCGGCGGCGGATCGCTCCCGACGTCGCAGGGCCCCCAGTGCCTTGCCCAGGCCCTCCTGCAGCTCGCGATCGCCGAAGGCCACGCGCGGAGGCGCTCCGCCCCGGCCTACGCGGCCTCGGGGCTCTCGGCGGCTGCAGCGACCTCGTGCGGCGGCGTCCGGTGTGGGCCCGGCGCCCGCTCGACCCCGACCGCGGCGTAGATCTTGTCCTCGATCTCGTCGGCCATGTCCGGGTTCTCGGCCAGGAACTGCTTCGAGTTGTTCCTCCCCTGGCCGAGGCGGGTCTCGCCGTAGGAGAAGAACGAGCCGGACTTGGTGACGATGTCGTGCTCGACGCCGAGATCGAGCAGGCAGCTCTCGTTGGAGATGCCGACGCCGTACTCGACGTCGAACTCGGCCTGCTTGAAGGGCGCCGCGACCTTGTTCTTGACGACCTTGACGCGGACCCGGTTGCCGACGGCCTCGGTGCCCTCCTTGAGGGTCTCGATCCGGCGCAGGTCGAGTCGCTGCGAGGAGTAGAACTTCAGCGCCCGCCCGCCCGGCTGCGTCTCCGGGCTGCCGAAGCTGACGCCGATCTTCTCGCGGATCTGGTTCGTGAACAGGCAGACGGTCTTCGCCCGGTTGAGGTTGCCGGCGAGCTTCCGCAGCGCCTGCGACATCAACCGCGCCTGGAGGCCGACCTGGACCTCGCCCATCTGCCCCTCGAGCTCGACCCGCGGGGTCAGGGCGGCGACCGAGTCGATGGCGACCAGGTCGACCGCGCCGGAGCGGGTCAGGACGTCGACGATCTCGAGCGCCTGCTCCCCGTAGTCGGGCTGGGAGATCAGCAGCTCGTCGGTGTCGACGCCGATCCGCCGCGCGTAGACGGGGTCGATCGCATGCTCGGCGTCGACGAAGGCGCAGACGCCCCCACGGGCCTGGGCCTGGGCGATGATGTGGTAGATCAGCGTCGTCTTGCCCGAGGACTCCGGGCCGAAGATCTCGACGATCCGGCCCTTCGGCACGCCGCCGACTCCGAGCGCGAGGTCGAGCGAGATCGCCCCGGTCGGGATCGTCTCGACGTCCATGACGGTCTTGCTGCCGAGCTTCATGACCGAGCCGGCACCGAACTCGCGCTCGATCTGGCTGACGGCGGCCTTCAGGGCCGCGTCCTTGGCCTTGGCGTCCTTCGAGCCGGCCTCGATCGGCGTCGGCTTGGCCGTTTTGTCTGCTGCCATGTTCAAACCACCTTCATCCGCCGCATCTGCGCGGCAATTCGACATCCGCCAGGACGCTGTAGCGAGCACCCTGGGATCGGAGTTCGGAACGGTAGAGCGCCACCCGGACGGCATCGAACGTATGTCCCGCCCCGGTGGCCGCCGGTGGAGCGGAGGGCTCCGCCAGCGGCGGCAGGCCCGTGAGGACCTCCCGCGCCCGCCGCCGGCCGGGGTCGCCGCGGATCCGGGCGACGCTGAGGTGGGGCCGGAACGGGCGCCGGTCGGGCGCGATCAGGCCGGCCGCCGCGAGCCGGGTGACGAGCTCGTCGCGCAAGTTCACGGTGGCCCGGCTGCCGGCTGCGAAGGCGACGACCCGGGGACGGCGCGCCGGCAGCCCGATCGGGCGGGCGTCGAGCCGGACCGGGACCGGGACCGGCTCCGCCGCCGTCTCGAGCAGGGCGTCCCGGGCGCGTTCGATCTCGGCAGGGGCGCGTTCGCCGAGGAACGCCAACGTGAGGTGGAGCGCGTCGCGGCCGATCGCCCGCAGGTCGCCGCGCCCGCCCAGCGCCCGCCGCTGCCAGGCCGCGATCGCCTCGACCGTCGCGGCCGGTGGCGCCAGCGCGATGAACGCCCGAACCCGCTTCGCCTCCCGCTCGCCGTCGATTCCCTCGGCCATGAGTCGACGCTAGCCCACGATCGCGCGCGGATGGGTGACGAAGGCGTCGTCGTCGTGCCGATTCCGCGCCCGGACCGTGAAATCCGGTTCCGTGGTCGTGACGGCTCGCCCGCCTGAACCGGCACAGCGTGGAAACGCGGATAGGCTGGTGAACGTGGACCGGCGCATGCCCGAGATCCCCGGCCTCACGGTCGAGCACTCCTTCCACGAGGTTCGCGGTCTTCGCATGCACGTCGCCGCCGCCGGCCCGGCCGACGCCGAGCCGCTCGTGATGGTCCACGGCTGGCCGCAGCACTGGTATGCGTGGCGGCGGCTGATCGGTCCGCTCAGCGAGCGCTACCGGGTGATCTGCCCCGACCTGCGCGGGTTCGGCTGGACCGACGCGCCGCGTGGCAGCTACCTGAAGGCGGAGCTCGCCGCCGACGTCGTCGGGCTGCTCGACGTCCTCGAGCTCGAGCGGGTGCGGCTGGCCGGCCATGACTGGGGCGGCTTCGTCGGCTTCCTGCTCTGCCTCGACCACCCCCGCCGGGTCTCCCACTTCGCGGTGGCCGGTATGAGCCACCTCTGGGTCCGCCGCGAGACGGGCATGAGCGGCGCCGTCAACCTCCTGCGCCGGCTCGCCTACATGGGCCTGATCGCCTCACCGGTCCTCGGCGGTCAGGTCGTCCGCCGGCTCCCCGCCTTCACCCGCACCGTCTTCCGGTCCAGCGCCGTTGATCCCGACCGGACCTGGACGGAGGCCGAGCTGGACAGCTTCGTGTCGCAGTGGAGCGAGCCCGACCGGGCTGCCGCCAGCGTTGCCGTCTACCGATCCTTCCTGACCAAGGAGCTGCGCCAGCTCGCATCCGGTGGGTTCATGAACCAGACCATGGAGCAACCCTGCGTCCAGTTCGTCGGCGTCGGCGATCCGGTGATCCGCCCCGACCAGCAGGGCGGCGCCGAGGAGAACGCTCCGCGGCTCCGGATGGAGGTGGTCCCGGACGCCGGCCACTGGCTGCCCGAGGAGGCGCCGGAGGCACTCCTGCCGGCGATGCTCGAGCTCTACTCGAGCCCCGCCGCCGGTTAGAACCCGTCTCAAGACCCCCACGCCCGCTGGGGCGCCTGGGATCGCCGGCTACAGCGGCAGGTCCTCGCCGATCAGCAGCCGCCTGATCATGTGCATCGCGACGCTCGCCGAGCGGTCGCGCACGTCGTCGCGGCCCCCCGGCAGCTTCGGGTCGCGAGCGAGCTCGTTCCCGTCGGCGTCGGCGACGCAGATGCAGACGTAGCCGACCGGCTTCTCCTCGGTGCCGCCGCCGGGCCCGGCGATGCCCGTGACGCCGACGCCGAGGGCGGCGTCGAACCTCTCGATCGCGCCGCGGGCCATCGCCCGCGCGACCTCGGGAGAGACGGCACCGCGTGTCGCGATCAGTTCCGCCGGGACTCCGAGCAGGTCGGTCTTGGCTCGATCCGAGTAGGCGACGACGCCACCGTTGAAGTAGGCCGAGGCACCGGCCAGGTTCGTCAGCCGGGCAGCCAGCAGACCGCCGGTGCACGACTCCCCGAGGGCGATCGAGCGGCCGGCGAGGAGCGCGGCGACAAGCTCGTCGATGCTCTCCCCCCGCTCGGTGTAGATGAACGGACCGTGGCGCTCGCGGAGCGCAACGAAGAGCGAGTCCCGCAAGCCCACGTCCGACTCGCGGAAGCGGACGTCGATCTCGAGCTCGGAGCCGCGCCGCAGGCAGGTCGTGATCTCGAGCGGGCCGAGGTCGATCTCGCGCTCGATCTCGCGCAGCGTCTTCGCGAGCGTCGACTCCGGGATCCCGAACATCTTCATCGTCTCGACCGAGTAGCTGTCGGCGCGACCGAGGATCGCCGCCACGGGCTCGGCGGCGACCGCGGCGGGCCACATCGCCTGGAGCTCCCGCGGCGGCCCCGGCAGGACGACCACGACCGGCGCTTCGACCCCGACGACGAGTCCCGGCGCGGTTCCGGCCGGATCGAGGGAGATCGAGCCCTCGGGCACCATCGCCTGCTTGCGGGTGCCGTCGCGCAGGCCCTCGGGATCGAACTTCATCCGCCTGGCGAAGCCGGCGACGATCTCGGAGATCCGCTTCTCCATCGCCTCGTCGAGGACCATCTCGCGGCCCGCGAACGCGGCGACGATCTCGGCCGTCAGGTCGTCGGCGGTGGGCCCGAGGCCACCGGTGGTGACCAGCAGGTCGACCTCGGCCGAGCGCAGGAACTCGAGCGCGTCGCGCAGGTCCTCGGGGCGGTCGCCGACGCAGACGATGTGGGCGACCTCGCAGCCGAGCACACCGAGCCGCTCCGAGACCCAGGGACCGTTGCGGTCGGTCACACGACCGGTCAGCACCTCGGTGCCGGTGACGACTATTCCCGCCCTGACGCTCACGGGCAATCGGGTCCGGCGTAGTCGATCTCCCTGATCCCCTCCTGGTCCGCTTCGTAGCTCGCATCCCCCCCGGCTTCGAGCTTCTCCTCGTCGCCGCCTGCTTTCAGCTTGACCGTGCCGCCGCCGACCAGGTCGAGCCGGTAGCGCTTCTCGCCGCTGAACTGCTCGGCGGCGCCGACGGCCAGGACCTGCGAGTCGACGAGCGCCTCGCCGCCGCCGACGAGGCAGATCCGGGTCGTTACCAGCGGCTCGATGCTGATGTCGATCGGCTCCCTGTCCGTCTTTTCCGGCTTGGCGACCTGCTTGGCGTCCTTGGATTTCGATTTGCCGGCCGACCGGTCCTTGCCACCGCCGCCCTCGTCGCCGCCCGACGTCAGGCCGATCACGGCGAGGATCACGACGAGGACGAGCACGCCGGCGCCGATTGCGACGATCCAGCCGCTCCGCGAGGGCGGTCGCGAGCCCTGCGCAGTGCGGTTGCGCAGGACCGGCTCGGGTGGGGTCGCTGCCGCTGCCGCGGGCTCTTCGAAGGCCCGCCGGTAGCGATCCGCGAGGGCCTCGCCGTCGAGGCCGAGGATCTGACCGTAGGTGCGCAGGAACCCGCGCACGTAGGCGGGTGCGGGCAGGACCTCCCAGTCCTCCGCCTCGAGCGCCCGTAGGTAGCGGGTGCGGATCTTCGTCCGCTCCTCGGCTTCCTTGATGTCCATCCCGAGCCGGCGCCGCGCGTCCTTGAGGGTGGCGCCGATGCCAGGTCCCGGCTGCTGGTCGTAACGGCTGTTCATCGGCCGCCCAGTATTGCGAGGTACGGAAGCCGGGAACCGGCTCCCACCGGGGCGTGAAAGATCAGCTCGGGACCGTCTCGAGCCCGGCGCCCTCGGTCGGGGGGCCATCTCCGGAGCCACCGTTGCCGGCGAGGATCCGCGGCACGTCGGCCGGGCCGATCAGGACCTGGCGCGGCTTCGATCCCTCGTAGCCGGAGATCACGCCCCGGCGCTCGAGCATGTCGATGAGGCGGCCCGCGCGGGTGTATCCGACCCGCAGGCGCCGCTGGATCATCGAGACGGAAGCCGTCTCGGTCTCGACGCAGATCCGGACGGCGTCCTCGAGCAGATCGTCCTCGTCCGGGGAGAACTCGCCGCCGCCGTCCCCATCCACGTCGACCGGAGGCTTCTCGACGAGGAGGTCCTGGTCGAACTTCGGCTCGCCCTGCTTGGCCCAGAACGAGACGACCTTCGCGATCTCCTCCTCGGTCACGAAGGCGCCCTGGACGCGTTGCAGCTTCGAGGACCCGACCGGCCGGAACAGCATGTCGCCCTGGCCGAGCAGCGACTCGGCGCCGCCCTGGTCGAGGATCACCCGCGAGTCGACCTGCGAGGCGACGGCGAAGCCGATCCGGGCGGGGATGTTGACCTTGATCGTCCCGGTGATGACGTCGGTCGAGGGGCGCTGGGTGGCCAGGAGCAGGTGGATGCCGACGGCGCGCGACTTCTGGGCGAGCCGGATGATCGAGTCCTCGACCTCGCCGGGGGCGACCATCATCAGGTCGGCCAGCTCGTCGATGACGCAGAGGATGTGCGGAAGCGGCGCCTCCCCGGCCTTGCGGCGGATCTTGTTGAGCTCCTCGAGGTTGCGTCCCCGTGCCTTGCCCATGACCGTGTAGCGGGACTCCATCTCGGCGACGAGGTTCTCGAGCACGTTGGCGGCGACGCGGGCGTTCGTCACGACCGGGGTCAACAGATGCGGCACCGAGTCGTAATGGTTGAGCTCGACCTGCTTGGGGTCGACGAGGACGAGGCGGAGCTCGTTCGGCGAGGCGTGCAGGAGCATCGAGGTGAGGATCGCGTTGACCGATCCCGACTTGCCGGATCCGGTCGTGCCGGCGACGAGGACGTGGGGCATCTTCGCGAGGTCCATCGAGACGGCATGGCCGGAGATGTCCTTGCCGAGCCATGACAGCAGCGGCGAGGCCCCCTCGGTGCGCCCCCCGTAGATGTCGCCGAGGCGGACCATCTTGCGGCGCGTGTTCGGGACCTCGACGCCGACCGCCTTCTTGCCGGGGATCGGGGCGAGGATGCGGATGTCGGTCGACGCCAGGGCGTAGGCGAGATCGTCCTTGAGCTGGGCGATCTTGCCGACCTTGGTCCCCGGTGCCAGCTGCAGCTCGTAGCGGCTCACGTGCGGGCCGGTGACCGTGCCGATCAGCTTCGCCTCGATCTTGAAGTGGCTGAGGACCTCGAGCAGCGCTCGCGCCGTCTTCTCCATCTCGCGGCGGTCCGGTCCGCGATCCCTGTCGTCGTTGCCGCGGCGCAGCAGCTTCGGCGGCGGGTTGCGGTAGTCGAGCTCGTCGGACTCCGTGATCCCGCCGCGCTTGGCGCCCTGCGGGGTCGTGCTGACCTCGATCTCCTCGGGCTCGGCCGCCGCGACGACGGGCTCCTCCGGTTCGGGCTGGACTTCCTCCTCGACGAAGCCGTCGTCGTCGAATCCGTGCTCGTCGTCCGAGTCGGCCGCGGGCTGCTCGCCGTCGGCTGCGGCGGCGAAGTCGAGCTCGCCGGTCTCGTCCTCGTTTCCGAGCGGGGCCGTCAGGGCACCGCCGTCGTACCCGTCGCCGGCGTCGGGGTAGTGCAACGTCGTCCAGCCGTCGCCGACCTGATCGCCGGCTCGATCGCGGCGCGCCCGGACCGATCGGGCCATCTCGCCGGTCGCGTGTCGGGCGCGTCCGGCCGCCTCGGCGCCGGAGCCGAGCAGTCCGACCAGGGGCCGGCCGCTGAGCAGAAGGATGCCGCTGAGGACCATCAGGACCGCGATGATGTGGGCGCCGACCCGCTGGAAGAGCGTCGTCGAGGCCCAGTACAGGGATTCGCCGAGGACGCCGCCATGGGCCGTGAAGAAGTCGGGGTCGAAGAGCTCGCCGCGGACCGGCTGGTCGGGCCCGAGCCCCGCCGTCCCCGCCGCGAAGGCGAGAAGCAGTCCGGCGATCAGCAGGATCGCGCCGGCGTTGATCGTCCCCGGGTACTTGATCAGCGGCCTGATCACGAGCGCCAGGCCGCATCCGGCGAGCAGCATCGGCACCGCATAGGAGACGCCTCCCCCGGCCCAGGTGAGCGCGACCTCGAGGCCGGAGCCGCCGAGTCCTCCGTCCCAGCCCGCGTAGAGGACGAACCCGAGGTACAGGGCCGCCGCGAGCAGGCCGAGGCCGATCAGGTCGAGGTGACGCTGCTCGAGCTCGCGTCGCGCGGCAGGGGTTTTGCGCGCAACGGCCTTCTTGCCCCGCTTGGCAGAGGCCTTCTTGCTGCGCGCCTTCGGTCGCAGGAGTGGCTTTGATGGCATCGGTCGACCCCTTCGACGCAACCCCCCCGTCCCCTGCGCGTCGGCCGCCGCCGCCGCGGTGGCGGCGTTGCCGGACCGCCGCTGCCGTGGGAGCCGCGAGTGGCGGTCTTTAGAATCGCTCGCGTGAACGATGCCGACAGCCTGATCGGGCGCGTCCTCGTCGTCGAGGACGACGAGGACATCGCCGACGTCCTCCGCCGGTCCCTGCGCCAGGAAGGCCATGAGGTCCGCACGGCCGAGGACGGCGAGGAGGCCCTCGACATGGCCGCCGAGTTCGTGCCCGATCTCGTCGTCCTCGATCTCGGCCTGCCCCGGCTCGACGGCGTCGAGGTCTGCCGGAAGCTGCGGGCGGCCGGCGATGTGCCGATCCTGATCCTGACGGCGCGGTCCGACACCGGCGACCGCGTCGAGGGCCTCGACGCCGGCGCCGACGACTACCTCGTCAAGCCGTTCGAGCGCGCCGAGCTGCTGGCGCGGATGCGGGCGCTCCTGCGCCGCCGGCCACCGCGGGGAACCGCGTCGCTGACCGTCGGCGATCTGGTGCTCAACCCGGGAACGAGGGAGGTGATGCGCGGGGAGCGCGTCGTCGACCTGACCAACCGCGAGTTCGAGCTGCTCGAGTTCCTGATGCGGAACGAGCGGCTCGTGATCTCGCGGGAACGCCTGCTCGAGGAGGTCTGGGGCTACGACCCGACATCGATGACGAACACGATCGACGTGTTCATCAGCAACCTCAGGCGCAAGCTCGAGGAGGGAGGAGAGGAACGGATCCTGCATACCAAGCGGGGTGCCGGCTACGTGGTCAGGGCGTGAGCCGATGAACCCGCTGCAGGGTCTGAAACACCTCTACGCCCGGTCCCGCCGGCTTCCCGTCCGGCTCCGGATCGCGATCGTCTCCGCGACGCTGACCGCCGTCATCCTGATCGGCTTCGCCGCCGTCGTCGGCCGCCTCGTGACCGACCGGCTCCACACCGACTTCGAGACCGAGCTGAGCGGGAACGTCGCGAAGCTCGCCAACGGTGTCCGCTTCGACGTCCAGAACGGCCAGCTCGAGACCTTGAACCCGGACATCGCCGAGTTGGCGCTCGCCAACGACGCGCAGATCAGGATCGTCGGCGCCGACGGGACGGTGATCAACCAGACGCCCGGCGCCACCGGCTTCGGGGCACCGGACCCGTCCCGGGTCGTCTCGGCCGGGCCGCTGAAGGTTGCGACGTCGCAGATCTTCACGAATACGGTCATCGGCGGTGCGTCGCCGATCATCTACGCGCAGTACGGGCGTCCCGAGTCCTCCGTGGACGACACGATCGGGCGCCTCTGGCTGTTCCTCGCCGGCGGTGTCGCGATCGGCACGCTGCTCGCCGGCGTCGCCGGGATGGCGGTCGCGAACCGGGCGATGCGGCCGATCTCGGCGCTGACGACCGCGGCGAGCGGCATCGCGACCACCCGCGATCCCTCGCGCCGGATCCCCGAACCGGAAAGCGACGACGAGGTCGCGGAGCTCGCCCGCACGCTCGACCAGATGCTGCGCGAGCTCGACGCCGCCCGATCGGAGACCGAGGCCACGATCCAGCGCCAGCGCGAGTTCGTCGCCGACGCCTCGCACGAGCTGCGGACTCCGCTGACGAGCATCCTCGCCAACCTCGAGCTGCTCGAGGCTGCACTCGCCGCCGATGCGGGCGCCGACGAGGACGAGAGCGCGGCCGTCGCATCGGCGCTGCGCAGCTCGAAGCGGATGAATCGCCTCGTCGGCGACCTGCTGCTGCTCGCCCGCGCCGACGCCGGCCGCGCCGGCAGCCGCGTCGAATGCGACCTCGCGATGATTGCCTCGGAGGCGCTCGAGGAGGTCGCGCCGGTCGCCGACGGCCACCGGTTCGAGGCGATGCTCGGAGAGGCCGCCCCGGTCCACGGGAGCCCGGACGAGCTCCATCGCATGGTCCTCAACCTGCTCGAGAACGCGATCCGCCACACGCCGGAGGGCACCGCGATCGGCGTCGACCTCTCCGACCGCGACGGCTACGCGATGCTGACGGTCAGCGACGACGGCCCCGGGCTCCCCGAGGGCATGGAGAGTCAGGTCTTCGACCGCTTCGTCCGCGGCCAGGGCCCCGCCGATCGGAGCTCTCGCAACGGCACCGGCACCGGTCTCGGCCTCTCGATCGTTCGCGCCGTCGCCGTTGCCCACGGCGGCGCGGTCACCGCTCGCAACGGCGCCGACGGCGGTGCCTGCTTCGAGATCCGGCTTCCCCTCGCGGGGGTCGCCAAGGTTTGAGCGAACTCTTGACCGCGCTTGAGCAGACCTTTAGGGGCGCGATCGACCATCTCCGTGGACGAGACAACAGCCGTCCCGGTCCTCCCCCAAGTTCGACCGTGACGGCACCCGATTGGCCAGCCTGAGCCAATTGCAAGCCCGCCGGATCTCCCTCCCTGATCCGGCGGGCGTCTTTTTGGATAACCCCGGCCAGATGCTCCGCTGACGCGTCCGGTCTCCCCGGAGTTGTCCCTAGACCTCGATCACCACCGGCAGGACCATCGGGCGGCGCTTGAGGCGCTTGTAGACGAATGTCGCGACCGCGTCGTGGACGTCCTCGCGGATCATGGCCGGCTCGCGGACGTGGCCGCGCAGGGCGTCCTCGAGCTTGTCCTCGACGACGTCGGCCAGCTCGTCGAGGAGGCGCTCGCTGTCGTCGCCGGATTGCATCGGGACGCCGCGGAAGGTGATCTCGGGGTCGGCGGCGACCTCGCTGTCCTCGATCGAGACCGTGGCGACGACGATCACGAGCCCGTCGGCGGAGAGCGTGCGGCGGTCGCGGAGGGCGGCGTCGTCGGGCTCGCCGAGCTCGAGGCCGTCGACGAAGATCATTCCGGCGCCGATGTCGTCGCCGAGCCGGGCTCCCTTGGCGTCGATCTCGAGCGGGACGCCGTTGCGGCTGCGGAAGATGCGCTCCGGGTCGACACCGACGGACTCGGCGAGCATCGCGTGCAGGCGGATCCGCTTGAAGTCCCCGTGCATCGGCATCACGTACTTCGGCCGGGTCAGGTTGAGCATCAGCTTCATGTCCTCCTGGTAGCCGTGGCCGGAGGCGTGGATCGGGGCGTCGGCGGCGGTGATGACCCGGGCGCCGATCTCGAAGATTCGGTCGATCGTCTCGTTGACCGAGCGCTCGTTGCCGGGGACGGGCGTCGCCGAGAAGACGACCGTGTCGCCGGAATGGAGTTGGACGTCGCGGTGCTCGCCGTGAGCCATCCGGCGCAATGCCGAGAGCGGCTCCCCCTGGCTGCCGGTCGAGATCGCGACGACCTCCTCGTCCGGGAAGTCCTCGATCTCGCGTGGCTGGATCAGCAGGCCCTCGGGGGCATTTGCGATCCCGAGGTTGGAGGCGATGTTGAAGTTCTTGCGCATCGAGCGGCCGACGAGCGCGACCTTGCGGTCGAGGCCGGCGGCCGCGTCGATCACCTGCTGTACCCGGTGAACGTTCGAGGCGAAGCAGGTGACGATGATCCTGCCCTCGCATTGCGAGAAGACCTCGCGCAGCGCCGGGCCCACGGTCGCCTCCGAGGGCACGACCCCCGGGCGGTCGGCGTTGGTCGAGTCGCCGCAGAGGCACAGCACGCCCTCGCTGCCCAGCTCCGCGAGCCTCGAGATGTCCGCGGGGCGGCCGTCGATCGGGGTCTGGTCGAAGCGGTAGTCGCCGGTGATCAGGACGGCGCCGAGTGCGGTGTGGAGCGCGACCGCGCGCGCGTCCGGGATCGAGTGCGACATGTGGATCATCTCGATCTCGAACGGGCCGGCCGGGACGCGCTCGCCCGCCTCCAGCACGTGCAGCGGCGCATCACGGATCTTGCGCTCCTCGAGCTTGGAGCGAACCAGGCCGATCGTCAGCGCGCCGCCGTAGATCGCGTCCGGGAGGCCGAGTTCGCGCAGGACGAACGGCAGTGCGCCGACGTGGTCCTCGTGCCCGTGTGTCAGGACGATCGCCTCGATGTCGTCGCGCCGGTCGCGCAGCGACGTGAAGTCGGGCAGGACGAGGTCGATGCCCAGCATCTCGGCCGTCGGGAACATCACGCCGGCGTCGACGATCACGATCCGGCCGCCGGTCTCGACGGCGGTCATGTTCTTGCCGATCTCCCCCAGGCCGCCGAGGGGGAGGATCCGGATGGAATCGCTCATCCCAGCTGCCTCAACAACGGCAGGGCTCGGCTCCGTCCTAGAGGACTCCGCCTCACAGCGCTTCGCCGACCGCGGCGCGGTGGTCGCGTACGGCACCGAGGACGGTCTCGCGCTCGGCGTCACTGAGCGGGACCATCGGCAGACGCAGCGTCTCGCCGATGAGGCCCTCGGCCGCCAGCGCCGCCTTCACGCACGCCGCCGGGGGCGCCACCGCCGTCGCGTCGTAGATCGCCTGGAGCTCGGCGTCGACCTCCCGCGCCCGCTCGTGGTCGCCGGCATCCGCCGCGTCGTAGATGGCACGCATCCGGTCGCCGACGAGATGCGAGGCAACCAGGATCCCGCCGGTGCCGCCGAGCTCGAGGCAGCGGGCAAAGATGTTGTCGTTGCCGGCGAGAACGTCGAGGCCCTCGATCGGCCCGATCTCGTCGTTGTTCGCCTGCTTGACCCCGAGGATGTTCGCGTGCTCGGCCGCGAGCGACGCGAGCAGCTCCGGGGGGAGGTTGATCACGCAGCGCGAGGGGATGTTGTAGAGGACGATCGGCGTGTCGCCGGCGGCCTCGGAGGCGGTGGCGAAGTGCGCGCGGAGCCCGGCCTCGTTCGGCTTGTTGTAGTAGGGCGTCACCACCAGGACGCCATGCGCTCCGGCGCGCGCGGCCCGGCCGGTGAGCTCGGCGGTATGGCGAGTGTCGTTCGAGCCGGTGCCGATGATCACCGTGGCCCGATCGCCGATCTCCTCGAGCACGGCCTCCAGGAGCCGCAGCTTCTCGATGTCGTCGAGCGTCGGCGACTCGCCGGTCGTGCCGGAGA
>DATAFA010000104.1:0-3848 GCA_036257785.1 Solirubrobacterales bacterium | reverse complement strand
GTGGTGTTGGCAAGGAGGTCACCCGCCGAGAGGCTGGTCACATGTGCGCGGTGGAGCGTGGCCCGCGCCTTCGCGGGCGTGAGCGCGACCGATGCCTGGGCCGGGAGCGTGGTCGTTCCGAAGCCGACCTGTGCGGAGGCTGCGTACGTGGGCGCCTGGGCCGACGCGATCGCTGCGGCGGCGGCTCCGGCGACGATCGCGACGACGGCCGCAATCCACAACCTGCGCCGGGCGGACGCCATCTTGGCCATGAGTGTTGTTCGCTGATCTGACATCACATTCGACGAATACGGGTGGTCACGACGGACGTCAATAGGAGCCGGGCATTGACCTTGCGCCGATCGCACGTAGAGTCGCGATAGGAAGAACCTGGAATCTGGTGAGGGCGGTGCATGGCATGGAAGAGGCTCACGACATCAGGAATCGCACGTTCTCGTTCGGCGCGCATGGGTACAACCAGGACGACGTCGATCGCTATCTGCACGAGCTGGCCGATCGGGTCGACTCGGCCGACGTCGACTGGCAAGACGAGGTCGAGCGCCTCGGCCGGCAGACGTTCGGCGTCGTCTCACTCGGCTACTGGAGGCCCGACGTCGACTCGTACATGGCCGAGCTCCGGTCGTGGATGGTCGAGCGCGCCGGCGAGACCCCGATGAACGGGGCCGCTCCCGAGGCCACGGCGGAGCCGGCGGCGGACTCCGACGCCGAGACCGGTGCGATGCCGAGCGGTTGGGCACAGGGCATCGTCGAGCGGCTCCGGCGGGTGACCGAGGCATCGACCGCGTCGACCGCGCTGGCCGAGGTTGCGAACGCACCGGTTCCCGACGTCGTGTCGGTGACGCCGCTTCGTCTCGAGGAGGAGGTCGCAGAGGAGACGGCCGATCCGGTCGCCGACCGCGTCCGGCTCTTCCGGATGGCGACCGCGCTCGGCGTGGAGGACGCCGTCTCGATGAGCGTGCAAGAGCTGGTCGCCGCCATCGACCGCGTCCAGGACGGCGGCGAGGAGGCCGAGACCGGCGATGCGCCGGCCGAGAATGCCGAGGATGCGGCTGCGGCCCTCGCCCGGACGAAGGCGACGCTGGCGTCGTTCGAGCGGATGCTGGCCGATCAGGTCTCGCAGGTCGCGGCCGCGGCTCGCGACGAGCGCGAGGCAGCCGCACGGGAGGCCGAGGCGATGGTGCGTGACGCCGAGCGGCGCGCGAGCGAGATCCTGGCCGCGGCCGAGCGGGAGGGAGAGGCCGTCGGCGAGCGCGCGCAGCGCTACTCGGAGCGCCTCCGGCGCATGGCCGACAGGGAGGCCCTCCGGCGCGCGGCGACGGTCGAGGAGCCGGCCGCGGCGGTGGCCGAGCCGGAGCCGGAGCCCGAACCCGAGACGGAGATGGTCGCCGAGCCCGAGGCCATGCCCGAGCCGGAGCCCGAGCCGGAGCCGATCGCGGAGCCCGAGCCCGAGCCCGAGCCCGAGCCCGAGCCCGAGCCCGAGCCCGAGCCCGAGCCCGAGCCGGCGGCAGAGCCTGTGGACGAGGCCGAGGTCGCATCGAGCTGGGATCGCATTCGCCGGATCCTCGGCAGGGACGGCGGGGCGCAGCAGAGCCCGACCGAGGAGTAGGCGCCCGTCAGGCGGGCGTGTGCTTCTCGAGGAAGCCGAGCACGCGCTGCCATGCGTCGGCCGACGCGTCGGCGAACTGCTCCTGCTTTCGGTCGAAGAAGCTGTGCGGCGCGCCGTCGTAGCTGACGACCTCGTGCTCGACGCCGGCCTCCGCGAGCGCTGAGTCGAACGCCGCGACGTCGGCGGCCGAGATCGCCTGGTCGGCGCCGCCCATGAGCGCGAGGATCGGCGCCCGCAGCTCGGCGGCTCGCTGGATCGGGCCGTCCTCGCCGTTTCGCGGTCCCGTCGAGCCGTAGAAGCCGATCGCCCCGGCGAGTCCGTGCCCACCGGCCGCCGAGAGCCACGAGTGCCGGCCGCCGAAGCAGAACCCGATCGTGAAGACGGCCTCGACGCCGGCCTGCGATCGCAGGTGCGCCACCGCGGCCGCGACGTCGGCCTGGACGCTCGCCGCCCGCGTCTGCGGAACGTGGTCCGCGTACGGAAAGTGTTCGTCCCGCTTAGCGACCCCGGCCGTGCGCCCGAAGCAGTCGATGGCGACCGCCGCGACTCCCTGCTCGCCGAGCCGGAGGGCGACCTCCTCGTAGAAGTGGTGCAGGCCGCGGACGTCGGGAAGGACGACGACGCCGCAGCGGGCCGCCGTGTCGGGCCCGGCGGCGAACGCCGCGAACCGGTTCCCGTCCGCGGCCTCCAGGACGAGGTCGTCGTGCGAGACCGACGCGCCCGCGATCGGCGGGATCGGCGGGCCGGAGTCGGGGTCGTGACACACGGCGCGACACGATAGCGCCCATCGAGGCGGCCGGGTAAGACGGCTTTCATCGGAGCGGCGTACCGTCCCCGCGTGGCCGCCGCCAACGACTTCCGAGAGCGCGATCGGCGGCGGCGCAGACGGCGCCGCGTGCATCGGCTGCGCCGGGCGGGCGGCGTGGTCATCCTCGCGGCGGTCGCGACCGCCGTTGGGTCGATCCATGAGCTCCGCGACTCGGGGCCCTCCGCGACCCGCAGCATCGTGCGCTCCACGACAGACCCGCCTGCACCGGGGCGGGCATCGACGCGCGGGTCGCATCGGGGGTCCACCGGCGCCGCGCGGATTCGCATCCGCAAGATTGCCGAGCTCCCGGCCGCTGTCCAGGACGCCGCGGTGGCAGTCCTCGGCGACCGCGCCTACGCGTTCGGCGGCCTCGACTCCGGTGGCGGTTCCACGACCGCGGTCTCGGTCGTTCGCGGCTCGTCAGTGAGGTCGGCCGGGCGCCTCCCCCTTGCGATCCACGACGCCGCTGCCGCCCCGAGTGGGCGCGGGCGGCTCGTCGTCCTCGGAGGCGGCCAGGTCGCAAGCTACGCGGGCATCGCCGCCTTCGACCCGGGGACCGGAGCTGTGCGAATCGTGGGCCGGCTGCCGACGCCGCTCTCCGATCTCTCGGTCGCGACGGTGGGTGGGACGACATACGCGGTGGGCGGCTTCACCGGCAGCGCGTGGTCGGACGGAATCGTTGCGATCGGCGCCGGGCGAGCCCGGCGAGTGGCCAGGCTTCCGATCGGCCTTCGCTACGCGGCGGTGGCGGCCGTTGGGAACGCCGTCCTGATCGCCGGCGGCCGGACGGAGGCGGGGCCGAGCCGCGCGATCTATCGCTTCACACCTGCTGACGGCTCCGTGGCGAGGATCGGGACTCTGCCCCAGCCCCTGATGCACGCGTCGGCGGGCGCCCTCGGCGGGATCATGTACGTCGTCGGTGGGATCGGCGGTGCCGGAGCTCCCGTGTCGTCGGTGCTCGCCGTCGGCGCCGGGGGCGACGTCAAGCGCGCGGCAACGCTTCCGCACCCGCTCTCGGATGCTGGAGTGGCCAGCCTGCCGGGACGGCTGCTCGTGATCGGCGGGAGCGAGGGGTCGAGGCCCACGCGGGCGGTCCTGTCGATCTCGCCGACGGCACAGCCCGTCCATCGGCGACATCGTACGAGGCGCGGCGAGGGCCTGCCGCGCAGGTTCCGCGGCCCGCTCCCGGGCGACCTTCTGATCGCCGATCGCGGGAACAACCGGATGCTGATGATCGATCCGGCCGGCCACATCCTGTGGCGTTACCCGAGCCGTCCGGGCCAGCCCCGCCTCTACTTCGACGACGACGCGTTCTTCACACCCGGCGGGCACTCGATCATCTCGAACGAAGAGGACAACCACGACATCGTCGAGATCAGCTACCCGTCAGGCCGCATCATGTGGCGCTACGGGCATTCGGGGCAACCGGGGTCG
>DATAFA010000090.1:0-9257 GCA_036257785.1 Solirubrobacterales bacterium | reverse complement strand
GATCGCCGCCATCGCCCGGAGCTGGTTGATGTGGAGCTGGTGGTACATCGGGCTGGCGATGTTCGAGACCGGATGCGGGAACAGGTCGTAACGCGACCACGATCCGGTGTCGAAGCGGCTGAGCGACGCGGCGAGGGTTTCGAACCCCTCATGGGCGAGCGCGTCGGCATCACGGTCCCCGAGCGCGACGGCCACGTCGTAGGCTCCCCAGGCCCCGAATATGGCGCCATTCAGCACATGGGATGGGGGATCAGTGGGGTATTCCTCCGGGAACCAGCCGCCGCCGAGGCTCCCGCCGACGCCGCCCGCGGAGACCGGAACCCGCATCGGCGCCAGCGCCGCCAGCGCCGCGTGCGCGTAGCGCTCCTCGTCGGTCTCACGATGGATCCGGATGAGCAGGCTCGCGGCCTGGCCTTGCGCCATGCCCGACATCCAGGGCGGATCGATCCTGTAGGTGTGCCGGAAGCCGTACTCGTGCGTCCAGCCGCCGGCATAAGGCCCGGAGTGGTGCTGCTGCTCGAGCAGGCGGTCGGCGGCCCAGCGGGCGGCCGCGAGCCACTGCTCGCCGTCGCCGGCCAGGTAGTGCTCCCAGCAGCCCAGAGCCCACTGGGCGACCACGACCCGCGGCTCGGACGGCATCCGGGGCCACCAGATCGGGGGGAAGTCTGGCGAGTCGGCCTTCGCCCGCAGGTCGATGTAGTAACCGGTGGGATCGTCAGGGTCGACCCGCGAGCCGGGCGGGGCAACGAAGTCGCCGGTCGTGCCGAAAGCGCTCTGCCGCCCCGGCGGCATCGGCACCTCGCGCACCGGCGGGGAGCCGTCGTCAGCGGAAGCCATCATGCTGCGGATCCTAGATGCAAGGTGCCGACGGAAAGCGACGGAAGCTGCGGGTGGTGACGCTCGTCGACGGAATCGGTCTCGCCGGTGGCGCCGAGCGTCTGGCCCGCGAGGTGGTGGTGCGCCTCGACCCGGAGCGCTTCGAGCGCACGCTCTGCGTCTCCCGGTGGTCGGCCGAGCGGGAGCGCGATGCGGTCGCGGCGGGGGCGCTCGCCGAGCTCGACGACGCGGGCGTCCGGTTCATCGGGCTGCGCCGGCGAGGCGCCTGGGACGTCCCCGCGTGGCGGCCGCTCTACTCGCTGCTCCGCGGCGGAGGCATCGACGTGCTCCATGCCCACAAGTTCGGCTCCAACGTCTGGGCGGCGGTGCTCGGCACGCTTGCCCGAACCCCGGCGATCGTCGCCCATGAGCACACCTGGTCGTTTCAGGGACAGCCGGTTCGCAAGCTCCTCGACCGGCGGCTGATCGCCGCCCGCGCCGACGCCTTCCTCGCCGTCTCCGAGCAGGACCGGCGGCGGATGATCGAGATCGAGGGGATCGACCCGGGCAAGGTGATCTTCGTCCCGAACGGGATACCGGCACCGCCGGCCCCCAGCGGCGCCGACATCAGGGGCGAGCTGGGGATCGGTGCCGACGTCCCGGTCGTCGGCACCGTTTGCGCGTTGCGCCCGCAGAAGGCTCTCGACATGCTGCTCGAGGCCGCGGCGAAGCTGTCCCGCGATCTGCCGGCACTTCGGGTCCTGATCGTCGGCGAGGGGCCCGAGCGAGCCGGGCTCGAGCACCGGATCGCCGAGCTCGACCTCGGCGGAACCGTGATGCTGCTCGGGCAGCGCAACGACGTCCCCGACCTCCTCGGGGCCATCGACGTCGCGGTCTGCTGCTCGGATTTCGAGGGGACCCCGCTCTCGATCCTCGAGTACATGGAGGCCGCGCTTCCGATCGTCGCGACCCGGGTCGGCGGCATTCCCGCCCTGATCGAGCCCGAGGTCGAGGGCCTGCTCGTCGAGCCGCGTCATCCTGACGGCCTCGCGGCCGCGATCGCGCGGCTCCTCACCGACCGGGAGCTCGCCGCCGCGGTCGGCGCCGGCGGGCGGCGACGTCAGCACGCCGAGTTCGACATCGGCGTCACTGTCCGCGCGATCGAGCGGATCTACGAGGGCCTGGCGAGCGGGCGCACCGCGGCCGAGCTCGAAGCCGGGGCGTAGCGAGGTCGCGACGTCGCTACGCCGGAGCTCTCCGCGACCGCGAGCAGCGCCGGGCCCATCGCGAGCATCAGCCAGATGAACTTGTTCGATTCGGCGCTGATGAAGAAGGCGGCCGTCAGCAAGCCGACGTTCGCGACGAGCAGGCCCCGCGCGATCGCCTCCATGCGGCTGTCGCCGTTGCGCTCGAACCGTCGCGCGGCACGGGCCGTGCAGACGAGCGAGAAACCGATGATCGACAGCAGCAGGGCGAGGCCGACGATCCCGATCTCGGCGAGCGGACCGAGGTAGCTGTTGTGTGCCACGCCGGGATCGTCGATGACGCGATCGGTGCGATAGGTGGTGCCGGGCCGGATCACGTACTCGGCCGATCGCGCCTCGAAGTTGCCGATCCCGACGCCGGTGATCGGGTAATCCTCGGCCATTCGCCAGGCCACGGTCCAGATCGTCGAGCGGGTGTCGAGCGTGCTCACCTCGCCTTGGGTGGCGCTCGCGATCCGCGCGGTCAGATCCGGGGGCGCGAGCGCCACGTAATAGGCGACCCCGAGCGTCGTCGCCACCGTTGCCGCAAACGCGATCTGCAAGCGCCATCTACCGCCAAACGCGATCGCCACGAGCAACGCGGCGCCGAGCCCGATGATGCCGCCGCGCGAACCGGTGAGCAGGAAGGCCACCAGGGACAGCCCGACCGCAATCAGGGCGCCGAGTTGGAGCAGTCGCCAGCCGCGAGCCGCGAAGAAGCCGGCCCCGCCGAGGACGATGCCGGCGACGAGAATCGCGGCGAGGAAGTTGGGATCGTTGATCGTCGACGCCAGCCGCTCGGCCGTCTGACCGTTCGGATCGGGTCGCAGCACGAGGCCGTAAGCGGCCGTGATCGCCGTTCCCAGCACGAACGCGCCAACGACCCAGAACGCCTGCTTGCGGGTGCGGACGGCGGTGTAGACGATCACGTAGAGGACCGCGACGAGCAGGAAGACGGTCGCCTGCTCGACGGCGAGCGCCGGATCCTCGGCCCAGATGATGCTGAGCGTGATCCAGCCGAGGAACAGTGCCAACAGGTAGGAGAGGACGGGATGGCCGACGAAGATCACCGACCGCTGCCGCTCGCCGCTGGTTGCGGTCCGGGCAATCCATCCGAGTGCCAGCAGCAGGCCGGCGATCTTGGTGGCGCTGAGCGCCGGCCCGGCCAGCGGCGTCGATTCCGCGAAGACGATCACGATCAGGAGGGTGAGCGCGATCGAGAGATCGGAGAAGACGATCAACGCGTAGACGAGCGCCAGTGCCGCGATGATGCCGAACTTCGGCTCGGCCCCGGCGATGAATCCGATCGCGGCGAGGGCCGGGATGGCGATCAGGCCCACAATCCATGGGATCGGAGGCCTCGTTGCCGCCATCTGGCTGCTCAACCGGCGCTGGCTGCCGGGCGGGTCGGGTGCATCTCGACGATCTGCTCGCGGTCGGAGTCGCCGTAGTAGAGATTCGAGTGCCCGGGCACGCCGATCAGGACGAAGCCGGCCGGGGTGATCCCGGACTCGGCGAGGAGCTCGGCGAGCTCCTGGGTGCGGTCGATGCGACTCGTTCCGAGCTTCAGCGCGATCACAACCTCATCGACGGCGCGGGCCATCGGCAGGGCATCGACGACCGTCGCAAGCGGCGGCGAGTCGACGACGACGACGTCGGCCAGCTCCTTCGCCTGCTCGAGCAGCTCCAGCGCTGTCGGAAGCGCCAGCAGCTCGGCTCCGGCGCCGCCCGACTCCTCGGCCAGGAGCAGCCCGAGGTGGCCTTCTCCGATCGGTGCGGTGACGAGGCATTCCTCGAGGCTTGCCTCGCCGGCCAGGACGCTGACGATCCCGGTACTGACGGTGAGGTTGAAGGCCCTGCCGATCGCCGGGCGTCGCAGGTCGGCCTCGATCAGGATCACGCGCTTGTCGGTGAGCGCCAGCGACGCCGCCAGCGAGATCGCCGAGGTCGTCTTGCCCTCGCCCGGGCCGGGGCTCGAGATCAGGATCGAGGGCGACCGTCGCGATGCCGATCCGGCCAGCACCGCCCGCAGGGTCCGGTAGGCCTCGACCGAGCCGCCGACGAGATTGCTCCAGACCAGCGGTCGATCCTTCGGGCCGCCGCGCTCCTGCGGGACCCGCGCGAGGATCGGCAGGCGGTAGCGGGAGCGGACCTGGTCCTCCCTGCGGATCAGCGGATCGAGCATCCGCAGGGCGAAGACCGCGCCGATCCCGAGGACGAAACCGGCGATCAGCCCGGCGAAGATGCTGAGGAACGGCTTGGGGGAAACCGGGCTACCGGGCGGAACGGCCGGCTCGATGATCCGCAGCGTCGGATCGCCGGCTACCCGCAGGGCCTCGAACTGGGCGATCTGGGCGGCGATCGTGTCGCGCCCGATTCCTTCAGGGAGCTCCCTGAGGCGGGCATTGAGCGCCGGAAGTTCGCGGTCGATCGTGTCGCGGAGGGTCTTGGCCTGCTCCTGCAGGGCGGCCTTCGCGAATTCGTTGGCGAGCGCGGCGGCACCGGTTGCCGTCGGCGCTTTCGCGGTCAGGGAGACGATGTCGCTCTCGGCGATCGGCTCCGCGGTGACCTTGCCGAGGATCGCCTGCGAGTCGCGACCCTGTCCGTCCTCGGCGGCGACGCGCTCGGCGGCACCTTGGCTGGTGAGCAGGGTCGAGGCGGTCTCGACGGCACGCAGCGGATCGCTGGACTGGCTGATCAGCCCGAGCGAGGAGAGCCTGCCCTCGGGGTCGTCGATCGGGACGACCTGGATCTTCACGGTGGCCTCGTACACCTTCTCGGCGGTGGCGACGTAGAGGATCGCGGCGGCGGTGACGATGACCACGGCCGCGACCACGATCCAGATCCGATCCCTGATCGTCTCCAGGAACCGCGTCAGGCTCTGCTGCTCGACCGGGGGCTCGACCCAGTTGGCAGCGCTCTCGCTCGTGTGTCTCATGCGTCGGTGGATTATCGGTTCTGATCGCCACGCCGTCGGGGGCGCGATGACTCGTGCAATCCCTTACCCACGCTCGGCTACTGCTTCCGTACTCTAGCCGGATGCGGCTCGGCGTATACACCGACTACCTGTACCACGTCCGCGACGGCGAGCCGTTCGGCGAGCGAGCGTTCGTCGTCTTCATCGCCCAACTCGCTCCGCGCTTCTCCGGTCTCACCGTCTTCGGCCGTCTCGATCCGACCGGATCGACGCGCGCCCGCTACGGGCTCGGGTCCGAGGCCGACTTCGTGCCGCTGCCGTATTACCGGACCCTCGGCCGGCCGAGCGAGGCGCTGCGGTCGTTGGCATCCGCGGTGCGAGGATTCTGGCGTGGCCTCGCCGGGCTGGACTGCGTCTGGCTGCTCGGGCCGAACCCGTTCGCCGTCGTCTTCGCGATCCTCGCGATCGTTCGACGCAAGCGGGTCGTGTTCGGCGTCCGACAGGATTACCCCGCCTACGTCCGCGCCCGCCATCCCGGCCGGCCCGCAATCCGCGTCATGGCGGCGCTGATCGACCTCGCGTTCCGGGCCCTGGCCCGCTTCCATCCGGTGGTGGCGATCGGGCCGCAGATCGCCGCCACCTATTCGCGGAGTCCGGCATTGCTCGAGATCGCCGTCTCGCTGGTCGAGGCCGATGAGATCGTCAGCACCGAGGAGGCGTCGCGACGCTCCTACGACGACGAGCTGCGGATTCTCAGCGTCGGGCGTCTCGAGGAGGAGAAGAATCCGCTGCTGCTCGCCGACGCGATCGGGATCCTCGCCGCCGACGGGCGGGCGTGGAAGCTGACCGTCTGCGGCGAGGGGCCGATGGCCGGCGAGCTCGAGGCCGAGCTCGAGCGTCTCGGCGTCGCCGACCGCGCCGATCTCCGCGGTTATGTCGCCTTCGGCGACGGGCTCGGTCGCGCCTACCGCGACAGCCACGCATTCCTGCACGTCTCCTGGACCGAGGGGCTGCCGCAGGTGCTCCTGGAGGCGTTCGCCGCCGGGCTGCCGACGGTCGCCACGGACGTCGGCGGCATCCGCCAGGCGGTCGGCGACGCGGTCCTGCTCGTGCCGCCGGGGGACCCGGAGGCCGCTGCCGGGGCGCTCGAGGAGATCGCCGCGAGCCCGGAGCTGCGCGCTCGGCTGATCGCCGCCGGGCACGACTACGTCGCGTCCCGTACCCTCAGCCACGAGTCCATGCGGGTCGCCGACTTCATCATCGAGACGAGCGGCGGCGCTCCGGGGGTCGGGCAGGGGTGAAGGCGCTGGTCACCGGTGGCGCCGGCTTCATCGGCTCGAACCTCGTCGACGCGCTGCTCGAGACCGGTGCCGACGTCCTCGTCGTCGACGACCTGTCGACCGGGCGGCGGACGAACCTCGACGGCGCCGCGGCGCGGGGAGCCGAGCTCGCCGAGTGCGACATCGCCGACCGGCCCCGTCTCGAGGACGCGATCGACGGCTTCGTCCCGGACCGTATCTTCCACCTGGCCGCCCAGGCGGACGTTCGCAAGGCCGTCGCGGACCCGGCGTTCGACGCGACCGTGAACGTGCTCGGCACGATCAACGTCCTCGAGACCGCCAGGAGCCACGGCGCCCCGGTCGTATTCGCATCCACCGGTGGTGCCATCTACGGCGAGGGGGCGGGGCGGCAGCTACCCTTCCCCGAGGAGGCGCCGAGCCTGCCTGAGACGGCGTACGGCGCGAGCAAGTTCGCCGGCGAGGTCTACCTGGGGCTCTACCGGCGCCTGCACGGGCTCGCCGGGGTGGCGCTTCGTTTCGGCAACGTCTACGGGCCGCGGCAGGACCCACACGGCGAGGCCGGCGTGGTTGCGATCTTCTGTGGCCTGCTGCGGGAGGGCGACCCGTTGCGGGTCTTCGGCGACGGCGAGCAGACCCGAGACTACGTCTACGTCGCCGACGTCGTCGCTGCGATCCTCGCCGCCGAGCGGCTCCTCGGCCGTGAGGGCGCCGCGGTTGCCGGTCCCTACAACATCGGCACCGGCGTCGAGACGAGCGTCCTCGACCTCGCCCGCCGGCTCAAGGCGGCAACCGGCGCCGACCCCGAGATCGAGCACCACCCGGCTCGCGCCGGTGAGGTCGAACGCGTCGCGATCGACCCGAGCGCAGCCCGGCGGGATCTCGAGTGGAGGGCTGCGACCGAGCTCGACGACGGGCTCGCGCGGACCGCGAGCGCGCTCGACGACGCCGCCTGACGGGCGACAGCGCTCAGCCCAGGTCGATCCGCTTCAGATCGGCGATCACGGCGTAGCGCTGGGCGGCGCTGTAGAGCGGATGACAGGAGGTCAGCACGAGCCGCTCGTGGCCGACGTCGTCGACGATCCCGGTCTGGTCGGGATCGACGATCCTGGTGTCGGTGACCTCGTAGGTGAACTTGCCGTAGGGCATCTCGAGGACGATCGGGTCGCCGGCGTCGATCTTGTCGATCTCGTTGAACGGGGCGCCGTAGGTGGTCCGATGCCCGGCGATCGCGACCGTCCGGCCCTGTCCGGGCAGGCCCGCATCCGGGTAATGCCCGGGGCCGCGCTCGAGGTCGGCCTCGGCCGTTCCCTCGACGACGACGTAGTCGGCGTCGATCGAGGGGATCTCGATCCGCCCGATCGGCTTGCCCTCCTCGAGGCGCTTGGCGAAGAGATCGGCGAGCTGCTCGGCGCGCCGCGCCGAATCGGCTGCGCTCCTGGTCAGGTCTGCGACATCGGGGTCCTGGAGGAACTCGTCGCTGACCGCGTCGAGCTCGCCGGCGGCCTGGTTCTGGCGGATCTCGGCGTACACCGCCGAGAGCGGCTCCTTCCAGAGCAGGGTGACGGCAACGTCGGCGAGGAGCACGACGCCTGCCGTGACCAGCGCCACCGACGCGATTCGGGTGAGTCGCCGCATCGCCGTGGATCATCCCTGATCGCCGCCGCCGCGCTCGCGGCCACATGCAAGACTGCCCGTCCCGTGAGCGCCCCGAGCCGGCAACCGATCGCCTCCTATCAGGCCGACCCCGAGCAGGTCGCGCGCGTTCTCCTGCTCTATTCGGGCGGTCTCGACACGAGCGTGATGCTGCACTGGATCCAGCAGCAGTACGGGGCCGAGGTCGTGACGCTGACCGTCGAGCTCGGGCAACCGGACGAGAACTGGGACGCGATCGTCGCCAAGGCACGTGAGATGGGCGCCGTCGAGACGCTGGTGGTCGATGCCCGGGAGGAGTTCGCCGGCGAATACGTCGCGCCGGCGATCCGCGCCAATGCGCTTTACGGCGGCGGGTACCCGCTGTTCACGGCGCTGGCCCGTCCACTGATCGCGAAGATCGCCGTCGCCGCGGCGCGCGAGCACGGCTGCGAGACGATCGCCCACGGCTGCACCGGCAAGGGCAACGACCAGGTGCGAATCGACGCGACGATCGCGGCGCTCGGGCCGGAGCTGCGGGTCCTGGCGCCGGTCCGCGAGTGGGCGATGGGTAGGGAGGAGGAGATCGCCTACGCCCGCGAGCACCGGATACCGGTCTCGGGAGGGGCCGAGAAGCCGCCGTACTCGATCGACGACAACCTCTGGGGGCGCTCGTCGGAGGGGCGGGCGATCGAGGACATCGACCAGCCGCCGCCCGACGACGTGTTCCGGCTCGTAACCAGGCCCGAGGAGGCTCCCGACGAGGCTGAGCTCGTGCGAGTCGGCTTCGACGCCGGCCGCCCGGTCTCGCTCGACGGCGAGGACCTCGCCCTCGTCGAGCTGATTCAGCGGGTCTCCGATCGCGGTCGCCACCACGGTGTCGGCATCGTCGATCACCTCGAGGACCGGATCGTCGGCCTCAAGGTCCGCGACATCTACGAGGTG
The DNA here is from genome assembly GCA_036257785.1 of Solirubrobacterales bacterium. Taxonomy (GTDB): domain Bacteria; phylum Actinomycetota; class Thermoleophilia; order Solirubrobacterales; family 70-9; genus RHKX01. Next base: position 405 of record DATAFA010000090.1, on the reverse strand, counting down.
CCGGCGGCGACGATCCTCCTGACCGCGCACCGGGACCTCGAGAAGCTCGTCTCGACGATCCATCAGAACAACTTCAAGGCCGCCCTCGACAACCACTGGGCATACCTCTGCTACGCGGGGCTCTGGCACGAGCCGCTGCGCAGCGATCTCGACGCCTACATGGTCGCCGCGAACGAGTTCGTCACCGGCGAGGTGACCCTGAAGCTCTACAAGGGGTCGGCCACGGTCGTCGCCCGCAGCTCACCGTATGCGCTCTACGACAGGTCGCTGGCAGGGTTCGGTGAGTCAGGCGGGGAGTTCAGCCAGCTCGCGAGTCCGGGCTTCATCGAGCTGTTCTCGCTGCAGACGCGGATGGCGCATCAGATCCGGCAGCGGGGACGTTAGATGATCGATTCCAAACCCCCA
>DATAFA010000086.1:0-3247 GCA_036257785.1 Solirubrobacterales bacterium | reverse complement strand
ATGGTCTACCTCGAGCTGGTCTGACGGGCCCGGGAACGCCGGGCTCGGCGTCCTCGTCGGCTCACGATTCGGGCCTCGTCAGAATCGGCCCGATGGGTACTTATCGCCTCGACCTCGCCTACGACGGCACCCGGTTCAGCGGCTGGGCGGTCCAACCCGGCCTCCGCACCGTCCAGGGGGAGCTCGAGGACGCGCTCGAGCGCGTCCTCGGAGCGTCGGTCAGGCTGACCGCGGCAGGGCGCACCGACGCCGGCGTCCACGCCCTCGCTCAGGTCGCGAGCTTCAGGGTCGAGCGGCCGGTGCCGGCTTCGCTGCAGCGGGCGCTGAACGCTCTGACCGGCCCCGACCTCGCCGTCTGGAGCGTCACCGCGGCACCCGACTTCGACGCCCGCCGGCAGGCCCGCTCGCGCCGCTACCGCTACCGCCTCGAGGTCGGCTCGCCGCCGAGCCCGTTCGAGCGGCGGCGCTCGCTCAACTGGCCGTATCGGCTCGACCGCGGCGCGCTCCGAGACTGCGCGGCGATGCTTCCCGGCACCCACGACTTCACGGCGTTCACCCCGGCCGAGACCGAGCACGTCCGCTTCGAGCGCGACGTCCTCGCGGCCGCCTGGTCCGATGACGGCGGGCGCATCGTCAGCTTCGAGATCGAGGCCGACGCATTCATGCGCAACATGGTCCGCGTCCTGGTCGGGACGATGCTCGAGGTCGGCGGCGGCCGCCGCGATCGCGACGACTTCCGGCGCCTCCTCGATGGCGCGCCGCGGCCGGCCGCCGGCCCGACGGCGGCCCCGCACGGCCTCTATCTGATCGCGGTCACGTACTGATCGCAGCTGGCACCGGCGCAGCCCACGCGCCGCTTTAGAATCGCTCCGGTGCGGGTTCTGCTCACCAACGACGACGGGATCGGCGCCTCCGGGCTGCAGGCGCTGCGCCGGGCGCTGCTCGAGATCGACGGGATCGAGCTCCACGTGATCGCGCCCGACTCGAACCGGAGCGCGACGGCCCGCTCGATCACGACGCGCTCGCCGCTCTGGGTCGACGAGGTGAGATTCGACGACGGAACCGTCGGCTACGCGACCGACGGCACTCCCGTCGACTGCGTCCGCTTCGCCGACCTCGGGCTGGTCGGCGAGCGCCCGGAGCTGATCGTCTCCGGCATCAACCACGGTGCCAACCTCGGCGACGACGTCACCTACTCGGGGACCGTCGCGGCGGCGCTCGAGGGGATCGTCCTCGGGATCCCGGCGATCGCCGTCTCGCAGCAGTCGATGCCGCCGAAGCTCGACTTCCAGGCCGGCCGCCGTTTCGACTTCTCGGTCTCGGCGCCGCTGGCGGCGGCGCTGGCCGCGATCGTCGCCGACGGCCGGCTGCCCGAGGGGACGCTGCTGAACGTCAACTGCCCCGGCGAGCAGCCATGCGGGATCGAGGTGACCAGGCTCGGCAAGCGGGTCTACGACGACGAGCTCAAGCAGGTCGACGAGGACGGCAACGGCCGCAAGCGCTACCGGATCTACGGTTTCGATCCCGGCTTCGAGGACGAGGAGGGAACCGATCTCGCCGCGGTCGCCCGCGGGGAGGTCGCGATAACCCCGATCCATTACGACCTGACGGCCCATCCCCGCTTCGACGCGATCCGCGACCTCCACCTCGACGGCGCTCTCGAGCGGGTCCTGGAGACGGTCGAGGCGTGAGCAAGGGAGGGGACGCGGCGGCCCGGTGCGCCGAGCTGCGGGAGCGGATCGGCGAGCTCGACCATGCCTACTACGTGCTCGACGACCCGCTCGTCGGCGACGACGTCTACGACGAGCTGCTCAACGAGCTGCGGGCGATCGAGTCGGACAACCCGGAGCTGCGGACGCCGGACTCGCCGACCCAGCGGGTCGGCGGCAAGCCGGTCGAGGGCTTCGAGCAGTACGAGCACCTCGAGCCGATGCTGTCGCTCGGCAACGCCCGCAGCGCCGAGGAGCTGGAGGCTTGGGAGGGCCGGATCCGCAACCTGCTTAAGCGCTTCGACATCGAGGCGGGCGAGCTGACCTACGTGACCGAGCCGAAGATCGACGGGCTCGCGATCTCGCTCACCTACGAGCATGGCCTCTTCGTCCGCGGCACCACCCGCGGGGACGGCCGGGTCGGCGAGGACGTGACCCACAACCTGCGGACGATCCGCTCGATCCCGCTGCGGATCCCCGATGCCCCGGAGCTGATCGAGGTTCGCGGCGAGATCTACTTCCCCCGCTCGGGCTTCGAACAGCTCAACGCCGAGCGGGCCGAGGCGGGCCTCGCGACGTTCGCCAACCCGCGCAACGCCGCGGCGGGGACGATCCGCCAGCACGATCCCGCTCTCGCCGCCGAGCGCCCGCTGCAGATCTGGACCTACGGAATCGGCTACCGCCGCGGGGTCGACCACGCCACCCACAGCGACGAGCTCGACTGGCTCCGCGAGCGCGGCTTCCGGGTCAACGGCGGGATCGCGGTCCACGAGAGCGATCGCGAGGTGGTCGAGCGCTGCCAGTGGTGGGAGCGGGAGCGCGAGGGCCTCGACTACGAGATCGACGGGGCCGTGGTCAAGGTCGACGACCGCGGCCTCTGGCGGGAGCTCGGGGTGGTCGGTCGCGAGCCGCGCTGGGCGATCGCCTGGAAGTTCCCGCCGATGACCGCGACGACGAAGCTCAACGACATCGTCTGGAACGTCGGCCGGACCGGGCACCTGGTGCCGTTCGCGATGCTCGAGCCGACCCACGTCAGCGGGGTCACGGTCAGCACCGCGACGCTCCACAACGAGGAGGATCTCGCCCGCAAGGACGTGCGGGTCGGCGACGAGGTGATCATCACCCGCGCCGGCGACGTCATCCCGCAGGTCGTCGCGCCGCTGATCCAGCGTCGCAAGGGCAAGCGCCTGCGTCGCGCGAAGCCGCCGAAGCGGTGCCCGATCTGCGGCACCCCGACGATCAAGCCCGAGGGGGTCTGGACGATCTGCCCGAACCGGACCGGCTGCCCGGGCCAGGTCTTCCAGCACGTCAAGCATTTCGTCCAGCGCGGCGCGATGGACATCGACGGGCTCGGCGAGAAGCAGGCGAAGCGGTTCCTCGACGACGGTCTGATCGCCGACGCATCGGGGATCTACGAGCTGACCACCGAGCAGCTCGCCGGGCTCGAGGGCTTCGGCGAGGTCTCGGCCGCGAAGCTGCTCGGGGCGATCGAGGACTCGAAGCGGACGCCGTTCGCGCGGGTCCTGTTCGCGCTCGGG
>DATAFA010000065.1:0-12002 GCA_036257785.1 Solirubrobacterales bacterium | reverse complement strand
CCGTTCCGCCGATGCCGCCGAGCATCGTCACCTTCCAGGAGCCGCGCGGGCTGCCCGGCTCGAGGATGGCATTGCCGCCGTTGCGCTGCTCGTTGCTGCGCGGCAGGTCCGTCCAGGTGATCGGGTCGCCAGGGTCACGGGCGTCGATCAGAGCAGAGAATCGCGGTAGCGGCCCCGCGACGACCACGCGCTTGTCGGGCAGCAGGGTCAAGTGTGGGTAGAGCATCCCGGTCGGCAGGTTCACCTCGGGATGGAGGCCGAACGAACCCACGCTTCCGGGCGTTGACCCCGGCGTGAAAACCTCGAGATCCAAGTTGGGAATCTTGCCGGGCGCCTCGTCGCCATAACCGCCGATCGTGATCGTCCGTCCGTCGGCGAGCTCGACCTGGGACGGGTACCAGCGCCCGTCGTTCATCTGCGGCTGTTCGGTCCAGCGCTCCGTCCACGGGTTGAACGTGAAGGCGCGGTTCAGCCCCGCCCAGTCCGGATAGGCGGGATCGGAGCGACCCGGGAGGACGAGGTTGCCGCCGGTCACCAGCACCTCGCCGTCGGCGAGGAACGACTGCGCCGAGCAGTAGATCGGTGCGATGCCGGGGGGCTGCGGGCCGGCGCCGTCGGGATCGACGATCGGCGGCGGCACGCTGGTGAACGCGTCGGGCCCGTACCCCTTCGAGGGGTCCCAGAGGGTGCCGTTGCCGACGTTCGGCGGCTCGGCCGGGAAGCCCCAGTAGAGGACTTTGCCGGTCGGCAGCATCACCGAGTGGATCGCGAAGGAGCGCGGCAGGTCGAAGGGAGCATGGGTCCAGCGGCCGATCTCGCTGGCCGGGGCTCGCGCCGCCGTCTGCTGCGCGAGCCGGCGCGAATGCCGCCGCTCGTGTCGCCGCTCGTGTCGCTGCTGGCGCGGTGTCAGCGCCTCCCAGCGGCGGAGATCACGGCGCTCCTCGCGGCGCAGCTCGGCGTGCTCGGCGGCGTGCTCGGGCCCGAGGACCTCGGTCTCGTAGGCGTGCAACTCGGACTCGGGGAGATCGGGCGCTTCGATCCCGTGCGCCCCTGCGCCGGCAGCCGTCACCAGCGAAACCGCGATCACGGCGCACAATGCGGCTGCTCGGCCCCCGATCCCCATGGCGGGGGAGCATACCTCAAGGCGATCTAAACGGATGCAGTTCGCTTCGGGGGTCGTGGCCTGGATCCCGGATTGCGCCGAACCGGGCGGCCGCGGGTTCGCTATTCGGCCGGCGACGATCCCGCGAGCTTGCGGCGATCGATCTTGCCCGACCCGATCCGGGGGAGCTCGTCGTGGATCACGACCCGCTTCGGGACCATGTGGCTCTCGAGCGATCCGGCGCAGTGGCGACGCAGCTCGTTGGCGTCGAGCTCGACGCCGGCCTCGGCCGCGACGTGGGCGTGGACAGCCTCGCCGAGCAGCCGGTCCGGGACGCCGACGACGGCGGCGTCGCGGACGCCGGGGAACTCGTGCAACACGTCCTCGACCTCGCGCGGAGCAACCTTCTGCCCGCGCGACTTGATGATGTCGTCGCGACGACCGACGAAATAGAGGTACCCACGATCGTCGGCACGGAACAGGTCCCCGGTCGCGAGCACCCGCTCCCAGGGCCAGCGGCCGGGGCGGAGCCGGCGGCGCGTAGCCTCCTCGTTGCCCCAGTAGCCCTGCATCACGTGCGGGCCGCGGACCATGAGCTCGCCGACGATCCCCGGAGCCGCCACCTCGCCATCCTCGTCCTCGACCCACGCCTCGGTGCCCGGGATGGCCGTCCCGACCGAAGACGGGTTCTGATCGACCTCCTCGGGGAGCAGGCGACAGACCCGCTGACACTCGGTCTGCCCGTACATCAGGTATAGCCGCGCGCCGGGGAACGCCTCCCGAACGGCGCCGACGACGGGGGTCGGCAACCCGGCACCGGCATTGGTGAGGAATCGCAGGTGGGGGAACTCGCGCTCGCCGAGCCCGGGCAGGGTGAGCAGCAGCTGGTAGATCGTCGGCACCGCGGCGAAGCCGGTGATCCGCTGTTCCTCGAACAGCTGGATGACGCGCCCGGCGGCACCGAAGCCGGGTTCGAGCACCAGGGTTGCGCCGAGCCGGATGCAGGCCAGCATCTGGTAGAGGCCATAGCCGAAGTAGAGCGGCAGGACGCAGAGGACGCGATCGGACCCCTCCATGTCGATGCTCTCGATGATCGAGTCGGCGACGAACGCCATGTTCCCGTGGGTCAGGGTCACCCCCTTCGGCTCGCCGGTCGAGCCGGACGTGTACATGACCGCAGCGAGGTCGGGACCGACCATCGGGGCGAACCGGGAGCCCGGAGATGGGTCCGCCACGGCCTCACCGTCGACGATCGTCACTCCTTCGGGCGCCCCTGCTTCGACTCTCTCGCGGGTGTCCGCCTCGCAGACGACGGCCGCCGCGCCGACGTCGACGAGGATCCGCTCGAGCTTCGCCGGGACGATCTCCGGGCTGATCGGGGAGAACGCGGCCCCAGCGCGGAGGACCGCGTAGACGGCTACGGCCATCGGGATGCCGTTCGACATCACGACGGCGACGCGGTCGCCGCGCCCGATGCCGAGCCGGTGCAGCGCGGCGGCGGCGGCGTCGACGCGGCGATCGAGATCGGCAAAGCCGACCGTCTCCCCGGCGGCGACGATCGCCGGGGCGTCGGGCCGGGCCGAGGCCGTCGCCCGCAGGTCCTCGGCGAGCGCGGCCGGTCTCAGGGCTCCGCTCGCTTGCGCTCGACGTAACCGACGATGGCATCCACGGACCCGAAGTTCTCCTCGGTGATCTCGACGTCCTGGACGCCGACGGCGTAACGCCCCTCGACCTCCTCGACGAGCTCGACGAACCCGAGTGAGTCGACGATCCCGGCGGCGAGCAGCTCCTGATCGTCGGCGAGCTCCGCGTCCGGATCCAGATAGAGGAAGTTGTCTTCGATGAAAGCTCGCATCTCCTTGCGAACTTCGTCCCCACCATCACCTGCTGCGCTCATGAAACCTCGCTCATCGATTGTTCGACCGTCCGGTCGATTCTGACTTCTGGATCGGCTGTCTCGGCCGGGTAGTGGACACCGGAGCCGAAGAACGCCTCGTGCCAGAGCTGGGTCGAGAGGATGCCGATCAGCGCCATTCCCTCGCGGACGCCGGTGGCCCGGCCGCCGCGACAGCGTCGCAGCAGGCCCTCGACCCGGCGGCCGTCCCAGATCCCGTTCGCCTCGAGCGCCGCCGGCGCCAGCGCCTCCTCGACCCAGTCCGGAGACCCCGCCGAGAAGAACGGCGTCACCTCCGGGGCGCGGTAGGGCTGCTTGCGGCGCCCCGCTATCTCGGCGGGCAGGAGCTCGTCGGCGAGCGCCCGCAGGGCGACCTTGTCGCTCGTCGCCGTCAGCTTCTCCTCCTCCGGCAGCCCGACCGAGCTGGCGTAGACGTGGTGATCGAGGAACGGGTAGCGCCCCTCCACCCCGTGTGCCATCGCCACCCGATCTCCCTGAGCGGCCAGCAGGTATGGCTCGAGCAGCGTCGTCACCTCGAGCCAGGCGGCCCGCTCGAGCTCCTCCCAGCCCTCGAAGCCGGCGGGAAGAGCCTCGCGGACGGGCTCCAGGGCCGCCTCGGAGCTCATCTCCGCGGCGAGCTCGTCCCGGTAGAAGCCACGCACCGCTCCGGTCGCGGCGACCCTGGTGAGATGGGACGAGAGCGGGTCCCCCTCCCCCGCTCCGGTCTCGAGCAGGAATCGCGCCCAGCCGGGCCCACGGCGCGCCCCGGCCGGGCCGAGGTGCGGGTAGAGGTCGGCGAGCTGCTCCAGCGCCCGCTCCGGATCGCGGGCGTGGAGCCTGCGGATCGCGACCTCCTTGAACAGGTCGTATCCCCAGAAGAGCTCGTCCGCGCCCTCGCCCGTGACGACGACCTTGAGGTCGTGCTCGTGGACCTCGCGGGCGAGTAGGTAAAGGGGGACCGGCGCGGTCCGGACGAGCGGCGTCTCGGCGTGGCGGACGACCTCGGGGAAGGCGGCGGCGATCTCGGCGGCGCCGACCTCGACGACGTGATGAGAGGTTCCGATCGCCCGCGCGACGAGCTCCTGCTCGGCCCGCTCGTCGTAGGAAGGGTCGTCGAAGGCGACCGAGAAGGTCCGCAGCTCGCCGTGCTTCTGCACCTGCGCGAGCGCGCTGATCAGGCTCGAGTCGAGGCCGCCGGACAGGTAGGCGCCGACCGGCACGTCGGCCCGCAGCCGCAGCCGGATGCTGTCGCGGAGATTCTGTTCGAGACCGCCGTCGCCGGCGTCGGGTTGGTCGGGGCCCGGGCGCCACCAACGGCGCCGTTCGACGATCTCGCCGCGCTCCCAGACCAGGACCCCACCGGGTTCGAGCTGGCGGACGTCCGCGAAGGCCGTCCGTGGCGCCTGCGGCGCCCACAGCGCGAAGACCTGGTCGAGACCCGCGAGGTCGGGGGCGGCGCGGACCTCGCCGGAAGCGAACAGAGCCTTCGCCTCCGACCCGAACGCGAGGCTGCCGTCGTCGAGCGACGAGTAGCTCAGCGGGCGGACACCGAAGCGGTCGCGGACGAGCGTCAGCCGCCGCCGCTGCGGCTGCCACCAGGCAAACGCGAACTGGCCGTTCAGCCGCTGCAGGCCGTCGAGGCCCTCGCGCTGAAGCAGGGCGAGAACGACCTCGGTGTCGCATCCGGTCTTGAAGGTGACCCCGAGCGAGCTCATCCACTCGCGCAACTCGACGTGGTTGTAGACCTCGCCGTTGTAAACGAGGGCGCTGCCGTCGGCGTCGCTCAGCAGCGGCTGCCAACCGTGCTCGAGATCGACGATCGAGAGCCGCGTCGAGACGAGGCCGGCGCCGGGATCGAGGAGGATCCCGAAACCGTCGGGCCCGCGGTGACGGATCGATCGCGCCATCCGCAGTAGCGCTCGCTCCTCGACGGCTTCGGTCGGATCGGTGCGGACGATGCCCGCGATCCCGCACATATCAAGCCTCCGGCGAGACCAGCACCGCGGGAGCGTGCAGATATGCCGTCGCGGTCCGGCGACGCTCGATCTCGGAGTAGGCGACGCCGACCTCTTCGGCGGTCATCCCGACCCGGTCGCAGAGATCGGCCGGAGCGACATCTTGGGCATGCCCCCACCTCAGCTCGTCCATGCGCTCGTAGGAATAGCCGAAGTAGAACTCCTCCTGCGTCTGCGGCAGCGAGAAGGTCTCGGTCGTCGGCGCCCGCGTCGCGATCGCCTCGGGTAGTCCGAGCTCGCGGGCGAGCGCGTAGACCTGGCCCTTGTAGAGCCCGGCGATCGGCTTCACGTCGGCGAGGCCGTCGCCGCCCTTGACGAAGAATCCCTGGTCGTATTCGAGCAGGTTCGGGGTTCCGATCACGGCATAGGAGAGGCGATCGGCCCACGTGTACTCGCGGAGCTTGCGGACCCGCTGCTTCATGTTCGTGGCCGCGAGCAGCGACAGATAGGCGTCAGCGGGCATCCGCCGCTGCTCCTGGGTCCCGTCCGGCCGTTCGACGACCAGCGAGAAGACCGTGATCGAGGCGGACGGGGCCGAACGGACCAGCTTGTGCTTCCAGCTCGGCTCGTACTCCGGAAAGACTTCCTTGATCGCCTCGTCGCGCTGGCGGTAGCAGCCGAGCCCCTCGAGCGCGTCGGTGATCGGCTCCTCGATGCTGCGGACCCCGAGACTTTCGGCCAGCTCGGCGCCGAGGTCGGACGAGGAGTCGCCGACGTCGCGCTCGGGCAGCCGCAGGCAGACGACCTTGTCGGCGCCGAGCGCCCGGACGCAGATCCCCGCGGCGACGCTCGAATCGATGCCGCCCGAGGTCGCGACGACGGCGCCACGGCGCCCGAGCCCGCGGATCGCGCGGGCCGTCCCCTTCGCCAGGCGATCGATGCAACCGGACGCGTCGAATCCGTCCATGGGACCGGTTGGAGCGCTGCTCATGGCGGGCAGTCTAGGTAGATTCCGCCCCGATGGGGGACATCCGAGAGCTCGAGCGGGCGGATCTTCCCGCCGTCATGGCCCTGCTCCGGGCGAACCTGAGCGGGTACTCCCTGACCGAGGGTACGCTCGCGGCCGCGACGCTCGACGACGGCTGGCGGGACGACGAGCTGCCGTCCCTGGTCGCCGTCGAGGACGGCGAGGTGATCGGCTTCATCCGCTCCCAGGTGCGGCGGATGCAGTTCGACGGGCAGGCGATCCGCGGCGTCTGCCTGAGCGATCTCGTCGTCTCCGACAGCCACCGCAAGGGAGCGCCGGGAGCGCTTCTGCTCGGCCGGCTGCTCTCCGGCCCCCAGGACGTCACCTGGTCGGATTCGGCCACCGACCTGGTCGTCCGCGCCTGGCAGACGTTCGGCGGTCATCTCGATCACGCCCGCGCCGCCGACTTCATGATCGTGTTGCGCCCGGCGACGTGGATCACCCGGATCGTCGCCGCCCGCGCTCGCGGCAATGCGGTCAACCGCACCCTGATGCCGGTCGGCGCCGTGCCGGTCCATGCGGCGGGCAGATGGATCACCGGCGCCGCCACCACCGAGCCGGAGCCCGGCTTCACGGGCGAGGCCGCCGATGCGGAGACCATCGCCGCCGAGCTGCCGGCGATCAGTCGACGCCAGCGCGTCGGCGTCGATTGGGATCAGCCGCAGCTCGAGCGGACCTTCGAGCAGATCGAGTCCCTGAACGGCGACCTGACGGTCCGGCTCGTCCGCCGCGGCGGCAAGGCGGTCGGCTGGTATGCGGCCCTGATCCGCTCCGGCGGCACCAGCAGGGTCCTGCACCTCGCCGCACCGGAGCGCACCGTCGATCCCGTTCTCGCCGACCTGATCGACCATGCGGCGACAGCCGGGAGCGCCGTGCTCAGCGGGCGCGCCGAGCCGCACCTCGAGGCGCCGCTCCGCAAGCGCCACGCTGCACTCGGGTTTGCCTGGCAACCGGTGATCCGCGCCCGCGATCCCGAGCTCGCCGCGGCCCTGTCGACCGGCGCGTCGCTCCTGACGAGGCTGGACGGCGAGCTCTCCGCGGTGCATTAGCGGCGCCCGATCGACCGGGTGAGCGACGAATACTTCACACATATTGGGAGGAAATCGTCGCTCGCCGGGCTTGGCTAGCGGCGCAGCCGCCGAGCCCTCGTCTTCAGCGACTTCGCGACCCGGCGGGCGCGGGCCCGCAGCGTCCACCACTCCTGCTCGCGAGCCCGGTCCGCTCCGCCGGTGCGGTCGAGCCCGTCGAGCCGGGCCATGTCCTCGGCGCCGATCTCGAAGTCGAAGATGGCGAGGTTCTCGCGGATGCGGTCCCGATGCGAGGACTTCGGGATCACGATCGCCTCGCGTTGCAGCGACCAGCGCAGCAGCACCTGGGCGGGAGTCCGGCCGATCCGGCCGGCGATCTCGGTGACGGTCGGGTCGTCGAGGTCCGCTCCCCTCGTCAGCGGGCTGTAGGCCTCGAGCGCGATCCCGTGGCTGCGGCAGGCCTCGGCGAGGCGGCGGCGGTACTGGAAGGGGCTGAACTGGACCTGGTTGACGGCCGGCGGGACGGAGCAGGAGCCGGTCAGCCTGCGGAGCTGACTGACGCCGAAGTTGCTGACCCCGATGCTCCTGGTCAGCCCGCGCTCGAGGGTGCGCTCCATGCCCGGCCAGGCCCATTTCGGCCCGCCCCGGGGACTGTGGACCAGGTAGAGATCGACCTGCTCGATCGCCAGCCGCTCGAGGCTGCGTTCGAGCTCCCCCTCGGGGTCGGTGCGCGACGGGGCGAACTTCGTCGTGACGAAGACCTGCTCACGCGGGATCCCGCTGGTCCGGAGGCCGCGTCCGACGCCGGCCTCGTTTCCGTAGCCCTGAGCGGTGTCGACGTGCCGATAGCCCGCCTCGAGCGCCCAGGCGACGGCCCGCTCGGTCTCGGCGCCCGCGGGGATCTCGTAGACCCCGAGCCCGACGGCGGGCATCTCGACCCCGGGGCTGATCTCGACATGACCCTGAACTGAAGCCGCCATCCGGCCTGGATCTAGGGCGAGACTCCGCCCGAACCGGTCTCGGTGGTCTCGGTGGTCGTCGGCGCCGTCGACGTCGTCGTGTTCGTCGTCGGTGCGCTCGTCGTCGTCGTCGAGCTGGTCGTCTGCGTCGTCGTCGTCGAGCTGCTCGTCGGCGTCGTGGTCGTCGACGACGTCGGCGGCACGGTCGTCGTGGTGGTGCCGTCGTCGCCGCCGCCGGCGAGTGCGATCACGGCGATGACGAGGCCGATCACGAGCGCGGCGACGAGGCCGATCGCGACCTTCTGGCCGGTGCTCATCCCGCCGTCGTCGTCGTAGCGGTCCGGGCGTCGACCGCCGCCGCCGCGACCGCCACGGCCACCCTGGCCGCCGCGACCGCCACGGCCGCCGCCGCCACCGCCGCCGCGGCCACCGCCACGGCCGCCACGGCCGCCGTCGTCGGGGGGCAGGACTCTCGTCGGATCTTCGCTGCTCATGGGCGGCAGTCTAGGTCGGCGGGTGGATCGATTCACCGGCGTCGGCCGGGAACGGAGGACGGACGTGCGTCCGACGGCCTCCGCCCGCGGCCGATCAGGCCGTCAGGAGCTCGCCGTAGACCGCTTCGGTTCCGGCGATCATCGCGGCGCGGGTGAACCTGGTGTGGACCCGTACCGCGGCGGCGGCGCCCAGCTTCGCGGCCGCCTGCCGGTCGGCCAGCAGCTCGATCACGGCGCTCGCCAGGGCCTCCGGATCGGCGACCGCGACGACGCGGCCCGACTCGCCGTCGACGACCGCCTCCGCCGATCCGCCCGCGTCGGTGACGACACAGGGCCGCCCCAGCGACATCGCCTCGAGGATGCCGTAGGGGAACGACTCGGCAAGGGCCGGGTTGACGAACACGTCGGCGGCCGCCAGGACCCCGGCGGGGGCCGCCACCTGACCGGCCAACAGGACCCGGCCGGCGAGACCGAGCCGGTCCCGGGCCTCCTCGGCCTCGCGGCGCTCGGGACCGTCGCCGGCGACGACGAGGCGAGCGGTCGGGACGGCGGCGAGGATCGCCGGCATCGCCGCGATCAGGATCGGCACGCCCTTGCGGCGGAAGAGCTCGGAGACGGCGACGATCAGCGGACCGCCGGCGGCGAAGTCCACGACCCGCGGGTCCGGCGGCTCCGGGTCGAGCGCTTCGATCCCGTTGTGGACGACCCGCGCCCTGCCGCCGGCGCCGAGCCGCTCGGCGGTCGCCCGCTCGGCCTCGCAGACGCAGAGCACGCGGCTCGCCAGCGGCATCAGCGCCCGTTCGGCCGCCGCGTAGAGCAGGTGAGCCGGCGACGGCCCGCCGCCGTCGTCGAACGCGTAGCGGTGCGGCGTGTGGACGAGCGGCGTCCCCGGCCGGGCGGCCCGCGCCAGCCGCGCCACTACGCCCGCCTGGGCGCCGTGGGCGTGGATGAGGTCGGGTCCGAACGAGCGGTATGCCCCGCCGACGGCGCGGACCGCGGCCGCGGTCGTGCCCGGCCCGGGGTGACGGGGGATCGGTGCTGCGAGCAACGGCACCGGGAAATCGTCTCCGCCCTGCCCGGCCGGGCCGCAGACCGCCACCTCGTGCCCGCGCGCGCCGAGCTCGGCGGCGAGGATGCGCACGTGTCCGAACGTACCGCCGGTCCGGGGCCTGAACACCTGGAGGATCCGGGCCATCGCTCGCTCAGCCGGAGGCCGCGTCGAGGGACTCGCGGAGCCGCGACAGGCCTGCGGCGAGATCACCTGCCTCGATGGTCAGCGGCGGCAGGAGGCGAATCGTCTCCGGGTTCGGAGCGTTGACGACGACGCCGCGCGCCAGCGCTTCGCGGGCGGTGGCCGCAGCGTCGACGCCGGCGGCCAGGCCGACGCCGATCATCAGCCCGCGGCCACGGATGCCGGCGACCGCCGGATGCGGGTCGAGATCGTCGCGCACCTGAGCGGCGCGCTCGGCGACGTTCGCGAGGACTTCCGGGGAACCGAGGATCTCGAGTGCGACCAGGGCGGCGCGGGCGCAGATCGGTCCGCCGGCGAAGGTCGAGCCGTGCTCGCCGAGCGTCAGCCCCTCGCCGACAGCGGGCGCGGTGACGCAGGCACCGACCGGGAGCCCGCCGCCGAGCGCCTTCGCGGTCGTCATCACGTCAGGCCGGACCGGGGTCGCCTGGTGCGCCCAGAGCGTTCCGGTCCTGCCCATCCCGGTCTGGATCTCGTCGAACACGAGCAGCGCGCCGGCGTCGTCGCAGGCGCGGCGGGCGGCGGCGAGGACGTCGTCGCCGATCGGGTGGACGCCCGACTCGCCCTGGATCGGCTCGATCATGACCGCGGCGGTCGCGGGCCCGACCGCCGCTTCGAGCGCGGCCGGATCGTCCCGGGGGACGGCCACGAAACCACCGGGGAGCGGGCCGAAGAGGTCGTCGCGAGCGAGGCGCGGGGTCGCCGCCAGCGCCGCCAGCGTGCGGCCGTGGAAGGCGTGATCGAGCACGACGATCTCGGGCCGGTCGATGCCGCGGCCATGCGCCCGGCGCCGGACGAGCTTGATGGCGCACTCGTTCGCCTCGGCGCCGGAGTTGCAGAGGAAGGCCCGGCCGCCGAGCGAGGAATCGACGAGCCGCTCGGTGAGCAGCATCGCCGGCTCCGAGTAGAAGAGGTTCGAGGTCCCGCCCAGGGTCGCGGCCTGCTCGGCGATCGCGGTGACGATCCGCGGGTTGCAGTTGCCGGCGTTGTGGACCGAAAGGCCGCTGAAGAGATCGACGTACTCGCGGCCATGGGAGTCGCGGAGCAGTGAGCCGGAGCCGGCGACGAACTCGACCGGCGCTCGCCGATACGTGGGCATCGCGTAGCGCTCCTCGATCCCGCGCAGGGCCTCGATCCCGGCGCCGCCGGCCTCCGGGACGACGGTCACGGCGTCACCTTCGTGCCGATGCCGGCGTCGGTGAAGAGCTCGAGGAGCAGGCTGTGAGGACGGCGGCCGTCGAGGATGTGCGCCGACTGCGCACCACCGTGGATCGCCTCGACGCAAGCCGCGAGCTTCGGCCGCATACCGCCGCTCATCGCCGGGATCGCCGCCTCGACCTCGGCGACACCCGCCAGCGAGATCAGCGTCGAGGGATCGTCGGGATCCTCGCGCCAGCCTTCGATGTCGGTGAGGAAGATCGCCTTGTAGGCGGGCAGCGCCGCCGCCACCTTGCCGGCCGCGCTGTCGGCGTTGACGTTGTAGGAGTTGCCCTCGCGGTCGGAGCCGGCGCCGGCGATCACCGGGATGAAGTCGGAGGCGACGTGGTTGAGGACGTCGACGTCGACGTTCTCGATCTCGCCGACGAAGCCGACCCGGTCGGATTCGGCGACCGGACGGATCTCGAACATCGCCCCGTCCTCGCCCGAGAGCCCGATCGCCGGCTGGCCGAGCCGATTGAGCCGCTGGACGATGTCGGAGTTCACCTTGCCGAGCAGGACCATCTTCGCGACCTCGACGGTCTCGGCGTCGGAGACCCGCAGGCCCTCGACGAACTCGACCTCGAGGCCGAGCCGCTCCATGTAATGGCTGATGTCGGGGCCGCCGCCGTGGACGATCACCGGCTTCAGGCCGACGTACTTGAGCAGGACGACGTCGCGGGCGAACTCGTCCCGGATCGCCGGATCGCGCATCGCCGCGCCGCCGTACTTGATGACGACGGTGCGCCCGTGGAACTCGCGGATGTAGGGAAGCGCCTCGAGCAGCGTCGCGACGCTGCCGGCAGCGGCCGCGGCCCGCTCCTCCGCGCTCATTCGATCGGTCACGTCCGGTACTCCGCGTTGATCCTGATGTATTCGTGGGTGAGGTCGCTGAAGTAGACGTGTGCGGCTCCGGAGCCGCGCCCGAGCTCGATCGTCAGCTCCGGCTCGGCGGTCTCCGCACCGATCTCGCGGGCGTCGATGCGATCGGGTCCGAGCTCGGGCAGCTCGGCGCCGGCCAGCGCCTGGCCGGCGGCCTGGGCGATCCGCCCCCAGTTCGGGTCCCGTCCGTAGAGCGCGGTCTTGACCAGGGGCGA
>DATAFA010000044.1:0-22430 GCA_036257785.1 Solirubrobacterales bacterium | reverse complement strand
TCCCATCCCGTCCAGCGCCTGTCGGGGATCGAACCGCTCGTCGACCCCGGCGCGGCTCTCGCGCAGCGCCTGCTCCCGGCCCGGCAGCTTCCGCAGCTTCAGCAACGCCTCGGTCCGCACCTTCGGCTTCTTGCTCCGCGCCTGCTTCCTCGCCTTCGCGAGCTCCGCCTCGATCCGCGCGATCTGCTTCGTGATCGCGCGGCTCCGGGCGAGGTCGACTCGCATCCCGAGCAGGTCAGTGCCGGTCGCGGCGACGATCTGCGCGAGGCCGCTGGCGAGCTCGGGATCGTCGCCTGCGATCACCTCGGGACGGCCGGCGCTCTCGAGCAGGACCATCGCCTCCATCGTGTCGGGATCGACGCCGTGGGCGGCCGCCGCCGCCTCGATCTCGTCGCGCCAGCGAGCGGTCCGGCGGGCGCTGGCGACGATCCCTCCGGGGCTCTTCTCGTAGAGGACGTGCGAGAGGCCGAGCGCCGCCCGCCGCTCGAGGTCGGCGTTGCGGTCGGGCTCCCAGGCGAACGGGTCGCTCGATCCGTCGTCGCGGCCCACCGCCGCGAGCCGGCCGGCATCGAAGCCCTCGTCGCCGCCGCCGATCACCCCGGTCAGGAGCAGGACGCCGACGACGACCGCCGTCGCCACGAGCCCGAGCAGCGCCGGTGCCCAGGGCCGGGCAGGGGATCGCCGCGCTTCCGGGTCGCCGAGTTCCCGCCTCGTCATCCGCTCACTCTGACAGCCGCCACCACTCGGCCGCGGCGTCGGGGGAATACGCTTTCCGGCAGTGCGAACCGAAGCCCGTTTTCCCTCGATCCCGGCCGCCGACGGCCATTACGAGAGCTTCTACCTGAAGGCCGCGGCACCCGAGGGCGGCCGCGCGATCTGGATCCGCCACACCGTCCACAAGCGGCCCGGCGAGGAGCCGACCGGCGCCGTCTGGATGACCTGGTTCGACGCTGATCGCCCCCACCCGGTAGCGGCCAAGCACCAGGTCGGAGCCGCCGAGGTGGCGGTTCCCGAAAAGACCTACATCCGCGTCGCCGACTCGGAGATCGCCCCGGGGCGGGTGCAGGGGGTGGTCGACGACGGCGTCGGCGCCAGCTGGAGCCTCCGGTTCAAGGACAACGGGGGCCCGCTCCATCACTTCCCCGCGCAGTGGATGTACGAGCGGCCGCTGCCGCGGACGAAGCTGCTCAGCCCGCACCCATGCGTCAGCTTCGACGGGATCCTCGAGGTCGACGGCGAACGGATCGCCCTCGAGGCCTGGCCGGGCATGGTCGGCCACAACTGGGGCGCCGAGCACGCCGAGAGCTGGATCTGGATCCACGGCGCCACGATCGGCGACGACGGCTCGCGCGGCTACGTCGACATCGGCGCCGGCCGGGTCAAGCTCGGCCCCGTGCTGACGCCGTGGGCCATCAACGGCGAGATCATGCACCGCGGCGAGCGCCTCAGGGTCGGCGGCCTCGGGCGCCAGCTGAAGTCGAAGGTCGACGCCCAGCCGACCCACTGCACCTTCACGGTCGCCGGCGAGAAGCTGCTCGCCCGCGGCTCGGTGACGGGCCCCCGCGATCAGTTCGTCGCCTGGGTCTACGCCGACCCGGTCGGCCCCGAGCACCACTCCCTCAACTGCTCGATCGCCGATCTCGTGGTCGACGTCGAGCGGCGCGGGAGCAAGGACCTCGAGGTCCGGGTCGACGGCGGCGCCAGCTACGAGTTCGGGACGCGCCGGACAGACCACGGCATCCCCGTTCAGCCCTTCCCCGACGGGTAGTCTCACCTCCGCGAGAGCCCTGCGAACTGAGAGGTGGAAATGAGCGGCGCGACGGAGCAATCGGTGATCGAATCGGCCCCCAAGCAGCTGCTGATCGGCGGCGAATGGCGGGACTCGGGCAACGGCGAGAAGTTCGCCGTGGGTGACCCCTCGACCGGCGAGAGCCTCTGCGAGATCGCCGATGCAACCGCCGACGACGCCAGGGCCGCGCTCGACGCCGCCGTAGCCGCCCAGCAGGATTGGGCCGCGACGGCGCCCAACACCCGCGCCGACATCCTCCAGAACGCCTTCGAGCTGATGGCGGGGCGCGCCGACGACCTCGCCCTGCTGATGACGCTCGAGATGGGCAAGTCGATCGCGGAGTCGAAGGGCGAGATCGCCTACGCCTCCGAGTTCTTCCGCTGGAACGCCGGTGAGGCGCTGCGCCTGACCGGCGACTACAAGGTCGGCGGCAACGGCGCCAGCCGCGTGATGGTCATGCGCCAGCCCGTCGGTCCCTGCTACCTGATCACGCCCTGGAACTTCCCGACGGCGATGGGCACCCGGAAGATCGGCCCGGCGATCGCCGCCGGCTGCACGATGGTGATGAAGCCCGCGCAGAACACGCCGCTGTCGATGCTCGCGCTAGCCGCGCTGCTCGAGGAGTGCGGGCTGCCGGCCGGCGTCCTCAACGTCATCACGAGCACGTCCTCGAGCGAGGTCTCGAAGCCGATCATCGGCGATCCGCGCCTCCGCAAGCTCAGCTTCACCGGCTCGACCGAGGTCGGCCGGATGCTGATCGAGCAGTCGGCCGGGAACGTCCTGAAGACGTCGATGGAGCTGGGCGGCAACGCGCCGTTCCTCGTCTTCGAGGACGCCGACCTCGACGCCGCGGTCGAGGGCGCGATGATCGCGAAGATGCGCAACGTCGGCGAGGCGTGCACCGCGGCCAACCGCTTCCACGTGCACGAGTCGGTCGCCGAGGCCTTCGCGGCGAAGCTCGCTGAGCGGATGGGCGGGCTCAAGGTGGGCCGCGGCACCGAGGCCGACGTCGACGTCGGCCCGCTGATCGACGACGACCAGCGATCCAAGGTCGCCGAGCTCGTCGACGACGCCGTCGCCAAGGGGGCCGAGGCGCTGATCGGCGGCAAGCAGGTCGAAGGCGCCGGCTCCTTCTACGAGCCGACCGTGCTCGCCCATATCCCCGGCGACGCTCGCCTCCTCAAGGAGGAGATCTTCGGGCCCGTCGCTCCGGTCGCGACCTTCTCGACCGAGGAGGAGGCGATCGCGGCCGCCAACGACACCGAGTTCGGACTCGTCTCCTACGTCTTCACCAACGACGTCAAGCGGGCGCTGCGGGTCTGCGAGAAGCTCGAGACGGGGATGATCGGCCTCAACCAGGGGCTGGTCTCGAACGCCGGCGCGCCGTTCGGCGGCGTCAAGGCATCCGGCCTCGGCCGCGAGGGTGGCAACGAGGGGATCCTCGAGTACCTCGAGACCAAGTACGTCGCGATAAACCTCTGACGGGCCCTCGTGCTCGTCAGCGGGTGGGTGTCAGCGTCCTAGGATGCTGCCGAGGAGGCCACTGCCGGAGCGGCGCTGCTCGAGGTAGCACTGGTGGTAGCCCTCGGCCATCCAGAACCCGGTGGCGGGCTCGATCAAGGTCGCGATCGGCGCGTCGTGGCGCTCCTGCTGCGCCGCCTTCGATGCCTGCGCGGCGGCCTCCTGCTCGGGCGTGTGGGTGAAGATCACAGTCCGGTACTGATCGCCGACGTCCGGTCCCTGGCGGTTGACCTGCGTGGGATCGTGCATCGCCCAGAAGCGCGCGAGCAGCTCCTCGTAGGAGACCCTGTCAGGGTCGTAGGTGACGCGAACGACCTCGGCGTGGCCGGTCGTCCCGGTGCAGACCTGCTCGTAGGTCGGGTCGTCGACGTGCCCGCCCTCGTAGCCGACGGCGGTGTCGACCACGCCGGGCACCTCGCGGTACTCCGCCTCGGGCTTCCAGAAGCATCCGGCCCCGAACGTCGCGACCTCGGTCCGCTCCGGCTGCCCGGCCCCCGGCACGGCCGTCCCCTTGGGCTCGTTCTGCGTAGCGTCAGTCATGTCTGATCTCCTTGCGATCGGGGTCGAGCCGATGATGACAGGAGCGTCCAGCCGCCCCGCGTGGATTCAAGTAACGATGACGGGACCCGATAGAAGACGCGGACGCATGTACCTGATCCAATTCGTCAACCAGGTCCGCCGGGCCCAGAGCTATGAAGGACTCGGGCAGCTGCCGCCGCCCGGCGCCGATGGCAGCACCCCGCTCGAGCTGGCGATGGGCTGCCGCCTCGAGCGCGGCAACATGCGGCTCTCGAGCCCGCAGGCGGCCGCCGCAGTCGCCGACGCGACCGGCCTCCCCGTCGCGCCCGACCGCGTGTCGGTCGCACTTCCGCAAGCACTGGCCCCGCATGCCGAGGCGGTCGCCTCCGCGCGCGGCTACGGCCACGGCGCCGCCGCCGGCTGAGCCCCGTACGCTCCTGCGATGAGCCTCCGGCGCCTCGCTCCGCCGGCCGCCGCGATGCTGCCGGTGCTCCTCCTGCTGCTCACCGCGACGAGCGCGCGAGCCGACCTCGGCGTCCCCGGTCGCGCCGCCGACCCGATCGTCCTCACCGGTGCCGACGTGCCGAAGCTCAGCGGCTCCGACCCCGACGAGGTCGTCGCTTTCAGCTGGGACGACCGCTGGATCCAGGTCCCGGTCCAGGTCGACGAGCGGGCGGTCGTCGACTACGGGGTGGTCAGGCAGATCGGCAACGGCTTCGACCACGAGGCCTACACCGATCCCGGGACCTTCGCCGGAGCCGATCCCGACCCGACCCTCGATGCCGGTGACGAGATCGCGTTCATGGCCATGGACGCCGGCTCGCGGGCCGACGGCGTCGCCGGCCCCGACGGCGTCGAGCCCGCCACCCGGACCGCGGTGGCGATCGACGACCCGCTCGAGCCCGGCACCGAGCACGTCGTCTACCTGTTCCGCACCGACGCCGGCCTCGATCCCGCGGCCGGGCGCTCCTATGTCGATTACGACTTCTCGCTGAACTCCGGCGACTACAGGACGAGCTACGACTTCGACGGGGTCGCGAACGTCGAGGCCGACGCGCCCCCGGCGAACCCCGAAGACTCGACCGTCACCACCTCGGCCTACACGCAGCACCTGCTCGCGCGCTGGGTCACCGACCGGATGACCCTGCGAACCGGAGCCGCGCCGAGCCCCGACATCCTCGACGGCGACAAGGCCCAGGTGAGCCGCGGCTGCGGTCGCAGCGAGCTCACGTTCAGCCGCGGCGGGGGCGGGTTCATCGCCAACATCTCCGGGCCGGTTCGCGCGATCCGCTCGCAGATCGGCGCCAACAGCGGCACCTACACCCAGCGCGACGACATCTACTACCAGCGTCGTCAGGACACGCTCACCTACCTGCGCGTCCATGCCGGCATCGGCCAGATCTCGCAGTTCCGCGACTACTCGGCGAATGCGATCGGGATGACCTACCGCAACTCCGCCTACCCGGCCGGGGTCACGATCGACGGCGTTCCCGACGCCGGCATCCCGGTGCCGGCGGGCAGCACCACCCTGCAGCCCGCGACCGAGTGGGAGCAGGTCAGCGGGCCCGACGGCTCGCTCGCGGTCGTCACCCGGGTCGACACGAACCTCCCCGGCTACACGCCCGGATCCTTCTACCGCGACCAGGGAAGCTCGCCGACCTTCGGCCAGTGCGGCGGCTACGCCGATGCCCTCTCCTACGGATCGAGCGGGTCGGAGTTCAAGAGCAACGCCGACAACACCGACCCGACCCTCGGCCCCGCCTACGGCCTCACCGCCACCCGCAGCACCTTCTTCGACGAGCCCGGCGCCGGCGCCGCCGAGGCCACGCTTCGCTCCGACCAGATCGACGCCCCGCTGGAGGCGACCGTCACCGGCGAGCAGGAGCCCTCGGCGCCGGCGCTCAACATCCACCCGAGGGGCAGCAGGAAAACGATCCGGCCCGGCGGCAGCGCCCGCATCCCGGTCGTGGTGGTGAACACCGGCGAAGGCGCCGCCGACGACCTCGAGGTCTGCGCGAAGGTGCCCAGGCGCGTCGGTCACGCCGGTCGCTGCAAGTCAGCGGTGCGGCTGGCGGCCGGGGACTCCTTCCGAACCAAGCTGCGGATCACCGCCGCGAGGACCGCAAGGCGGTTCATCCGGGTCCGCTACCGCGTCAGCGCCGAAAACGCAAAGAGCGACAAGGCCGGGGCGAGAATCGGCATCAGGCGCTGACGCGACCCGGAATCGGCACGTTCGCAGTGCCACACGTGAACCGATCACGGCCAGGCTCCTTCGATGGGAAGCGAGTGGCCGATATCCAGCGACAGTCGGTGGAAATCTGCCGGCGACCGTGACCGGCGAGTCCTCGCGCTGGCAAGGTCGCAGCAGCAGCTGGTGACGAACGCTCAGCTCCTCGAGGCCGGGTTCAGCGCCGGGGCGATCAGGCACCGCATTCTCGCCAAGCGGTGGTTCCCCGTCCGTGCGGGGGTCTATTCCCTTGCTCCACCTCCCCTGCCCGCGGACGCGCGGCTGATGGGCGCGGTCCTGGCATGCGGAGCTGGAACGGCCGTCAGCGACCTCGCCTCAGCCTGGCTCTTCGGTCTGATCGACACGTTTCCACGGATCATCGACGTGACGAACGCCTCGGGCCGTGGCCGCGGGCGGCCTGGGCTGAGGATTCACCGGCGGCAGATCGAGCCGGTCGACGTCACCTCCCGGCGCGGGATACCCGCGCTCACCGCGGCGAGGACGATCGCTGACCTCGCGGCGACGCTGCCGCCACGCAACCTCGAGCAGATGCTGCTGCTCGCCGGTTCCCGGCGCCTGCTCGACGAGGGTCGCCTGCGAGAGCTCGCGAGCTCCGGAGGGCGTCGCGGGTCCCCAGCACTTCGCGAAGCTCTCGGCCTCGAAGTCCCCTTCGTTCGCAGCCCGGTCGAAGCCACGTTCCTGGGGGTCTGCAAGGACATCGGGACGGACGCGCCGCTCGTCAACCGGACGATCGAGGTGGCCGGGCGCCGCTTCGAGGTCGACTTCCACTGGCCCGATCTGCGTCTGATCGTCGAGATCGACGGATACGCGTTCCACGGCGGGCGCTCGCGCGCCAACTCCGACCGCGACCGCGACCAGGTCCTGTCGATGGCTGGTTGGCTGATCGTTCGATTCACGCGGGATCAAGTCGTCGGCGATCCGGCCGAGGTCGGCCGGCGACTGCTGGGCCTTTACCGGAGGCAGAAGTCGCTGGCGGATACCCACCGATAGTCGATGGAAATCCGCCACTCGCCGGCTTCGCGGGCCGTCACCGATGCGGGTGGGCCATGCCGACGAAGTCGAGCGCCTCGTCGAGCGTCGCCTCGTCGACGCCCTTCTCGACCGCCACCTCGCGGACGGTGCGGCCCGAGGAGGCCGCCTCCTTGACGATCTCCGCCGCCCGGTCGTAGCCGATGTGGGGGTTGAGGGCGGTCGCGACCTGGAGGGTCGACTCGGCGTGGCGCTGGAGCATCTCCTCGTTCGGCTCGATGCCGGCGACGCAGGTGGTGTCGAGCAGGCTGCAGGCCGCGGTGAGCAGCTTGATCGAGTCGAGCAGGTTGCGGGCGATCAGCGGCACCCGGACGTTGAGCTCGAACTGGCCCTGGGCGCCGCCGAGCGTGATCGCGGTGTCGTTGCCGATCACCTGATCGCCGACCTGGATGACGACCTCGGCGATCACCGGGTTGACCTTGCCCGGCATGATCGAGGAGCCCTTCTGGAGCTCCGGCAGCCGGATCTCGGCGAGCCCCGCCCGCGGGCCGGAGCCCATCAGCGCGAGGTCGTTGCCGATCTTGATCAGCGAGACGGCGAGCACCTTGAGGGCGCCGGAGAGCTCGACCAGCGCATCGCGGTTCGCCTGCGCCTCGAAGCGGTCGGCGGGGGCCGAGATCTCGAGGCCGCTGTCGCGGGTCAGCTTCTCGCGGACCCGGTCGGAGAACTCGGCGTGGGTGTTGATGCCGGTGCCGGTCGCGGTGCCGCCGAGCGGGATCTGCCCGACCCGGCCGAGCGTGCCGCGGATCCGCTCGGCGCCGAGCCTGATCTGGGAGGCGAAGCCGGAGAACTCCTGGCCGAGCGTGACCGGGACGGCGTCCATCAGGTGGGTGCGGCCGGACTTGACGTGCCCGGCGAACTCCTCGCCCTTGCGGTCGAGGGTGGCGGCGAGAGCGTCGATCGCGGGCAGCAACCCGGAGCTGGTCTCGTCGAGCGCCGCGAGATGGACCGCCGAGGGGAAGACGTCGTTGGAGGACTGACCCATGTTCACGTGGTCGTTCGGATGAGCCTGCTCGCCGGCGAGGTTGGCGATCACCTCGTTGGCGTTCATGTTCGAGGACGTGCCGGAACCGGTCTGGAAGACGTCGACGGGGAACTGCGCGTCGTGCTCGCCGCGGCCGACCGCGTCTGCGGCGGCGGCGATCCGCTCCGCGTGGCCCTCGTCGAGGAGACCGAGATCGGCGTTGGCCCGCGCGGCGGCGGCCTTGATCCGGCCGAGCCAATGGATCACGGGTGCCGGAACCGGGTGACCGGAGACCGGGAAGTTGTCCACCGCCTTCGCCGTCTCACCCCCCCAGAGCTGCTCGTCGCTCTCGGTTGCCGTGCTCGTCGATTCCTCAGCCACTTCCGGTTCTCCGTTCGATTGTCAGGGGTGCAGGAGCAAAGGCTAGCTGCCACCTAGAATCCGCCGCTCCCATGAGCCGCTACGCCCCCGTCGATCCCAAGCAGTCCTTCCCGGCCCTCGAGGAGGACGTCCTCGAGCGCTGGCGTCAGGGCGAGACCTTCCGGCGCCAGCTGGAGGCCCGTGAGGGGCAACCGCTGTGGAGCTTCTACGAGGGCCCGCCGACCGCGAACGGCAAGCCCGGCTCCCACAGCGTCCTCGCCCGCGTCTTCAAGGACGTCTATCCCCGCTACAAGGCGATGTGTGGCTTCGACGTGCCCCGCAAGGGCGGTTGGGACTGCCACGGGCTGCCGGTCGAGCTCGAGATCGAGAAGGAGCTCGGGATCAGCTCGAAGGAGGAGATCGAGGCCTACGGGATCGCCGAGTTCAATCGCCGCTGCCGCGAGTCGGTCTTCGCCTACGTCGGCGACTGGAACCGGATGGTCGAGCGGATCGGCCACTGGATCGACCTCGACGACCCCTACGTGACGATGGAGACCGACTACATCGAGTCGGTCTGGTGGTCGCTCGAGCAGAGCTGGCAGCGCGACCGCCTCTACCAGGGACACAAGGTCGTCCCCTACTGCCCGCGCTGCGGCACGGCTCTGAGCTCGCACGAGGTCGCGTCCGGATACAAGGACGTCGTCGATCCCTCCGCCTACGTCCGCCTGCCGGTCACCGAGGCGGCCGGGCCGATCGAGGCGGGCGACAACCTGCTGGTCTGGACGACGACGCCATGGACGCTGATCGCCCATGCCGCCGTCGCGGTCGGACCTGAAATCGACTACGTCCGGGCGCGCCTCCCCGGCGGAGAGATCGTCGTCGTCGCGCTCGCGCTCGCCGAGCGCGTCCTCGGTGAGGACTACGAGACGCTCGCGACCTTCCCGGGGACCGAGCTCGAGGGAATTCGCTACGAGGCCCCGTTCGACTACATCCCCGGCTCCGACTTCGGGCCGCTCGGCCATTCCGTGCTGACCGCCGACTTCGTCACGACCGAGGACGGAACCGGCCTCGTCCACACCGCCCTCGCCTTCGGCGAGGACGACTTCCGGCTCGGCGAGCGCTACGGGATGACGCTGCAGAACCCGGTCCGCCTCGATGGCACCTACGACGAGCGCGTTCCCGACTTCCAGGGCAAGCTCGTGCGCGAGCACGACCCCGAGATCGTCGCCGCCCTCGGCGAGGCCGGGCGGCTGTTCAAGCAGGTCGCCTACGAGCACGCCTACCCGCACTGCTGGCGCTGCGAGACGGCGCTGATCTACTACGCGAAGACGTCCTGGTACCTGCGGACCTCGGAGGTCCGCGACCGGATGCTGGCCGAGAACGAGCGGATCGGCTGGCACCCCGAGCACATCAAGCACGGCCGATTCGGCAAGTGGCTCGAGGGCAACATCGACTGGGCGCTCTCGCGCGAGCGCTACTGGGGAACGCCTCTGCCGATCTGGGAATGCGCTGCCGAGGGCTGCGACGAGCGGGTCTGCGTCGGCTCGGTCGCCGCGATCACCGAGCGCGGCGGCGAGCTGCCGCGCTCGGAGTCCGGGGAGGTCGACCTCCACCGTCCCTACATCGACGAGGTCGTCCTCGAATGCCCGACCTGCGGCGGCGAGATGCGGCGCGTGCCGGAGGTGATCGACACCTGGTACGACAGCGGCGCGATGCCGTTCGCGCAGCTCCACTACCCGTTCGAGAACGAAGCGGAGTTCGAGCGGCGCTTCCCGGCCGACTTCATCTGCGAGGGGATCGACCAGACCCGCGGCTGGTTCTACTCGCAGCTCGCCGAGTCGGTCCTGCTGTTCGACCAGACCGACTACCTGAACTGCGTCTGCCTCGGGCTGATCCTCGATCCCGACGGCCGGAAGATGAGCAAGCGCCTCGGCAACGTCGTCGACCCTCACGAGGTGATCGATCGTCACGGCGCCGACGCCTTCCGCTGGTATTACCTCACGTCCCAGCAGCCATGGGCCGGCTACCGGTTCAGCGCCGAGACGGTCGGGGAGTCGGTCCGGCAGTTCCTGCTGACGCTCTGGAACACCTACTCGTTCTTCGTCCTCTACGCCAACGCCGCCGACGAGCAGACCGACCGCCCGCAGCCGAGCGAGGCGGAGGCGGCGCTCGACCGCTGGCTGGTCTCCCGCCTGGAGGCGACGACCGGAATCGTCCGCGACCGCCTCGACGACTTCGACTCGACGAGCGCCGGCAAGGCGATCGCCCAGTACGTCGACGAGATGTCGAACTGGTACGTGCGGGTCTCCCGCCGTCGCTTCTGGGACGGCGACGCGGCCGCGTTCGACACGCTCCGCCACTGCCTCGTCGAGACCGCGAAGCTGCTCGCCCCGTTCATCCCCTTCACCGCCGACGCGATCTGGCTCAACCTCGTTCACGGCGCCGAGCCGTCGCTCGAGGCGTCCGTCCACCTCGAGGACTACCCCGAGACCGAGGACTCGCTGCGCGACCCGGCCCTCGAATCCGGGGTCGAGGCGGCGCGGCGCGCGGTCGAGCTCGGCCGGGCCGCCCGCGCACAGGCCAAGGTGAAGATGCGACAGCCGCTCGCCAAGGCGGTGATCGTCGCCACCGAGTCCGAGCGGCGGACGATCGAGCGGCTCGCGGAGGTCGTTCGCGCCGAGCTCAACGTCCGCGAGCTCGAGTTCGTCACCGAGGAGGGAGAGCTGGCGAGCTGGGCGGTGAAGCCGGACTTCCGCGCCCTCGGTCCCCGGTTCGGCAAGGAGATGCCGCAGGTCAAGGTGGCGATCGAGGCCCTCGACGCCGCCCAGGTCCGCTCCACGATCGACGCCGGCGGGCAGGTCGGGATCAGCATCGACGGCCGCGAGCACACGCTCGGCCCCGGCGAGCTCAGCTTCGCGATGGAGCCGCTCGACGGCTACCAGGTCGAGTCGGAGGCCGGTCGCGCCGTCGCCCTCGCCCTCGAGCTCGACGACGACCTGATCCGCGAGGGCCATGCCCGCGAGGTCGTCCGCGCCGTCCAGAACGCGCGCAAGCAGTCGGGGCTCGAGATCAGCGACCGGATCGACCTCGTCCTCGACGGCGACTCCGAGCTGCTCGACGCAGCCCGCGCCCACGCCGACTACGTGACCGGCGAGACGCTCGCGACGAGCATCGCCTACGGCGCCGACGGGGACGCGACGGAGGTCACCGTCGACGGCCGGCCGCTCGCGATCGCCGTCCGCCGGGCCGGCTGAGCACGAGCGCATAGGCTGGAGCGGTGGAGATCGGCAGCGACACGAAGGCGGTGGTTCTCGCCGCGGGCCTGATCTTCCTCTGGGCCCTGCTGCTCGGGGTCTGGAAGTACCGGCAGATGGCGACCTCCGAGAACGCGCTCGCTCACCCCTACGTTGACACCGCTCACCGCGCGGCGCTGCTTTACAGCTTCGCGACGTTGCTGCTCGCGACGTTCGTCGAGCTCAGCGGCTTCTCGACCGCGGTCAACCTGATCGCCGCATTCGTCCCGATCTTCTTCTTCGCCGGCGCGATCGTCGGTTACTCGGTCCACGGCTGGCGCCGCGACACCGACAACCAGTTCCGCGATCCCGTCCCCGGCACCCACGCCTTCATGTACGCGCTGATCGCCGGCGAGGTCGGCGGGATGCTCGTCCTGCTGGCCGGCTTCATCGACGGCCAGGTCTTCTGACGTCTCCTGACGAGGCTGAGGGCCGCCGGATCAAGGAAGAGGCCAGCGACGCGGCCATTTGGCCGCGAGCTGGCCGATGACGCCGAGCCCGGCGCCCCTCAGCCCGTCAGAGCGGGCTCGAGCTCCTGCTCGAGCCTCTTCTTCGGCATCGCGCCGACGATCGTCTTGGCCGGCTGACCGCCCTTGAAGACGATCATCGTCGGGATCGACATGACCTGGTACTTGCCGGCGGTCTCCTGGTTCTCGTCGATGTTCAGGGAGACGATCTTGAGGTCCTCGCGCTCGCCGGACATCTCCTCGAGAATCGGGTGGACGACCCGGCACGGGCCGCACCACGGGGCCCAGAAGTCGACGAGGACGGGCTCGCTTGCGTCGATCACCTCGGCCTGGAAGTTCTCGTCTGTGACCTGCGGGAGGTTCGCCATCTCGGTGCTCCTGATTGGGGTTCGTGGGCTTGCTGTATATCGATCCGATCAGCCGGACCGCTGGTCCCGGCCGCTGCGGACACCTTACTACACAAAATGAAGTATTGGAAGTGCCTCAGCCCCAGCGGTTGCCCCGAAAACGCATGATCGGCACTCTCCATGCGGCTTCGGCGACGATCGCGCGGCTCATCTTCGACTCCCCGACCCGGCGGTCGCGGAAGACGATCGGCACCTCCGTGACCGTGAATCCGGCCTGCAGCGCCCGGAACGTCGTCTCGATCTGGAAGGCGTATCCGAGGGCGCTGACGGAGTCGATCCTGATCGCCTCCAGGACCTCGCGGCGGAAGCACTTGAAGCCGCCGGTGAGGTCGTGGACGTCGAGGCCGAGCCAGGTCCGCGCGTAGATGCTCCCCCAGCGCGAGATCGCCTGCCGGCCCCGGCCCCAGTCGCTGACACCGCCGCCCTCGACGTAGCGCGACCCGAGAGCTAGATCGGCGCCGCCGCCCGGATCCGTGGTCGTCGCGATCAGCCGCGGGACGTCGGCGGGATCGTGGGAGAAGTCGGCGTCCATCTGGACCACCCGCTCGGCGCCGGCGGCGAGGGCGCGCGCGAAGCCGGCGACGTAGGCCGGGCCGAGCCCCTCCTTGACCGGCCGGTGCAGGACCTCGATCCGCTCGTCGGCGGCGGCGAGACGGTCGGCGATGTCACCGGTGCCGTCCGGCGATGAGTCGTCGACGACGAGGATCCCTGTCCCGGCGGGCGCCACGGCGAGGATCGCCGCCGACAGCGACTCGAGGTTCTCGGCTTCGTTGTAGGTCGGCAGGACGACCCGGACGGGCAGGGTTGAGGGCTCGGCGGCGGGCATCGCTCGGCCGGACCCTAGATAAGCGGGCGACTCGCAGCCCTCCGGGCGGCTCGGCTGCGGCGGTTCCGCGGCTCGATCTACTCTCCCGGAATGCGAAACGCCGAGATCGCCGCTGCGTTCCGCGAGCTCGGGACGCTCTACGAGCTCGACGGCGCGAACCGCTTCCGGGTCCTCGCCTACCGGGACGCCGCCCGTGCCATCGCCGACAGTCCCGCGCCGGTCGGCGAGCTGGCGCTGCAGGGGCGGGCGACCGAGCTGCAGGGAGTCGGCGACACGATCCAGGAGAAGATCGTCGCCCTCCTCGAGCAGGGCGAGATCCCCGCGGCGATCAAGCTGAAGAAGAAGTTCCCGGCGACGCTCGTCGACCTGACGCGAATCCCGGGGGTCGGCGCGAAGACGGTGCGGAGGATCTACGACGAGACCGGCATCGCCACGACCGCGGAGCTGCGGGCGGCCGCCGAGGCGGGCGCGTTGCGCGACCTCCGCGGCCTCGGGGCGAAGTTCGAGGAGAACGTCCTCGCCGGACTCGACCGGATCGCCGACGAGGGGGACGAGGAGCGCCGCCTGCTCAGAGACGTCCGCGAGGTCGGCAACGAGCTCGTCGCGGCGCTGTCCGCCAGCGAGGCCGCCGAGAAGGTCGTCCTCGCCGGCTCCGCCCGGCGCTGGACCGACACCTGCAAGGACATCGACATCGTCGCCACCGCGACGGAGCCACTGACGCTGGCGACCGAGCTCGCCGCCCACCCGCTGATCGCGGAGACCGGGAATCCCAGCGAGAACGGCCTCCGGGCGCGGACCCACAACGGCATCGCGCTCGACCTGCGGATCGTGCCGCCGGAGGAGTTCGGCAACCTGCTGCAGCACTTCACCGGCTCGAAGGCACACAACGTCAAGCTCCGCGAGCGTGCCGTCAAGCGCGGGCTCTCGGTGTCCGAGCACGGGATCGCCGACGCCGAGACCGGAGCGGTCACCTGCTGCGAGGACGAAAGCGGCGTCTACGAGCACCTCGGACTCGCCTACATCGAGCCGGAGCTGCGCGAGGGCCGGGACGAGATCGCCCTCGCCGAGCGCGGCGAGCTCCCGGAGCTGGTCACGGTGGCCGACATCCGCGGCGATCTGCACTGCCACACGACCCTGTCCGACGGCAAGAACACGCTCGAGGAGATGGCCGAGGCCGCCCGCGGGCGCGGCTACTCCTACCTCGCGATCACCGATCATTCCGCCAGCCATGGCTTCGGGGACGACGTGCAGCCGCAGGAGCTGCTGCAGCGGGTCGAGGAGATCGCCGAGTACAACGCCGAGCACGGGACCAGGCGCTTCCGGCTGCTCGCCGGCTCGGAGGTGAACATCCTCCCGAACGGCTCGCTCGACTACGCCGACGACGTCCTCGAGCAGCTCGACTGGGTCGTCGCCAGCGTCCACACGTCGTTCCGGATCTCCAAGCGCGAGATGACCGACCGCGTCGTCGAGGCCGTCCGCAACCCGCTGGTGAACTGCCTCGGGCACCCGACCGGGCGGATGCTGCTGCGCCGCGAGCCCTACGACATCGACATCGAGGCCGTGGTCGCCGCGGCGGCCGAGGCCGGGACGATGATCGAGATCAACGGCAACCCGAACCGGCGCGACCTCAACGACCACCACGCCCGGGTGGCCGCCGAGGCCGGGGTGCCGATCGTCTGCAACACCGACGCCCACCGGACCACGACGCTCCCCTTCATCGAGTACTCGGTCGCGACCGCACGGCGGGCGGGGCTGACCGCCGAACAGGTCGCCAACACCCGGACCTGGGCGCAGCTGAAGAAGCTCTAGACCGGCGAGAGGCCTAGCTCGGCGAGGCGGCGCCGCCGTGACGCAGGCCGGGCGTGCGGATCAGCTTGATCGGGTCGAAGGCCGATCCGTGCTCGACGTAGAAGCAGACTCCGTCCCGTTCCTCGACCGCGGTCACGGCCGCTTCGCGGTTACGCCAGGCCGAGGCGACGCCGAGCGCGAAGCCGGTGGCGATCGCGGGCACCTGCGGCAGGATCGGCCCGGCGGCGCCGGCGAGGATCGCGAACAGCGCGATCGGCCAGAGGCGGGCGAGGGCGATCCGGACCGGAGTCTCGGCGGGCAGCTGGATCGACGTCTTCGCTGCGGCGAGGGGGCCGCGGAGCACCTCGGCGATCCGCGACGGACGACCGAGCCAGACCCCGACCGCAATCGCGACCAGCCACCAGCCGAGCGCCAGCGCGGCAAGCTTGTCGTCGCCGGTCGCGTTGATCGTCACCGCCGAGATCGCCGCCAGCCCGGTCGCCTCGATGGCGACGAGGAGAACGGTTCCGCGCAGCAGATCCTTGTACTGCATCAGCTCGCGAGCGCCGCGAGGACGGGCACGAGGCCGGCCGGCCCGTCGACCGTGAGGTCGGCCCGGGCGGTGATCTCCGCCGGGCCCTCCGCCGATGCCACGCCGATCCGCACCGCGGTCCGCAGGCGCCCCGACGCCGCCAGCCGATCGAGCGCCGAGAAACCGTCGAGATCGGTCCGGTCGTCACCGGCGTAGAGCGCGGCCGTCGCCACGCTGCCGAGGAGCAGCGACTCGATCGCCGTGCCCTTGTCGACCTCGCCGCCCGGCCGCAGCTCGAGGACCTTGCGGCCGCGGTGGATGACGAGGCCGGCGCCCTCGGCTTCGGCGGCGATCCGCTCGGCGTGCGCCTCGGCGCCGGACTCGTCGGCGGCTCCACGCCAATGGAGGGCGACGATCGGGCCCTTGTCCTCGACCCGGAGCCCGGCAGCGTCGAGCTCGGCGGCGTCGAAGCCCGCCGCGAAACGGGCGGCATCGCGGCCGTGCGGACCGAGCTCCGGCGCGGCCCGCGGCTCGGGCGCGTTCGGCGCCAGCAGCTCGAACCCGTGGTTGCCGATGTAGGTCAGCTTCTCGAGCCCGACGATCTCGCGGGCCAAGGTCGCCCGGCGGCCGCTGACGACCGCGGCGACGGCAAAGCGGTCGGCGATTCTCGCCAGCGCCACTCGTGTCTGGTCGGGAACCCGGGCCTGCTCCGGCCGCGCGACGATCGGCGCCAGGGTCCCGTCGAGATCGGAGAGGACGGCAGCACCGGCCGGGTCGTCGAGCAGCGGTCCGATCGCCGCCACTGGTCCGGGGTCCGTCATCACTCATCTAGTATCGCGCCGTGCCCGGGAATCGGACGATCCGCTTCGCCGCGATCGGGATTCTCGCCGGCGCCTTCAGCGGCCTCTTCGGGGTCGGCGGCGGCATCGTGATGGTCCCGCTGCTGATCATGCTCGGCTTCGGGGAGCGACGGGCGACCGCGACGTCGCTGTGCGCGATCGTGATCATCGCCGCCTTCGCCACCGGTCTCCACGGCGCCTACGGCAACGTCCGGGTCGGTGACGCGGTGCTGCTGATGATCCCCGCCGTCGCCGGCGTCGGGATCGGCGTCGCCGCCCAGCAGCGGATTCCCGAGCGCGCCGTGTCGCTGCTCTTCGCCGTGCTCCTGATCGTCGTCGCCGCCGAGCTGATCATCCCCTGATGGACGTCGTGCTCGCCATCCTCCTCGCGCTGGCCGGCGGCGCCGTCGGCGGCCTGCTCGGCGTCGGCGGCGGCATCCTCTTCGTCCCCGCCCTGGCGGTCTTCCTCGGCAACACCCAACTCGAGGCGGAAGCGACCTCGCTGCTCGTGATCGTGCCGATGGCGATCATCGGGACCTGGCGCCAGCACCGGCACGAGAACGTCGACCTGCGGGAGGGAGCGACGATCGGCCTGCTGTCGGTGCCTGGCGTGATCGTCGGCGTCGTCGTCGCCAACGCGCTGCCACAGCGGGCGCTCGAGCTCGGATTCGCGGCCCTGTGCCTGATCGTCGCGGTCCGGCTCCTGAGGCGGTCGCCGGCTGGACCGGCCTCACCCGAGGAGCGGCCGGCCGTCAGAGGAGCGGGATGAACGGCGGCATCGACATCGGCCACGGGATCGAGATCCCGATCGAGGAGATCGAGCTGCGCGCGAGCCGCTCGGGCGGTCCCGGCGGCCAGCACGCCAACAAGACCGCGTCGCGGATCGAGGCGAGCTTCGACGTCCGGGCCTCGCCGTCGCTGAGCGCGCAGCTCAAGGACCGGATCGCGGGCCGCCTCGGCCCGCGGGTGACGGCGGTCTCGCAGGACACGCGCGGGCAGGCGCGCAACCGCGAGATCGCGGTCGAGCGGCTGCGGCGACGGCTCGCCGACGCCGCCGCCCCCCGCAAGCACCGGCGGGCGACCGGCCCCGGCCGCGCCGCTCGCGAGAAGCGACTGCAGGCGAAGCGCCGGCAATCGGAGCGCAAGCGGCAACGTCGCCGCCCCGCCGCCGACGACTGACTGAAGTCGACGAAAGCTGCGCCATGCGCAACGAAAGTCGACCTCACCGAGTGGGGCTATCTCAGGCCGTGCTCGAGCGCCCCCTTGACCGACGCGTCGAGCGCGTTGAGCCGGGCGAGCGCCAGGGCCTCTGCCGACGCGAAGCCGGACCCGGTGCCGCGGGCGCGCCCGGCGGCTTCGGGTCCGTGGTGGCTGAGCACGCAGTGCAGCAACGCCAGCCGCCGCGGTGGCTCGAGGCCGACGGCGGCGGGCTCGATCAACGCCGCGCCGATCGCCAGGTGGCCGAGCATCGCTCCCTCCTCGCTGATCCCGAACCCGGCCCCGTACGTGAACTCGCGCGCCTTGCCGACGTCGTGGAGGAGCGCCGCCGCCATCAGCAGGTCGGAATCGAGCTTCGGATGGAGCTGGCAGACCTCGCCGACGAGCGTGCCCACCGCGACCGTGTGCTCGAGCAGCCCGCCGAGATAGGAGTGATGGCCGGCCCGGGTGCAGGGTGCCCGCCGGAACTCGGAGGCGATCGGCTCGGTGTCGAGGACGCGCTCGACGACCTCGCGCAGGGGCTCGTCGTAGATCTCCCGGGTCAGGTGCTCGAGGAAGCCGTTCAGCTCCTCCACCGAGCGGTAGGCCGACGGCAGGAACTCGGCCGGGTCGAAGGAGCCCGGCTCGATCCGCCGCAGGGCGGTCACCTCCGCTGAGAGGGCGCCGCGGAAGCGCTCGACCTTGCCGCGCACCTCGATCGCGTCGCCACGCCCGAACCGGGCGCCGAGGACGTCGACGTCGCGGAAGATCCGGGCCGGGATCGAGCCGGTCCGGTCCCGGAGCTCGAGGCTCAGGTAGGCAGAGCCGTTCCTCGCCTGCTGGCGATCCTTGCGTACCACCGCGAACCGCCCCGTGAGGGGTCGGCCCGGTTGCAGCGCCGCGATCCCCTCGGGGGTCGGAGCGGCTGCGGGATTGGCGGCGGCCTCATCGATGTCGCGATGATGCAACTCACGCCGGACGCACCCACGGAGCGCCACCGGCCCGGCGCCGAACGGGCGGCGCTACTGTGAACCCGATGGATCCAATCGTCTGGGAACGGGAGCCCCCGGAGCTGCGCTCGCCGGTGCTCGTCGCCTCGTTCTCCGGCTGGAACGACGCCGCCAGCGCCGCCGGTACGGCCCTCGGCGCGATCGGCGCCTCGCTCGAGACGGAGCTGGTCGCGAGGATCGACCCCGAGGAGTTCTTCGACTTCCAGGCCAACCGCCCGACCATCGAGATCTCCGGGGGGACGATGGAGGGGGTCGAGTGGCCCGACAACCTGATCGTCGCCGCCAAGGCCGGGGAGGCCGAGCGCGATCTGCTGCTGATCAGCGGCACCGAGCCGAGCACCCGCTGGCGGACCTTCTGCGCGGCCGTCCTCGACGTCGCCGAGGCGTGTGGCGTCGAGTCGGTGATCACGTTCGGGTCGCTGATCGCCGACGTCGCCCACACCAGGCCGGTGCCGATCACGGGACTCGCGACCGACGACACGATGATCGAGCAGCTCGGCTTCGAGGACGTCGCCTACGAGGGCCCGACCGGTGTCCTCGGGATCTTCCACGCGGCCTGTCGCGAGCGCGGCCTGGCAGCGGCGAGCCTCTGGGCCGCCGTCCCCCATTACGCCGCCGCCGTTCCCAATCCGAAGGCCGGCCTGGCGCTGCTGCGCCGCCTCGAGGGGATGATCGGGATCGCCGTCGAGGCCTCCGACCTCGAGCAGGCAGCGATCGCCTTCGAGGACCAGGTGACCGAGGCGGTCGCGGCCAACCCGGAGATCAAGGAGATGGTCGAGCAGCTTGAGGAGCAGCAGGACGAGGTCGCCGGGTTCTCGCAGGACGACGTCCCCTCGGGCGACGCGATCGCGCGCGAGTTCCAGCGCTTCCTGCGTCAGCAGCGGGACTGAGGTAACCCCGGCGGAATGCTCCGCTTCGCGTCCGCTTCCGCCGGGCGGCGCGGTGCTAGGGGACGGGATGACATATGTGTTGGGCCCAGGCAAGGGCTCCGCTTCGCGTCCGCTTTCCGCCGGGCGGCGCGGTGTCAGGCTTCTGAGGCCGGGCAGATCAAGCGGTAGTCGCACCACGAGCAGACGTTGAAATCGGGACGCGGCTCGAAGTCCTGGCCGGTGATGCCGGCGGAGACCTCCGCCACGGTGCGCTCGACCCGCTCCATGGCGTCCGCCTCGCCGCCGGCCGGCACCTTCTCGTCGTCGAGGACGTACCAGTAGGCGCCGTCGGCGGCCTCGATGTCCCAGGCCTCGCGGGCAGCGACGCGGTAGAGGGCGATCTGGAGGTCGTCGACGAGGTCGGCGGCCTGCTTCGGCGGGCCCGTCTTGTAGTCGATCAGCTCGTAGCTGCCGTCGGGATGGCGGTCGACGCGGTCGACGCGGCCGCCGATCGTCGTCTCGCCGATCTTGAACGAGAACCGGCGCTCGAGCCAGACCGGCCGAGCAGCTCCGGCGCTGTGGCGCTCGTGGTAGCGGGCGAGTGCGGCGACGGCGCGGTCTCGGTACTGGAGCTCGTCGTCGGTGAAGCCGAAGCCGGTCCGCCGCCAGCCCGCCTCGAAGAGGCCGAGCAGCCGGTTCAGGCCGCCGTCGTCGGCGGTTCCCTCGGCGGCCTCGCGGATCTCGTCGGCGTGGTAGCGCTCGAGGACGTTGTGGATGAGGATCCCGAAGCGCTGGTTGATCGTCGGCTCCTGCGGGATCGCGAAGACGCGCGCGAACTTGTACTTGAGCGGGCAGGTCAGGTAGAGGTCGACGTCCGACGCCGACAGCGCCAGCCCGCCGCCGCGCTTCGGCAGGAATGCCTCGAGGCCCGGCTCGGCCCGGCTCGCGAGCTCCTCGCTGCGCCGGGTCCGGTCGCGGCCCTCGTCGAGGACGTACTCGTCGAGCGCCGAGCGGTTCAGCTCGACGAGCTGCTCGGGGGTCGCGATCCGGCCGATCAGCTCGTTCAGCGCGGCGATCGCGTCGCGCTCCGACTCGCTGCCGGGGCGCTGGATCAGCGCCGCCAGCTTCAGCAGCTCGAAGTAGCGGGCGACGGCGCGGTTGACGTCCTCGGCGGTGTCGAGGCGCATCTCGCTCAGTGCCGCCCCGGCCCGCCACGATGCCTCGAGGACCTCGTCGCGGAGCATCCGGTAGGTCGCGTGGAGCCCCTCGGCCGGGCCGAACAGCTCCTCCTCATGCGGCTCCTCGGTCCCGCCGAGCTCGTCGCGGATCGCGTCGTAGATCGGCGAGGCTGTGCTCGCGGCGCCCCGCACCTCCTCGGGACGGGAGAGGACGACCGACGTCCGGGCCCGGCTCAGCGCCAGATACGCGCGGCGGGCGCGGAGCGCGTCGGCGACGTCCGCGGCGGGCGGGCGCTCGCCCTCGAGCAGCTCGGGCGGGATCAAGTCGGTCCGCTCGGCCCCCCAGCGAAGGGCGCCGCGGCCGAGGCCGAGGAGGTAGACGCGGTCGAAGTCCATGCCCTTGACCTGTTCGGGCTCGGCGAGCAGGACGGCCCCGCGCGGCGGCGGCTCGGCGGGCCGGCTGAACCGCTGTCCGGCCTCCCCGACCGCCGCGAGGTAGCGAACGAAGTCGCGGGTCGAGCCGTCCGGCCGGCGGCGGGTCCAGCCGGCTGCCAGCTCGGCCAGCCGCGAGAGGTTGACGAGCCGCTCCGCCGTCTCGGGGCTTGCCGCGAAGAGGCCGTGGCGACGAAAGCCGACCCGCTCGATCAGGCGCCGGACGAAGACGTCGGCGCGGAGCCCGTCGAATGCCCCGGCGGCGGCCCGATAGAGCTTCAGGAAGGCGCGGAGCTTGTCGCGTGAGGGCGGCGGTAGCTGCGGGCTCTCGAGCGCGGCCTCGACGGCCGAGATCATGTCGAGCTTGCGGCGGCGGGCGATTGTCGTGCAGCGGGCCAGGTCGACCGAGCGCAGCTCGACCGGCGGCCGGGTCAGCGCCCGGACCACTGCCGCCGAGTCGTTCGGGTCGGCGAGGACCCGCAACCAGGCGATGGCGTCGCGAACCTCGGGACGCCCGAAGAAAGCCGCCGACCCCGAGCTCCGGAACGGTACGTTCCGCTCCTCGAGCGCTGCGGCGATCAACCGGCTCTCGCGGGCGGAGGCGCCGGTGAGGACGCAGATGTCCTCGGGGCGGCTCTCCCCGGCGGCGAGTCGATGCTCGATCTCGCGCGCGACCGCCTGCGCCTCGGCGCGTTCGTTCGCGCAGCGCCAGAACCGGACCGGCGCGCCGTCGCCGTCGCCGTCACGGGCGATCGGCGTTGCGAGCTGGTCGCGGTAGGAGCCGGGCACGAGCGCAGCGGCGGTGCCGACGGCGCGAGCGAGGCGGCCGGCCGACCGCCGGCTCGCCCCCAGCTCGATCCGCTCGGCGGCGGCGAAGCGGCCCAGGAAACCGCGCGCGGCCGCCTCGCCGAAGCCGCGGCTCGCGCCCAGCCCTTGATCGGCGTCGCAGGCGGCGATCACGTTGCCGTGCGGAGCCAGCAGCGGCAGGCAGGCGATCTGCGGCCGGCCGGCGTCCTCGAGCTCGTCGACGAGCAGCCACTCGAAGCGCTCGCCGAGCGTGGCGCTGAGGTCGGGATGCCGGCTGAGGAGGCGGCCGAGCTCGAGGACGAGCTCGTTCTCGTCGAGCATCCCGAGCTCGAGCATGATCTGGTCGTGGCGATCG
>DATAFA010000026.1:0-9864 GCA_036257785.1 Solirubrobacterales bacterium | reverse complement strand
CGAGGAGATCGCCGGCCGCATCCACGGCTCGGTGCCGGTGCTCTACGGGTGCGGGTTGACCGCTCCGGTGGCCTACCGCTGGAAGTGCCAGGTCAACGAGAACGCCGAGCTGCCCGCATTCGAGCACACGTTCCCCGAGCTCGACCACAACGAGATCGTCGGCTGGGCGGGGGGAGAGGCCGGCGCCTTCAGCGCCGTGTTCCTCGAGGACCAGGACCAGCACCCACGGGAGCGCCGGCGCGTCGAGCTGACCGCCGAGCTGATCGCCGACCGTGCCCAGGACGTGGTCCGGATCGAGACCGAGGGCGAGACCCGGACCGAGCGCCTGCTCTGGGCGGTGATGCTCGGCGACCTGATCTCGCTCGAGCTCGCCGCCCGCGAAGGTGTCGATCCGACCCCGGTCGACGTCATCGAGGACCTCAAGGACCGCCTGGGCCGGCCATGAGGGCGATGGTCATGGCAGCGGGGCTCGGCACGCGTCTGCGGCCGATCACCCACGCGATCCCGAAGCCGGTGGTGCCGGTCGGGAACGTCGCGATCGTCGAGCAGCTCGTCAGGCTGCTCGCGGCGCACGGCGCCGACGAGGTGATCGCGAACCTGCACTGGTTCCCCGATCAGGTCCAGGGCCGGCTCGGCGACGGCGCCGACTTCGGCGTCGAGGTGACCTATCGCCACGAGGAGGTGCTGCTCGGGACCGCGGGCGGCGTGCGCAACGTCGCCGACTTCCTGACCGCCCCGGGGGAGGACTTCCTCGTGCTCGCGGGCGACGCCCTGACCGATGCCGACCTGACGGCGCTGCTGGCCTCCCATCGCGCCAACGACGGCGTCGCGACGCTGGGCGTCAAGAAGGTCAGCGACGTCAGCGAGTACGGCGTCGTCGTCACCGGCTCCGACGGCCGGGTCCAGGGGTTCCAGGAGAAGCCCGACCCGGCGGAGGCGCTGTCGGATCTCTGCAACTGCATGATCTACGCCTTCAGCCCCGAGGTCTTCGACTACTTCCCCCACGACGAGCTGCCCGATCCGGTCGATTTCGCCAACGACGTGTTCCCGGCGCTGCTCGCCGGCGACGTCCCCTTCCACGTCCACGAGATCGAGTCCTACTGGAACGACGTCGGCACCCTCCCCGAGTACCTGCAGGGGAACTTCGACGCGGTCGAGGGAGCCGTCGAGCTCCCGCGCCTGGCCGGCGAGCTCGGCGACGGCGAGGCGCCCGCCGGCGGCGGCGTCGCCGCCGACGTCGACGTCACCGGCAAGGTCCTGTTCGGGCCCGACTGCACGGTCGGCGCCGGCGCGTCGCTGACCGGGCCGCTGCTGATCGGGGCGGGCGCTTCGATCGGGGCGGGAGCCCAGGTCAAGGAGGCGCTGCTACTGCCCGGAGCGTCGGTGCCCGATGGCGGCGTCCTCGCTCGCGGGATCGCCGGCGACGCCGCGCGCCTGGCGTCGGGCGACTGGTGAGGGCCGGCCGGTGAGCGCGCGGAGCCGGATCGTCCGGGTGCCGGCGTCGGCGGCCAACCTCGGCCCGGGCTACGACGTCCTCGGCGCCGCACTCGCATTCGAGCTCGAGCTCGAGGTTGCCGAGACGGGTGAGTTCGGGATCGTCTCGGAGGGATTCGAGGCGCCCAGCGATCGCAGCAACCTGATCGTCAGGGCCTTCGAGAGCCTCCATCCGGCCGACGGCATCTCCTTCCGGGCCCGCAGCGAGATCCCGTTGGCGCGCGGCCTCGGCTCGAGTGCCGCGGCGATCCTCGCCGGATTGCTGGCCGCCGACCACATGTTCGAGCTCGCCAACGACCGCGAGGACATCCTCGCGCGGGCGACCGCCATCGAGGGCCACCCCGACAACGTCGCCGCCGCGCTCTACGGCGGCGTCACGCTGTGCCCGCCGGCGGAGGCCGGGAGACCGCAGCCGGCGCCGGTGCGCCTGACCCCGCCCGAAGGCGTCGAGGGGATCCTCGTCATCCCCCACGAGGAGGTCTCGACCGCTGCCGCCCGGGCCGCGCTGCCCGCCGAGCTGCCGCTAGCCGACGTCACCCACAACGTCGCCGCCGCCGCCCAGCTCGTCCTCGGCATCGAGCGCTCCGATCTCGACCTGATCGGCGCCGGCCTCGCCGACCGCGTCCACCAGCCGCATCGTGCCGCGCTCTACCCGCGTTCGATGGAGCTGGTCGAGCGAGCGGCCGAGTTCGGCGCGATCGGCGCGACGATCTCCGGTGCCGGGCCGACGGTCCTCGTCTGGGCGTTCTGGCAGTCGGGCAAGGCGCTCCTCGATCAGCTCGGCGAGTTCGCCGGCGACTGGGCCGTCGTCCGCCGCGCGCAGTTCTCCCCGCGAGGCGCCCGGGTCGAGATCGTCTAGGCCCGGTTCCTAGGCCGTGGCCTTGGCGAGCAGCGCCGCGAGCTGCTCGAGCTCCGCGGCCGAGAGGGCTTCGAACTCCGGCGGCGGCTCGTGGAGCGCCGCGAGTGCCTGCTCGCGGAAGCCGACCCCCTTCTCGGTCAGGGTGATCAGCGTCACCCGGCGGTCGTCGGGGTCGCGGAGCCGCTCGAGCAGCCCCTCCTCCTCGAGCCGGTCGACCATCCCGGTCATGAACGACGCGTCGCATGAGAGGCGGTCGCCCATCTCGCGCATCGACATCGTCTTGCCGGGGGGGAGCCGCCAGATCAGGACGAGCTGCTTGGGGGACAGGCCGAAGCGGTGGGCGACGGTGGGAATGCGCGGTGCGCGTCCCGACCCCCATCCGACCAGCGCCATCACCGAGCGCCATGCCGCCGCAGCGGCATCCTCCTTGCGTGGCTCGGTCCGGTCGTCCATCTCGTCGTTTATTCTATGGTTAGAGCACGATATTTGCAATACATAAATAGTCGTATTGCAACAAGTAGATGTGCTACGGTGCCCGGCATGATTCAGGGATCGGAACGGGCCATCGAGGTCGAGGGCCTGACACAGCAGTTCAAGAAGGGGCCGCTCGCGGTCGACGGCATCGACCTCCAAGTCGAGCCGGGCGAGATCTACGGCTTCCTCGGGCCGAACGGCGCCGGCAAGTCGACGACGGTGCTGATGCTGACGACGCTGCTGCCGCCGACCGGCGGCATCGCGCGCGTCGGTGGCTTCGACATCGCCACCGAGGGCGGCAGGGTGCGCTCGGTGATCGGCGCCGCGCTTCAGGAGGCGGCCCTCGATGCCCATCTGACGGCCCGTGAGCACATGCGGCTGCAGACGGCACTGCAGGGCGTCCCGAAGCCGGAACGCCGTTCCCGTGGGGACGAGCTGATCGAGCGGGTCGGCCTCGCCGACGCAGCCGATCGCAAGGTCGGGGGTTACTCGGGCGGGATGAAGCGGCGCCTCGACCTCGCCCTCGCGCTCGTCCACGGCCCGCAGATCCTCTTCCTCGACGAGCCGACCACGGGGCTCGACCCGCAGAGCCGCAGCTCGCTCTGGCAGGAGGTCGAACGGCTCGCAGACGACGAGGGCATGACCGTCTTCCTGACCACCCAGTACCTCGAGGAGGCTGATCGCCTCGCCGACCGGGTCGGAATCATCGACCGCGGCATCATCGTCGCCGAGGGCACTCCCACGTCGCTGAAGGCGGAGATCGGCGAGCCCAGCGTCGCCGCGACCGCCGCCGATCCCGCCGACCGCGACCGCCTCGTCGCCGTGCTCAGCCGCTTCGGTGCTGCGTCCGCGGACGGCAACGGCGGCGGTAAGGCGTGGGTCCGGCTCGTGCCCGGCTCCGGCGGCCTGGTCGCGATCGTCCGCGCGCTCGACTCCGAGGGGCTCGCGGTCGCCGATCTCCAGCTCCACGAGCCGACCCTCGACGACGTCTTCCTCGACAAGACCGGCCGCAAGCTGGAGGGCTCCGGCGAGCCGGCTTCGGAGGAGCACGAGGCCGTGCCCGCGGGGGTGGCGTGAGCGGGCAGCTCGACAGCGTCTACGAGGTCGCCCGGCGCTCGTTCCTGCGCTCGATCCGGCAGCCGGCGGCGTTCGTCCCGGCGATCATCTTCCCGCTGTTCCTGCTGGCGGTGAATTCGGCCGGCCTCGACGCCGCCACCGACATCCCCGGCTTCCCGACCGACTCCTACGTCAGCTTCGCGCTCGCGATCCCGTTCATCCAGGGCGCCACGTTCTCGCTGCTCAACACCGGCACCGACCTGGCGACCGACATCGAGACCGGGTTCCTGAACCGGATGGCGATGACGCCGCTCGGTGGCCCCTCGCTGCTCTCGGGGATGCTCGGCGGCGCGATGGCGGTCGCCGTCGTCCAGACCGTCTTCTACATCGCGGTCGGCTTCGTCGTCGGAGCCGACTTCGAGGCCGGCCTGATCGGCGTGCCGCTGCTGTTCGCGCTCTCGCTGACGATCTGCTTCGCGTTCAGCTGCATCGGCACCTTCACGGCGCTGCGGGTCGGCAGCAGCGAGGCGATGCAGAGCATGTTCCCGGTCTTCTTCGTGTTCCTGTTCTTCTCCTCGATGGCGATGCCGCGCAACCTGATCGAGCAGGACTGGTTTCGCCTCGTCGCGACGATCAACCCGCTCTCCTACCTGATCGAGGGGATCCGCAGCTTCTACGTGACCGGTATCGACGGTGAGGCCCTGGCGCTCGCGTTCGGCATCTCCGCTGTCCTGATCGCGGTCTTCCTCAGCCTTGCCGCGGTGAGCCTGCGGACGACGCTGGTGCGGACGTGAGCGCCGGCGCCGCATCCCGGTTCACGGGCGTCGCCCGCGCGGTCGCCTGGCGGAGCATCCACAACTTCGTCACCAACCCGGCCCTGCTGGTGCCGTCGATGATCTTCCCGCTGTTCTTCTTCGGCGCGTTCGCCGGCGGGTTGTCGGGGATCGACCAGTCGCCCGGCTTCGACTACCCGAACGGCTACACGGCCTTCGAGTTCGGCTTCGTGCTGATGCAGGCGTCGGCCTTCGGCGGCGTCTTCACCGGCTTCGGGATCGCTCGCGACTTCGAGAGCGGCTTCGGGCAGCGGCTGATGCTGGCGGCGCCGAACCGGCTCGGGATCCTCGGCGGCTACGCGATCTCGGGACTGGTGCGGGCGCTGATGGTCGACGCGTTGCTCTTCGCCCTGGCGCTGCTCGTCGGGATGGACCTGTCGAGCAACGCGAGCGAGCTGCTCGCCCTGCTCGGGCTGGCGCTCGTGATCAACTTCGGGATCGCGATGTGGGCGGCGGGGATCGCGCTCCGCTTCCGCTCGATCCAGGCCGGCCCCCTGATGCAGACCCCAGTCTTCCTGATCCTGTTCCTGACGCCCGTCTATGTCCCCCAGGACCTTCTGTCCTCGTGGGTCAAGAACGTCGCCTCGGTCAACCCGATCACCCCGTTCGTCGAGGCATCGCGGAACCTGATCGCCGGCTCCTACGACGGCCTCCTGCTCGCGTTCCTCTGCGGCGGCGGTCTCGTGCTCCTGTTCGGGATCTGGGCGGTAGGCGGCATGCGCTCCGCCGAGACGGCCGGGTAGAGATAACTCCGAGGGAATGCTCCGCTTCGCGTCCGCTTCCCTCGGGCCGTTGGGTGCTACTTGACGGGAAGTCCTCAGCTTTGTGCAAGTAGGTGAGCGGGGAGCGTCGCCTGGCGGATCTGCTCGAGGCGGCGGGCGCGGTCGTCCATGCCGAGCCGCGTCAGCACCTCCTCGGCCAGCGCGATGTAGTCGGCACCGCGCTCCGGGCGGTACTCGAGGATCGGGCGGGCCCGCTCCGCCGATTCCGCGTAGGCGATCGACTGGCGGATCACGGTGTTGAAGACCTTGTCCGGGAAGCGCTCCTCGAGCGCCTCGAGCGTCTGCCGCGCATGCCTGGTCCGCATGTTGGCGATGTTCAGGAGCACCCCGAGCAGCTCGAGCTCGGGGTTGAGGGAATCGCGGGCGAGGTCGAAGATCTCCATCGCCTGCTCGACCCCCTGCAGCGAGAAATGCTGGGCCTGGGTCGACAGCAGGGCGTGGGTCGAGGCGACGAGCGCGTTGACGGTCAGCAGCCCGAGGGTCGGTGGGCAGTCGATGAGGATGACGTCGTGGCGGCGCTTGAGCTCGCGGAGGGCGTTGCGCATCGTCACCTCGCGGCCGATCTTGCCGGCGAGGACGAGCTCGGACTCGGCGAGGCCGAGGTTGGCGGGAATCACCTGGCCGTGCACGGCGTCGGTCGCCTTCGCCTGTCCGGCGAGCACTTCCGCCATCGTCGGCTCGGCCGCGGGGTCGACGTCGAAGTAGTCGGAGAGGTTCCCCTGCGGGTCGGCGTCGATCGCGAGC
The DNA here is from genome assembly GCA_036257785.1 of Solirubrobacterales bacterium. Taxonomy (GTDB): domain Bacteria; phylum Actinomycetota; class Thermoleophilia; order Solirubrobacterales; family 70-9; genus RHKX01. The sequence continues at coordinate 3,622 of DATAFA010000026.1, read as the reverse complement.
ACGTCGAGGCCGGTCCGCGAGAGGACGTCGGCGAGCGACCGCACGGTCGTCGTCTTCCCGGTGCCGCCCTTCTGCGAGAGCACCGCGATCGTCACCGCCATCGGCGTGTCATCTCCCGCGGTCGAGCTTGGCCGGCACCGCCGCGACTATAGACGCGCGGCTTCGACGGATGCGGGCGCCGGGTGCCGGATCCCGGCGGTCCGGGCGCTCGCGGCGCGGATAGACTCGCTCCGATGGGCCCAGTCAGCGCCGAGATCACGATCGACGCACCTCGCGAGCGGGTGTTCGAGGTCCTTGCCGACCTCTCGAACCGGCCGGCGTTCTGCGACCACTTCCAGCACTCCTTCCGCCTCCAGCGGATCGATCCCGTCGGCATCGGCGCCGCGGCCCGGTTCGAGCTCGAGGCGCCGTTCTTCCGCTTCTGGATGGAGACGGTCCTCGCCGACATCGAGGCGCCGCACCTGATCGTCGAATCCGGCCGCGGAGCCCGGATCGACCGGATGCCGGTCGGCACTGCCTGGGAGCTCACCGAAGCGGGTGGCGGAATGAGCGCGGTCCGAGTCAGCTTCTGGACCGATCCGGAGCATCATCTCGACAAGGTCAGGGACCGGCTGATGCCTGCTGGCTGGCATCGCCGCCAGTGGCGGCGGGCGCTGACACGGCTCCGCGATCTCGTCGAAGCGGATGCCCGAATCGAGCGTCTGCACGTCGCCGGGGCGAGTCGGCTCTGAGCTTGCGCCGATAGACTTCCGCCGCCGATGCGCCGCCGACTGCTGATCATCCCGCTGCTCGTCCTCGCCCTCGTCGGGTTCGCCGCCGCGAGCTCCGGTTGCGGCGACGAGCCGACTGCCGAAGCCAAGGAGGGCGAGCCCCTCGAGCTCGGCGACGTCGAGTACAGCATCCAGATCACCCGCGAGCTGAACCGCTTCTCGTCCGAGGACGCGTCCTACCTCGAGGGCGCCCCGCGGCTCCGTCCCGGCCAGGAGTACCTCGGTGTCTTCATGCAGATCAGCAACAACGGCGACGAGGCGGCGGTCGTGCCCGATCCCTTCAAGATCGTCGACACCCGCGGCCGGGTCTACGACCAGGTCCCGCTCGACAACGATTGGGCACTCAGGCCGGGCACGCCGATTCTGCCCGACGAGACCGTTCCCGGTCCCGAGACGGCGGCGCGGAACGGGCCGATCGAGGGCTCGCTCGTCCTCTTCGCGATCGACGAGGCGGCGAACGAGAACCGCCCGCTGGTCCTTCACGTTCCCGGTCCGGATGGGGTCGGCGAGATCGTCCTCGACCTCTAGGCCCAGGGGCGGGAACGGCTCGGACCGCCGATCGTGAGCCGGAAGCTGATCCAGGTCGCGCTGCTGATCGCGGGCGCGGGGGCAGTCGTCATCCTCCTCGGTGTCCTCGGCACGGCCGCGGACGTGATCGGGCTCGGGGCGATCGTCCTCGGGACCGTCCTGACCGCCCCGGCTGGTCGGCGCGAGGGCAACGGGTGGTGGTCGATGCTGGCGGTCGGCATGATCCTCTCCGTCCTCGGGGCGCTGCTGTCGCTGGCCGCCGACTCCGTCGGCGGGTTCGTCGCGCTGATCGGCGGGATCGTGGTGATCACGGGCTCAGCGTTCGGATTTCCGACGCGATCCTGAGGGGTGACTCAGAGCCCGGCTTCGAGGATCTGCCGGGCGATCGGCGCCGCGACCGTGCCGCCGTCTGCCGGAGCGTTGACGACCATCACGGCGACCGCCAGCTTCGGATCGTCGGCCGGCGCGAACGCCGTGAACCAGGCATCGACGTCCTGCTCGGGCTCCTCACCGGGGGCGACGGGACCGGAGTTGGTCGTGGTTCCGAGCTCGGCCGTGCCGGTCTTGCCGGCGACGGTGGCGTCCGGGAGCGCCGCCGACGATCCGGTGCCCGAGGCGACGACCTCGATCATCATCTTCTTGACCTGGTCGGAGATCTCGGGCTTCATCACCTCGACGTCCGGATAGTCGCCCGCCATCTCCGGGCCCTTCACCATCGCCGTCGGCGAGCGGACGCCCTCGTTGGCGACCGTCTGCGAGATCGAGGCCATCTCGAGTGGGGTCGCGAGCACCTCGCCCTGTCCGATCGCGCTGACCGCGACGTCGACGTCGTCGGTGAGCGGGTTCGGGATCGTGCTCTGCGGGGGCTGGGTCAGCGCCAGCGAGCGCGGGTTGTAGATCGTCGGCGGGGAGTTGAACCCGTACTGCTCGGCTTCCTCGACCAGCTTGTCGCCGCCGACCCGGACGCCGAGCGGCGCGAAGACGGTGTTGCAGGAGTGCGCGAAGCTCGCGACCAGGCTGCCGCCGCAGGACTCGTCGTAGGCGTTGGCGATCTCGCGGCCGCCGGCGACGGTGCTGGTCTCGACCGGGAACTGCTCGTCGAGCGACGTCACGCCGTCCTCGAGCGCCGCGCTGGCGGTGATCACCTTGAAGGTCGATCCGGGAGGCTGGGGTGCGGAGAAGGCGAGGCCGGCCAGCGCCAGGACGTTGCCGTTCTTGGCGTCGAGGACGGCGGCGCCGCCGAACGTCGACCCGAGCGCCGCCGCGGTCGCGTCCTGAAGCTTTGCGTCGATCGTCGTCTTCAGAGGCTTGCCCGGGGTCGGCGAGCGCTTGGCGAGGACGGCCTTGCCGCCGTCGCCGACGGCGAGCAGCTTGCCGCCCGGTGCCCCGGCGAGGGTGTCGTTGAACGCGAGCTCGAGGCCGCTCGTGCCGGTGTCGACGCCCTCCGGGTAGCCGAGCTCGGTGAGCCGCTTGGCCAGCTTGTTGCCGGGCTGGCCGGTCTCGCCGGTGACGATGCCGCCGCTGCCGTTGGTGACCCGCGCCGAGGCCGGGCCCTCGGCCAGCACGCTGCCGTCGGCCGCGAGGATCGCCCCCCGCTTGCCGAACTTCGTGGCGGCGACGAGCTTGTCGCCCGCGGCGAGACCGGGGAAGACGAGGCTGGGCTCCCAGCCGACGCCACCATCGGCGACGGGGACGGCGACATCGCCGTTGACCTCGCCGAACGCGGACGTCTGGACGGTGACGGGGACGGTCACGACGTCCCTGCCGTCGCGGTCCTCGGGGCCGCTGAGGTCGCCGACGGTCGTCGCGGTGGCCGTCGCGGTCGCGGCGGCGTCGCCGTAGGCGGCCTCGAGGTCGTCGCGGGAGTACTTGGCCTGCGACTCGGCGTTGAGCTCGTCGTACATCGCGCCGTAGTCGCCGTCCTGCCATGCCTGCGCGAATCGGTCCACGGCGTCGCGTTCGGCGGAATCGCCCGCGACGGCGGCGCCGGCGATGAAGGCGGCGGCGCATGCGATCCCAAGCGGGATCAACAGCAACCTTCTCCGCTTGGCTACCGAGCTTGAATTCTGGGTCACGTGATCGAGGCGGACCCGGATCGAAGCAGGGGGTCGGGTCACCGCGGGGCGTAAAGGCTACTGCCCCGTCAAGCGCAAGAACCGGTTCCGGCCGCTCCGGGTGCGGGATCGCGGGTCGGCCGCAGCCCCGCGGGCCCGGGTGAGCGCTTCGCTACGCTGAACCGGTGGAAGCCCGCTCGGCCGAAGCAGGCCCTGACACGGCCCCGGCGCCCCCGTCGGCGGCAGCCGCACCGGCGGTTGTCTGCCATC
>DATAFA010000009.1:0-10545 GCA_036257785.1 Solirubrobacterales bacterium | reverse complement strand
GCGCCGAGCAGATCGCCGTCCGTGCCCGCGACGTCGGCATGGAGGTCATCTACCAGGGGATCCGTCTCACCCCCGAGGAGATCGCCGCCTCGGCCGTGCAGGAGGACGTCGACGTGATCGGCCTCTCGATCCTCTCCGGTTCCCACCGCGTGCTCGTTCCCCGCGTGGTCGAGCTGATCCGGGAGGCGGGCGTCGACGCGCCGGTCGTCGTCGGCGGGATCATCCCGCCGGTCGACGCCGTCAAGCTGGCGGAGGCCGGCATCGCCCGCGTCTACACCCCCAAGGACTTCGACCTCAACCGGATCATGGTCGACATCGCCGAGCTCGTCGCCGAGCGCGCCGCGGCCTCGCTGCCGCAACTCTCCTGACAACCACCTCCAGCGATCGCGCCCGCTTGCCCGAACCGCCACAATTGGAGGTGCAGGCATGGCCGAAGAGCTCAACACCGACCGCAGCGCCTGGCTGCGCTGTTACCGCTGCTGGTCGCAGCGCCTCGAGGCGCAGGTCCACTACGACGCGATCCTCCGGATCGATCCCGAGACCGGCGAGCCGGCCGAGCGGATCGACGAGGTCCAGGAATCGGTCGTCCAGTGCCTCGACTGCATGCACGACCAGCCCCACCTCGCCGTCGAGGAGGGCAAGGTCGTGCCGATCGAGGATCGCTGGGAGCGGCTCGTCGCCGGCACCCCCTGGGTTGCCTCCTGCACGGTGACAGTCGATCAGGACCTCGTCGAGGTCTGCTCGGGCCCCGAGGCCACCGACAGCCTCACCTACGGCGCCTTCGGCGACGCCGGCACCCGCGAGTTCTTCACCCACGTCCGCTTCCACAAGCACGACGAGGAGCGGATCGTCATCCACCTCCTCGTCGAGCTCTACGCCCGTTCCCCGAACGAGGCGACCGAGGTCCTCGAGGAAGCCGCCCGCGGCCCGCTCGAGATCACCTCACTGGCCGAGGAGTCGCGCCCGCCGGCGCACGCGGCTGACGAGGCGCACTGAGATAACGCCGACCGAATGCTCCGGCTTCGCCGTCCGCTTCGGTCGGGCGGCGCGGTGCTGCGGGACGGGATGACATGTGTGTTGGGCCCAGCCGAGGGCTCCGGCTTCGCCGTCCGCTTCCGCCGGTCGGCGCGGTGCTACTGGACGGGAGGACATGTGTGTTGAGCCCAGCCGAGCGCTCCGGCTTCGCCGTCCGCTTCGGTCGGGCGGCGCGGTGGTAGGGGACGGGATTACATGTGTTGGGCCCAGCCGAGGGCTCCGGCTTCGCTCGTCCGCTTCCGCCGGGTGGCGCGGTGGTAGGGGACGGGATTACATGTGTGTTTTGGATAACTCCGGCGGAATGCTCCGGGCTTCGCCCGTCCGCTTCCGCCGGGTGGCGCGCAGCTACTGGACGGGATGACATGTGTGTTGGGCCCAGCCGGGGACTCGGCTTCGCGTGCGCTCCGCCGAGCCGCACGGTGCTACTGACATTCATCGAGTGGTCCATTCCTGCGTATATGACGCAGTAATCGACCACTCGACGTCGGCGACCCGACGAATGGGCTCCACCCTTCCCTCATCAGCCCAAATCCACTTCCGCCGGCGGTCCCCGCCCCGGCGCCAGCCCACGCCCAACGACACCGCAACCATCTACCGCAGGAACGACTGCTTCGGGTCGAGGCGGCGGATGAAGGCGACCAGAAGCTCGATCGCGCCCTCGACGTCGGCGAGGTCGACCATCTCGACCGACGAATGCATGTAGCGGAGCGGGATCGAGACGAGGCCGGCGGCGATGCCGCCCTTCGAGATCTGGATCGAATCGGCGTCGGTGCCGGTGTAGCGGCCCGAGGCCTCGAGCGTGTAGGCGATGCCCTCGGCCTCCGCCGTGTCGCGGAGCAGGTCGGCGACGATGTGGTTCAGCGTCGAGCCGCGGCCGATCACGGGCCCGGAGCCGAGCGCGTGGTCGCCGTTCTCCTGCTTCGAGATCCCCGGGGCGTCCGTGGCATGGGTGACGTCGACGGCGATCCCGACGTCCGGCGAGAGCGAGAAGGACGTCGTCGCCGAGCCGAACAGGCCGATCTCCTCTTGCGAGACGGCACAGCCGACGACGCCGACGCTCAGCTCCTCGTCTCCGGCGTCGATCCGCCGCGCGACCTCGAGCGCGACGTAGGAGCCGAGCCGGTTGTCGAGCGAGCGCGAGACGAGGCGGCCGTTCGGGAGGTTCAGCGGCTCGGCGTCGAGGACGGCCGGATCGCCGACGCTGACCAGCTTCATCGCGTCGTCCTTGTCGGTGGCGCCGATGTCGATGTGCATCGCCTTGATCTCGGCAGGCTTCTTGCGATCGTCGGGCTCGAGCAGGTGGATCGGCTTCTTGCCGATGACGCCGGAAACCTCGCCATCGCGGCCGCGGACGATCACCCGCTGGCCGACGAGGTTCTGCGGATCCCAGCCGCCGATCGGGCCGAACCAGAGAAAGCCCTCGTCGTCGATGTGGCTGACGAACAGCCCGATCTCGTCGATGTGGCCGACGACCGCGACCGTCGGCTTGTCGTCGGCGACGCCGATCGAGACCGTCGAGGAGCCGAGCACGTCGGCGGCCACGTCTCCGAACGACGCGGCCTCGCGCCACACCTCGGCCGCCGGGGTCTCGTAGCCGGAGGGCGCGGGAACGCGGATCAGTGCGTCGAGGGTCTCGGGGGTCTCGCTCATTCGTTCGTCTCTCCTGATCGCTGGCTCGGTTGGTCGTACAGCTTCGCAAGCCGCCGGTGCCGGTGCCGGAAGAGGGCGCCGACGATCATCACCGCGAGCCGGTCGATTCCGGGGATCCACGCCAGCGCAGGCCGCAGGCTGAACCCGACGCGGTCGGTGATCCGGCACGACCCGGCGCCGAGCGCATCGATCGTCCGCTCGTGCAGCCACGGATCCATCGTCAGCATCCGCGACCGCTCGCGGAAGCTGCGCTCCCCGACCGACTCGATGCAGAGGTCGTCGTAGTCGACCGGAACCAGGCCGCCGAGGAGAAGCCAGGACCGGCCGGCGGGCCGGCCCGGCGTCAGCTCCGCGATCGTTGCGTCGCTGAGGCCGGGCGGAGCGGTCATCCGCAGCCAGGGAGCAAGCTCCCGGTTGACCCCGGCGAGCGTCCCGACCTCCTCCCAGAGCGTGTCCGCCGCGACGGCGAGATCGCTGCTCCGCTCGACCTCACCCACCGTTCAACTCCCCCACTCGCCGCCGGTCGGGACCGGCGGCCAGCCGGAGGCAGCCGCGACGCGGGGATCGAGTCCGGACACCGCCGTCGCGATCGCGTGGCGCTCCCGCTGCTTGTCGGCGACCAGGCCCGCATGCTCGTAGACGCGATCGTTGTCGGTGTAGAGCAGCCGCGGCTCGAGGATTCGCGCGTCGGGCTCCGACAGCCCCGGAACCGTGCCCGGGACCGCGTAGCCGAAGTCGGGATCGCGCTCCCAGGCGATGTCGTCGAGGGCATCGAGGACCGCGACGATCAGCTCCGCGGCGACCTCGGCGCAGCCGGGCCGGTCGGGAGGGCCGCCGACCAGCCCCTGCTTGATCGTGAGGACCGGCCGCTCGAATGCGGCCAGGGCGGCGAGCAGGGCGTTCGCCGGGCCGCCCTCGCGCGGGGATGCACCGTGCTCGAGCCAGAGCAGGACGGCCAGCGGCGGCTCGACCTTCGCGACCGGAGCCAGGGTGCCGATCCCCCGGCAGGGGACGACCGCGAAGCCGGATCCGGCGTCGAGCTCGCCGCCGGGCCCGATCAGCGATCCACCACGATCGGTCACGGCGTCCGACCAGGGCGGCGTCCCCTCGGGACGGCCGCTCAGGTCGGGGCGCCCGGTCGCGTAGGGATCGGCCACCGGAGGCGAAGCTCCCGGCTACTCGCCGGGGTTCTTGCGGGGGATGAGCACGGTCCGCTTGAACTCGGCAACCAGCGTGTTGTCCTGCTTGTAGACCCGCGTCTGGACCTTGACGATGCCGCGGTCGGGCTTCGACTGCGAGGGCCTGACCTCGAGGACCTCCGACTCGCAGTAGAGCGTGTCGCCGTGGAAGACGGGGTTCGGGTGGCTGAGGTCCTCGGTCGCCAGGTTCGCGATCGCCTTGCCGGAGACGTCGCTCACCGACATGCCGAGCGCCAGCGAGTAGACGAGCGGGCCGACGACCACGTTCCTGCCCTGCTGCGACTCGGCGGCGTAGACGTCGTTGAGGTGCAGCGGATGGTGGTTCATCGTGATCAGGCAGAAGAGATGGTCGTCCGACTCGGTGACGGTCTTCGCGGGCCAGTGCTTGTAGACGGCGCCGACCTCGAACTCCTCCAGGTAGCGCCCGTAGGCGTGGGCGCCCGAGGCCTCGCGGCCGGCCTGGTCGGTGATCAACTCGTGACTCTCGTTGTCGTTCATCTGCTCCTCGTTGCGTTGTCTGTCGGGGCTTCGGAAAGGTCTGGGCGCGAGGCGCTCAGCGGACGCGCTTGAGCTTGCCGCGCGCCTCGTGCTTGGCGACGACGCCGCCGAGCAGCCGGATCACCGCCGGGTCGCCGCCGATCTTGACGACGCCGTGCTCGTAGGCGGTCTGCCAGTGCGAGAGGTCGGCATCGGCGAGGTCGTTGAAGTCAGCCCGGGGCAGCGAGATCTCGATCCGCGAGTCCTCGGGCTCCTCCTTGGTGATCTCGGGCCCGGGCGCGCTGACCCGGAAGACCTGGACGTCGCCGCGGCCACGAAGCTCGAGGCGGGCGACGAGCTTCAGCTTCGTCAGCGCCGGCAGTTGCTCGAGCAGTCGCTTGTAGGCGATCTCGATCAGGTCCTGGGTGATCGACGACATCTCAGAGCCCAGCCGTGAGCGGATGCGGAACCGTGGACGTCGTGCTCATATCTTGTTGCGCTGGAGCAGCTTCTTGCCGATGACCATCCGCTGAATCTCCGAGGTCCCCTCGCCGATCAGCAGCAGCGGCGCGTCGCGGTAGAGGCGCTCGATCTCGTATTCCTTCGAATAGCCGTAGCCGCCGTGGATCCGGAAGGACTGCTCGACGCACTCCTTGCCGGTCTCCGACGCGATCAGCTTCGCCATCCCGGCCTCGAGGTCGGAGCGCTGGCCGGCGTCCTTCATCCGGGCCGCCTTCATCGTCACGAGGCGGGCCGCCTCGATCTTCGTCGCCATGTCGGCGAGCTTGAAGAGGATCGCCTGGTGCTGGGCGATCGGCTTGCCGAAGGTCTTGCGCTCCTGGCTGTAGCGGAGAGCCAGCTCGAGGGCGCGCTGAGCGATGCCGACGCCACGGGCGGCGACGTTGACCCGGCCGACCTCGAGCGCGTCCATCATCTGCGAGAAGCCCTTGCCCAGGCCCTGCTCCTCGCCGCCGAGGATCCGGTCGGGCGGGCAGCGGTAGCCGTTGTAGACGAGCTCGGTCGACTCGACGCCCTTGTAGCCCATCTTCTTGATCTGCGGCGGGACCTCGAGGCCGGCGAAGTCGCCGCTGTTCTGGTGCTCGCCGGGCGCCTTCTCGGTGATGAAGCAGGTCATCCCGGTGTGCGGCGGGTCGGCCTTGGGGTCGTTCTTCATCAGCGTGAAGACGACGGAGGAACGAAGCCCGTTGGTGACCCACATCTTCTGGCCGTCGAGGATCCAGTCGCCGGTCGAATCGTCCTTTCTGGCCGTCGCCTTGATGCCCTGGACATCGGAGCCGACCTCCGGCTCCGACAGCGAGAAGGCGGCGCGGATCTCGCCGGTCGCCATCTTCGGCAGGAAGTAGTCCTTCTGCTCGTCGGTGCCGAACTTCATCAGCAGGTAGGAGCCGATGAAGTGCGTGTTGACGACGCCGGAGATCGAGATCCAGCCCCGCGACAGCTCCTCGACGATCATCGTGTAGGTCGTCAGATCGAGGCCCATCCCGCCGTATTCCTCGGGGATCGTGACCCCGAACAGGCCGAGCTCCTTCATCTGCTCGACGATCGGCTCCGGGAACTTGTCCTCGTGGTCGTACTCCTCGGCGACCGGGATGATCTCGTTGTCCACGAAGGAGTGCACCATCGCGGTGATCTCCTTCTGGATGTCGGTCTTCTCTTCGAAGGTCGGGGCGTCTACGGCCATGTCGTGAAGGGCTCCTGCGGGGATCTGGGGCGAACGTCGGACCTCGTCGCGGCACCGAGGGCTTGCGCGTTCTCGCGGTCGCCTGCGACGGGCGAAGGATACCGGCGCCCGGATCCTGGCGCAGAAAGTGAAGAGGCTCCCCCGGACCGGTCCGGGGGAGCCTCCGACGGCGTTCGGCTCGCGGCCGGCCGCGCTCCGGCTCAGCCTCCGGTGGTCGAGTCCGTCGAGCTGCCGCCGAGCTCGATGCCCGCGTCCTGCAGCTTCTGGGCTGCCTGCGTCAGCTCGGTCTGGAAGTCCAGGCCGGCCTGCTGGAGGGCCTGCGCGGCCTCCTGCAGGGCCTGCTTGTCGCCCGAGTCGGCCGCGTCGCTGACGTCGGTCAGCTTCGAGGAGAAGTTCTCGAGCGCCGACAGCGTCTGATCGTGGCCCTCCTGGGCGTCCGCCGGCGGCTGCAGGGCGCTGAAGTCGTCGATCGCACCCTGGATCTCCTGCTCGGCCTGGTCGACGAGGTCACCGAACTGCTGCGGGTCCTTCGAGTTCGAGATCTCCGTACCGAGTTGCTGGAAGCTCGTACCGAAGTCGAGCAGGATCGCCTGCGCCTGCTGCGCGTACTCCTCGTTGGTGAGGGCACCCGAGCTGCTGCCGTCGCTGCTGTCGGTGCTGTCGTCGCCGCCGCAACCGGCGAGAGCGATCAGCCCGACGAGGGCGAGGACGATTAGCGGAATTCTGAGAAGTCGCATGTAACTCCCTGGTCGGGGCCCTCCGATCAGGGCCGGTTGAGCGCTGCAGTCTAAGCGCGCGCCGGACGCAGCCGCGCCGTGGGCCTGCGGTAGCGTCCGGTCCCCGAATCGTCAGAACTCAGGAGCAGAATTTGAGAAACCCACGCAGCTTCGCCCAGCCCCTCGCGATCGGCGCGCCGGAGCCGGTGCTCGAGGTCCCGTTCCCCCCCTCGCGGATGATCCACTTCTTCGACGCCTCGAACGAGAAGATGGCGGCCAAGGTCCCCGACATGGCCAAGCAGGCCGACATCGTGCTCGGCAACCTCGAGGACGCCATCCCGGTCGACAAGAAGCTCGAGGCTCGCGCCGGCCTCGTCGAGGTCGCCAACCGGGTCGACTTCGGGGAGACCCAGCTGTGGACCCGCGTCAACGCGCTCGAGAGCCCCTGGGTGCTCGACGACCTGACGACCCTCGTGACCGAGATCGGCGACAAGCTCGACGTGATCATGATCCCGAAGGTCGAGGGCGCCTGGGACATCCACTACGTCGACCGCCTGCTCGCACAGCTCGAGGCGAAGGCCGGGATCGAGCAGCCGATCCTCGTCCACGCGCTCCTCGAGACGTCGCTCGGCGTCGTCAACGTCGAGGAAATCGCGACCGCCAGCCCGCGCATGCAGGGGATGAGCTTCGGCCCGGCCGACCTCGCGGCTTCGCGGCGGATGAAGACGACCCGGGTAGGTGGTGGCCACCCCGGCTACCTCGTCATCAACGACCCCGACCCCGGCGACCCCGAGGCGCCTCGCGCGACCGCTCAGCAGGACCCCTGGCACTACTCGATCGCACGCATGGTCGATGCCTGCACCTCGGCCGGGATCCTGCCGTTCTACGGTCCCTACGGCGACATCAAGGACGTCGCCGGCTGCGAGGCGCAGTTCCGGGCGGCGTTCCTGCTCGGCTGCGTCGGCGCCTGGACCCTCCACCCCGTCCAGATCGGGATCGCGAAGCAGGTCTTCAGCCCCGACCCCGACGAAGTCAGGTTCGCCAAGAAGGTCATCGAGGCGATCCCCGACGGCCGCGGCGTCCACATGATCGACGGCAAGATGCAGGACGACGCCACCTGGAAGCAGTGCAAGGTGATGGTCAACCTCGCCGAGATGCTCGCCGAGAAGGACCCGGAGCTCAAGGAGTCCTACGGGCTCTGAGGCCGGCGGGGCCGGTCGGGCGAGTAAGGCCGAGAAGGGATCCGCGGCTCGGAAGCTCTGACTCGCCGTCTCAACTGCAAATCACTGCCCTATACGGGCACCAATTTGCAGGCGACCGCGGAAATCGCGCGGGCCGCCCTTTGGATGCAGCGATCACCCGGCCGGTACCCTCTCTCGCATGCTTCGCGACGAGGCTCAGCGAGAGTGCGAGCGAAGGGCGCGCGAGGATCCTGACCGTGCGACTCATTCCTGGTTGCCGAAGGAGGTGGCGCCCGGGGAGTGGGCCGTCGTAAAGGTGGCTTTGCCGCCGGCGGGGAGTGAAACCGCCGGCGCGGTCAGGGCCGACGAGCGACCATCCACCCCCGACGACCCACGAACCCCTGCGGCGCGGAACGCAGGCTTCTACGGAGCCTGAGTCTCGCCCGGGAGCCTGCTCGGGTATGTAGAGCCATTTTGCTCTAGCCAATAGAGCGGCGCTGCTCTATTGTATGGCGACAGCCATGAACCCGTTCCGCTACAGCGAGCCGGTGCCGGCGGACGAGCTGATCGACCGCGACGCGGAGACTGCGAGGCTGGTCGAGACGGCGATCAGCGGCAACAACAGCCGCCTCGTCGCGCCGCGCCGTTACGGGAAGACGTCGCTGCTGAACCGGCTCGGCGAGGCGCTCACCAGGGAGGGATGGAACGTCGTCTACGTCGACTTCTTCGGCGTCCTCACGCTCGCCGACGTCAGCGCCCGGGTCGAGCGTGCCTACGCGACCCAGCTCCAGGGCTCGGTTGCCGCCTGGTTCGCCGGCTTCCGGCGTCGGCTCCGGCCGAGCCTGAGGATCGGAGCCGACGACACGCTCAGCGCCGACGTCGAGCTCGCACTCGACCCTGCCGCCGAGCCACCGCTGCTCGAGCGGCTCGCGATCCCGAAGCGGATGTTCGAGCGGACCGGGACCCGGACCCTGGTCGTCTTCGACGAGTTCCAGGACGTCCTCACGGCCTCCGACCGGGCTGACGCCGTGATCCGCAGCGAGATCCAGCACCACGGCGACGCCGCCAGCTACGTCTTCGCCGGCTCGCAGCTCGGGATGATGCGGAGCCTGTTCGCCGACAAGCGGCGCGCTCTCTACGGGCAGGCGCGGGCGCTCGACCTCTCCCCCCTCGACCCCGCCGACGTCGCCACCTACCTCGACGGCCGCTTCCGCGTCACCAACCGCGAGATCGGCGAGCCGCTCGGGCCGCTGCTCGACCTCGCTCGCGGCCACCCGCAGCGGACGATGCTGCTCGCCCACCTGCTCTGGGAGCGGACCGCCCCCGGCGCCCGCGCCGGCGACGAGGAGTGGCTCGCGGCCTCGGACCGCGCGATGGTCGAGGTCCAGGACGAGCTGCGAGCGATCTGGACCGGGCTCAGCGCCGGCCAGCGGCGGGCGCTGACCGCCGTCGCCGAGAACCGCGAGGGCATCTACGCGGCCGGTCGCCGCCACGGCGGCTCCCGCGGCGGCTCCGCCAAGGCCGCGGTCGACGCCCTCCTCGACGGCGGCGAGATCTACCGCGACGAGTCGACGAGGACCGGCTACAGGGTCGTCGATCCGCTGCTCGGCGAATGGGTCGCCGCCGGGCGGACGGCGGGCTGAACGCCGCGACGAGCGGCGACCGGATCCCGCCTCCGGCCTCGATGCTCGATCATCTTTGGTCGTGAGCGCAGAGGAGACCATCGATCCCCGCCGCCGCCGGATCTACGTCACCGGGCACCGCAACCCCGACACCGACTCGATCGCGTCGGCGATCGCATACGCCGAGCTGAAGCAGCAGCTCGATCCGGAGAGCGAGTACGTGCCGGTCCGGCTCGGCAAGGTCAACGCCCAGACCGCGTGGGTGCTCGAGCGCAGCGGCGCCCCGAACCCCGATCCGATGGTCCACGTACTGCTCCGGGTCAGCGACGTCATGCAGGAGTCCTTCCCGATCGCCGGCCATCGCGAGCCGCTTCGCGAGGTCGGCCGGACGATGGCCGCCGGCGACCTCGACATCGTCCCGATCACCGGCGACAGCGGCCAGCTGATCGGGGTGATGACCGAGCGCTCGCTCGCCCATCGCTACATCCGCGAGACCGGCAAGACCCACAGCCTCGCCGACGCTCCGACGACGGTCTCGGCGATCGTCGGCGTCCTCGACGGCGAGCTGATCGAAGGCGAGGACGGGATCGTCGCCGGCCGCGTCTGGGTGCACTCGATCGACGCCTCGCGCAGCGACAGCCGGATCTCCGACGGCGACGTCGTCGTCGTCGGCAACCGCGCCGACGCCCAGCGCCAGTCGATCGAGCTCGGCGCGGCGGCGCTGATCACGAGCAACGGGATGCCGCCGGCCGAGGGGATCCGCGAGCTGGCCCGCGAGCACGGCACCAGGATCATCATCAGCCCGCTCGACTCCTACGTCAGCTGCCGGATGGTCACGCTCGCATCGCCGTGCGTGGGGATGGCGGACCGATCGCCGCTGACCGTCGATCCCGACGACCTGATCGTCGACATCTCCGAGCAGATCAAGGACGTCCACTACCGGGCGGCGGTCGCGGTCGACTC
>DATAFA010000169.1:0-1757 GCA_036257785.1 Solirubrobacterales bacterium | reverse complement strand
GAATTCGGGCTGCTCATAGGTGACGGTCATCTCCCGCTCTCTGACCAGCTTCGATTCGAGAGCCTCATCGAGGTCGAGGACCGGCTCGATCATCGCGTCGTGCTGGTCGTTGAACGCCCGCCACTCGTCGCGGGTCTTGGTCTTGAAGATCTCCTCGACCGCGCGGTGGGCTTCGGACCTGGGCTTGGCGAACTGGTGCTCGATCAGGTCCTCGCGCCCGACTCCGCGGCAGAAGGCCGCCCAGAACTTCGGCTCGAGCGCCCCACAGGTCACCCATCCGTCCGAAGCCTCGTAGGGCCGGTAACAGATGATCCCGCCGGAGAGCAAGACCTCGCCGCGCTTCGGCACCACACCGGAGCCGAAGTAGCGCCCCGCCTCCATCGCCAGCCAGGCGAGCGATCCGTCGCTCATCGAGATGTCGACGATCTGGCCTTCGCCGCTGCGGCGAGCCTCGTGCAGCGCGGCGAGGATGCCGACGGCCGCCATCAGCGCGCCTCCGCCCAGGTCGGCGATCTGCGCCGCCGACTGGATCGGGGGGCCGTCGGCCTCCCCGGTCAAGCCGAGAATGCCGTTGAGCCCGAGGTAGTTCACGTCGTGCCCGGCGCGGTCGCGGTTTGGCCCGCTCTGGCCGTAGCCGGTGATCGGGCAGTAGACAAGGGCTGAGTTGGCCTGCCGCAAGACCTCGTAGCCGACACCGAGCTTGTCGAGCACCCCGGGGCGGAAGCTTTCGACCAGGACGTCGGCGGATTCCGCCAACTTGAGCAGCGCCTGCCTCCCTGCTTCCTGCTTCAGATCCAGGCGAACCGAGCGCTTGTTGCGGTTCAGAGCCAAGTAGATCGCGGAGCGGGTTCCCAGCGGGGTCTGCTCCTCGGACCCGTAGTACGGCGGCGCCCAGCGGAGGTAGTCGCCCTGGCCGGTGTCCTCGACCTTGATCACGTCGGCGCCGAGATCGGCAAGCAGCAGGGTGCAGAAGCCGCCGGGCAAGAGCCGCGTGAGGTCGAGGATCTTGACGTCGGAGAGCGGCCGGTCGCTCACGCCGGCGCCTCCTCTCGCCTCGGCACGCCGAGCAGATCGCGTGCCTCGGCGACCGTCGCGGCGCGCCTCCCGACGTCCTCGGCCATCTGCCGCGCCTTCGCGATCAGCTCGCCGTTCGAGGTCGCCATCTCGCCGTTCGGCAGGTAGAAGTTGTCTTCAAGCCCGGCCCGGACGTTGCCGCCCATGACGAGGGACGCACCCAGCAGCTTCCACTGGTCGCGTGAGATGCCAATCACCTGCCACTGGTTGGGGCCTTCGGGGCCGCCCGGAATCTGCTCGGACATCAGGGCGACGTTGCGGGCGTTCGGCCGGATGCCGCCATTGACCCCCATCACGAGGGAGATCTGCAGCGGCTCCTCCAGCAGCCCCATGTCGAGCAGCGGATCGAGGTTGGCGACGTGGCCGGCGTCGAAGCACTCGTGCTCAGGCTTGATGCCGAGCTGCCGCATCGCCGTCAGGAACTCGATGATCGTGTCGAAGCTGTTCTCGAAGACCGCCTTGAAAACGAAGTCCTTGCGCCGCCGCGAGTACTTCGCGTAGTTCATCGAGCTCATGTTCAAAGCCGCCACGTCCGGACGCAGCTCCCGCAGGTACGCGATCCGCTTCTCGATCGGGACCCCGATCGCACCGGTCGAGTAGTTGATGATCACGTCCTCGACCTCGGCCCGGATCGCCTCGGTGATCGCCCGGAAGTCCTCGATCTCGTACGACGGCGTCCCATC
>DATAFA010000163.1:0-5234 GCA_036257785.1 Solirubrobacterales bacterium | reverse complement strand
CGATCGTGCGGTCCCAGCTGCGCTCCTCGCGGACCTTCAGCGCCCCGGCTGAGAGCTCGGCACGGAGGGCCGGGTCGGCGAGGCGGGAGATCGCGTCGGTGAGGCCTTCGACGTCGACCGTCTTTGCGGGAATCCCGGAGTTGGCGAGGCCGTCGGGATGGGAGGGGACGAGGATGCCGTTGACGCCGTCGGTGACGAGCTCGTTCATCGGCGCGTCGTCGTTGCAGACGATCGGCTGGCCGAACGCGATCGCCTCGTAGAGGTGGAGGCCGAGACCCTCCCAGCGGGCCGGCGCCATGCAGACATCGGCATCGGCGAACATTTGCAGGTGGACGTCGGTGGGGAGGTCCTCGAGGACCAGCTCGATCCGCGGGTCCTTCCTGACGGCCTTCTCGAGGAACTTCATGCGCCGTTCGATCTGCGCCTTGACGATCAGCCGCAGCTCCGGCTCCTGCGTCTCCGAGAAGGCGTTGATGACTTCCTTAAACGGCTTCCGCTTGCCGAGCAGCCCGGCGTGGTAGTGGAAGATGACCCCTTCGTGGTCCCGGTTCGGGGTGACCTGGAAGTACTCGGGGTGGATGCCGTAGCGCACGTAGGGCGTCTCGATCCCCAGCCCCCCGTAGCGCTCCTGCTCGGCCCTGGTCAGCGAGTAGACGAGGTCGTAAGCGCGCTTCGCCGGCTCGACGTGCTCGTCGCTGAACCGCTCCCAGACGAACCGGCCGATCGTCCGCACGCCGGCGCCGCGCAGCGACGCGATCGCGTCGAACTCGTAGTTCTGGTCGAAGAAACAGGCCTCGATCCCGGTCTCCCTCGCCCAGCCGACGAGCTCCACTGCGGGGATGAAGAAGTCCGATGCCGGGGTCACCCCCGACTGCGCCCAGACGTCGTCGGTGCGCGCGTCCTGGGGCATCGGGAAGCTCTCCTTCGTCGGCCGACCGAGGACGAACGTCTCGTGGCCGAGCTCGTCGAGCGCGGTCCGGAGCTGGCGGGCGACCACGCCCTGCCCGCGGTTGAACCAGAAAGCGCAGATTCCGACTCGCATGGGCCGGGAAGGATGGCAGCTATGCGCCGGCGGCGACCACCGTCCGGTCAGGCGGTTGCGAGCGCTCGGGCCGCCGACTCGAAGAGCCTCAGACCGTCCGTCGAACCGGTCAGCGGGTCGACGGCGTGCTCGGGGTGGGGCATGAGGCCGACGACGTTGCCGCGCTCGTTGCGGACGCCGGCGATGTCGTTCAGGGAGCCGTTCGGGTTCTGGCCGGCCGCGTAGCGGAAGACGACCTGGCCGTTGTCCTCGACGGCGGCCAGCATCTCGGGTGGCGCGAACCAGCGGCCGGTGGTGTGCTTGACCGGGATCGAGAGGACGTCGCCGGGGCGACAGGCATTCGACCAGGCAGTCTCGGCGTCGGCGACCTCGACGCCGACCTGGCGGCAGAGGAACCGGAGCCCCTCGTTCGGCAGCAACGCGCCGGGCAGCATCCCGGCCTCGCAGAGGACCTGGAAGCCGTTGCAGATCCCGAGCACGGGACCGCCCGCCGCGGCGAACTCCATGACCTTCTCCATCGCCGGCGCGAACCGCGCGATCGAGCCGACCCGCAGGTAGTCGCCGTAGGAGAACCCACCGGGGACGACGACCGCGTCGACGTCGCCGAGGTCGGTGTCGCCGTGCCAGATGATCCGCGCGTCGGCCACGCGCTCGCAGGCGATCAGCGCGTCGACCTCGTCGCAGGACCCCGGAAACCGCAACACCCCGAAGGTCATCCCATTTCCTCGATCTCGTAATCCTCGATCAGGGGGTTGACGAGAAGCTTCTCGCAGAGGCCCTCGAGCTCGGTCCGGTCCTCGTAGTGGAGCTCGACCATCCGGCCGATCCGCACGTCGGTGATCGAGTCGACCCCGAGCGTCGGCAGGGCCCGCTCGACCGCCTTCCCCTGCGGGTCGAGGATCCCGTCCTTCGGCTTGATCAGAACCCGCGCGATCACGGCGCCAAAGTTAGACGACGGGGTTCCGGGAAGCGCGGCCCCGGCCGAGCAGCCGGCGCAGGCCCCCTCCCGACGGGGGCTCGCCGACCGATTCGGCCAGCGATCCATAACCGGCATCGCGCAGGGCCTGGGCCATGTCGAGCTTCGTGAACGCCTCGGTCCAGCGTCGGTCGTTGGCGGCGAAGGGAACCTCCGGGTCCTTGACCTTCCCGCGGGCCCACTCGGCCACCGGCGGCGGAGTCGGCCGGCCGGCGGCCTCGTAGACGCGGGCGATCGCGGCGACCGGGTCGGCCCGCAGCTCCTCGTTGCGGAGCAGCACGTAGCGGTCGCCGAACAGGACGCGACCGTCGCGCCAGGTGCTCTCGAAGGTGTGCTTCCAGACGAGCAGGATCCGCTCGAAGTTCGCGGGCCGGCGGACGTGGGAGTACTCGGAGCCCTGGAGCAGGATCCGCGAAAGCTGCCGGCTCGACCAGAGCTTCCGCTTCTCGTGCTCGGCGAAGAACTCGTCGGCTGATCCATAGGCCCGGCTCCGGCTCTTGCCCGTCATCATCGAGGCCGCCACCGCCCGCGGGTCGCGGACGACGTGGATCAGGACCGAGTCCTCGGGGGCGATGCCGCGGATCGCCTCGAGCTTGTCGTAGAAGCGGGTCTCCTTGATCAGCACCGGCTCCTCGCGCTCGAGCAGCGTCCGCAGGAATCCGGCGCAATGCTCGGGCAGGCCGGGACCGATCTCCGCCTCCGGGTTCCCGGGGCCCCCGAGGTTGAACTCGGAGATGTCGAGCCCCGGCCAGTTGTGGTCGCGGTAGTCGAGCCGGAGCCGCCGGGTCTCGGCGAACGGGTCGGTGGCGCGGGCGCCGCTGCCCCCGCCCGGCGTCTCGGTGTCCTCGCGCAGCGGCTCGTAGAAGCAATGCAGCTGCGGGTCCTCGAGCAGCGCGTCGTAGAGGATCGTCGTCCCCGACCGCCGCATTCCCTGCATCAGGATCGCCTGCGCCATCGCGGCCGCAGGGTACGCGACGGCTGCGCTCAGTCGAGCGTGCGGCCGGTGATCCGCTCGTACGCCTCGCGGTACTTGGCGGTCGTTCCCGCGATCACCTCGGCGGTGAGCGGCGGCGCCGGCGGCGAGTGGTCCCAACCCTGCTCGTTCAGGTAGTCGCGCACGTACTGCTTGTCGAACGAGGCCTGTCCGCGGCCCGGCTCGTAGTCATCGGCGGGCCAGAAGCGCGAGGAGTCCGGGGTCAGAACCTCGTCGCCGAGCACGACCTCGGCGCCGGCGGCGGCGCCGAACTCGAACTTCGTGTCGGCGAGGATGATGCCGCGCTCGAAGGCGTGGATGCGGGCGTGCTCGTAGAGCTCGATCGAAACCCGGCGCAGCTCTTCCATCAGCGGCCGGGAGCCGACGATCTCGGAGGCGCGATCGAAGTCGATGTTCTCGTCGTGCTCGCCGATCTCGGCCTTGGTCGCCGGGGTGAAAATCGGCTCCGGCAGCTGATCGGATTCCTGCAGCCCGCCTGGCAGCTCGATGCCGCAGACCGACTGCGAATCCCGGTACTCCTTCCAGCCGGAGCCGGAGAGGTAGCCGCGAACGACGCATTCGACCGGGTACATGTCGAGCTTCTGGACACGAATCGCGCGACCGGACACCTCGGCGGGGACGTCCTCGCTGATCAGGTGGTTGGGAACGATCCCGCCGGTCGTCTCGAACCAGAAGATCGACATCTGGGTGAGCACGCGTCCCTTGTCGGGGATCGGCTCGGGAAGGACGACGTCGAACGCCGAGATCCGGTCGGAGGCGACCATGATCAGCTCGTCGCCGTCCTCGTAGATCTCGCGGACCTTGCCGCTCGAATGAAGCTCGAGCTCGCTCAAGTTGGTGGTCATGGTGCGCGAGGCTAGCAGTGGAATGTGTCGGTCCGTCCCGGCCCGGGTAGCTGTCCGCCATGGCCGAGCGGACCGCAGCCGACGAAGTCCTCGCCGAGGTAGTCCCCGGCATCCTCCACTGGCGCGGCAGGCACCCGAACCACGGGGGGATCGTTCACTCCCACTTCCTGACCAGGCAGCGCGTCGCGATCGAT
Organism: Solirubrobacterales bacterium; assembly: GCA_036257785.1. GTDB lineage: Bacteria > Actinomycetota > Thermoleophilia > Solirubrobacterales > 70-9 > RHKX01. The sequence goes on along the minus strand of DATAFA010000163.1, from coordinate 1,183 downwards.
CCGATCGGCGTCGAGGGCCTCGTTCCCGCCCTCGAGGGGGCCGGTGGCGTCGAGCAGGTGCTGCTCACCAACCGCCATCACCTGCGCGGATCGGAGGAGCTCGCCGCCGCCTTCGACGCGACTCTCCGATGCCCGCGGGTGGGCCTGCACGAGTTCGAGGGCCCGGACGCGCCCGTGGTGATCGGGTACGGGTGGGGAGAAGAGCTTGCGGAGGGTGTGACCGCTCACGTGGTCGGATCACTGGCACCGGACGACGGCGCGCTCCACATCGGCGTCGGCCCCGGAGCCCTCGCGTTCGCCGACGCGGTCGTCGCCGACGAGCAGGGGCTCGGCTTCGTCCCCGACTCGCTGATGGACGATCCCGAGGAGACGAAGGCCGGCATCCTCGCTGCCCTCCGGGGCCTGCTCGACCTCGACTTCGACATCCTGCTGATGGCGCACGGGATGCCGATCCCGACCGGCGGCAAGCGGGTCCTGACGTCCTTCCTCGACGCCCCGCGGACGGTCACGATGGGATGAGAGCGGGCGCGTGCCGGCGCGGCCGCGTCTATCCTGATCGGGCCGATGGCCGCCGCGATCCACAGCCCGAGGCAGGGAGGGTTGTCCGGGCCGAGTCTCGTGGCCGTTGCCCTGCTGGCGCTGGCGCTGCCCACGGCCGCCGGCGCCGCGATCGCCCGCGACCCCGCCGACACGCCCGGCCCGCTCGACCTCGTCAAGGTCAAGGTCGGTCAGCATGACACCAGGTTGAAGGCACGGATCGGCGTCAGCAGCCCGTTGCCGCGACTCCGGGAGCTGCGGCCGCACCCGGAGTTCGAGAGACGCAAGGCGGAGCGATACCTGTGCCTCAACCTCGCAGCCCACTCGATCGGCCGTCGCCTCTACTGCGTCGCCGGCGGCACGAGGAAGGGGCGCATCGAGGTGGGCGTCTCGGTGGTCGGCAAGCATTCGGTGCGCGGCAAGGGCTCGGTCGGGGCACGGATCGCGCGCTCGAAGCGCGGCATCGTCCTCGAGCTCGGGCTGAAGGCGCTCGGGATCGACCCGGGCAAGCTCAGCTTCTCGGCGTCGAGCAGCTGGTACGGGCCGGCTTGCGTTCCCGATCGGCCACGTGGCGCGGCCGTCTGCGTCGACCGTGCTCCCGCCGAGGGCGCGGCCAAGACCGAGATCAACCCGGTACGGCGGGTCG
>DATAFA010000161.1:0-28145 GCA_036257785.1 Solirubrobacterales bacterium | reverse complement strand
CCGTCGGCGTCGCCGTCGAGGACGAGGATCCGGCGGTAGGCCGGGGTCTCGGCGACCGCCCAGAGGGTGTCGGCCAGGGATGCGGCCGCGACCGCAGCGGCACCGTCCGGGCCGAGGTCGGGAATCAGCCGCGTCTTCGCGAAGCCGGGCAGAGGCGCCTTGGCGATCACGATCAACGAGACGTCGCCCGGGTCGATCCGGCTCATCGCATCGCCCTCGTCATGTCGGCGATCGTCCGCATGGTCCCGCGGGCGGTCCCGGTGACCTTCGAGCGGCCCTCGCGCCCGCGGTAGGAGACCGGGGTCTCCGTGATCCGCCAGCCCGCGTCGGCGGCCCTCAGGACCATCTCCAGCGGCCAGCCGAAGCGGCGGTCGCGGAGCCCGAGTCCGAGCAGTCCCTCGCGGCGGGCAGCGCGCATCGGCCCGATGTCGGTCAGCTTCCCGGTGCGCCGCCGGACCATCAGACCGAGCGCCCGATTCGCGACCCGTGCGTGCAGCGGCCAGGCGCCCGGCGCGGCGATCCTGGCGCCGAGGACGAGGTCAGCCGATCCGGCGACGACCGGGACGCTGACCCGGTCGAGCTCGGCGGGGTCGAGCGAACCGTCGCAGTCCATGAAGCAGACGACCGCGGAGGTCGCCGCCGTGAGCCCCGCGAAGCAGGCCGCGCCGAAGCCCCGCCGCGGCTCGTCGACGACGGCGGCGCCGAGCCCGGCGGCGATTGCATCCGATCCGTCGGTCGATCCGTTGTCGACGACGATGGCCCGATACCCCGCAGGAAGAGCGCCGAGCACCGCCGGGATGGCAGCCGCCTCGTCGAGCACCGGCAGGATGACGTCGATCGGTTCGTCGTTCGGCAATTCCGCCGGGCACCCTAACGCTGTGAGGATGGGCGACCGATGAGCGCTCCCGGCACCCGTACGGCCATCGCCCTGGCCGCCGTCGGCCTGCTCACCGTCGCCGTCGGGTTGACCGTCGCCGCGGCCGGTGGCAGCCTCGGCGCGCCGCTCCCGCCGTTCTTCGCCTCGTGGGATCCGCATGTCGATACCTACGCAGCGGCGGGCCTTCCGGTTGTCCTGATCGCCCTCGCGGCTGCGGTCCCGCTGCTGCGGGGCCGTGGCGGCATCTGGACCTTCCTCGCCGCCGCGTTCGCGATCGCGCTGGCGGCACGGCTCGGGCTGTCGCTGATCCGCGATGGGGCCGACGGCTGGTATGCGGTCTTCGGCACCGATCCGGAAGCCGCCAACGAGTACCTGCCGGCCCTGCCGGCGGTCGACTCGCTCGGGCTCCGCGACTTCCTCGATCGCTTCGCGGAGCTCTCGCCGACGCTGCCGATCCACCCGTCCGCACATCCGCCGGGGATCCTCGTGCTCCTCGACGTGACCGGAATCGACAGCGCCCGCGGGCTCGCGACGCTGGTGATCGTCCTCGGCGCGGCGGCGGTGCCGCTCACCTACGTGCTCGCCCGCCGGCTCGGCGGTGGCGAGGAGCGCGCCCGCGCGGCCGCGATGCTGATCGCGTTCTCGCCGGCCGCCCTGCTCTACGGCGTGCTCTCGACCGATGCGATGCTCGCGACGCTCGGCCTCGCGGCGGCCTGCCTGCTCGTCGGCCCGGGTCTGATCTCGTGGGCGACGGGGGCCGTGGCACTGGCGGCGGCGAGCTTCTTCTCGTGGGCGCTTCTGGCCGTCGGCGGCTTCGCCGCGGTCGTCCAGCTGCTTCGGCGGGGGCGGCGGGCGGCGCTCGGGATGGCGGTCACCGCCGGGGTCGCTCTCGCCGGCTTCTACCTGATCCTCTACGCGGCCACCGGGTTCGACCCGATCGGCGCGATCCGTGCCGCCGGCGACGCCTACGACCTCGGGATCGCCAACGCCCGGCCCTACCTGTTCTGGCTGTTCGGCTCGCCGGTCGCGTTCGCGGTCGCGCTCGGGATCCCGACGGCCTGGTACGCGGCGCGGGCTCTCGGCACCGGCAACGAGGCCGCGATCGGCCTCGCGGCTATCGTCCTGATCGCAGTGGCGATCGGGCTGACGAAGGCGGAGACCGAGCGGATCTGGCTCTTCATGGGCCCGTTTGCGGCGGTGGCGGCGGCGACGCTCGTTCCGGCCCGGCGGATGCCCGCGATCTGCGCCTTTCTCGTCCTCCAGGCCCTCCTGACCCAGATCCTCCTGGACACGATCTGGTGAGCGCGGTCCTCGTCACCGGCGGCGCCGGATTCATCGGCTCCCACCTCGTCGACGCTCTGCTCGCCGCCGGCGAGGAGGTGCGGATCCTCGACAACCTCGACCCGCTCGCCCATCCGTCGGGGCAGCCCCCGGCTCACCTCGATCCGGCCGCGGACCTGAGGGTCGGCGACCTCCGGGATCCCGAGGACGTGCTCGCCGCTCTCGACGGCGTCGACCGCGTCTTCCACCTCGGCGGCATCGTCGGCAACGGTGAGTCGATGGTCAACGTCCGCAAGGCGATCGACGCCAACGCGGGCGGCACCGCGACGCTGCTCGAGGGTGTGATCGCCCGGCGCGACCGGATCCGTCGCGTCGTCGTGGCCTCGTCGATGGTCGTCTACGGCGAAGGCGCCTACCGCTGCTCCGAGCACGGCGTCGTGACCCCCGGCGTCCGGCCGGCAGCGCAGCTCCGCGAGCGGCGCTGGGAGCCCCTCTGCCCGCGCTGCGAGCGGGAGACCGAGCCGGTGCCGCTGACCGAGGACAAGCCGCTGCAGCCGATCAGCGTCTACGGGATCAGCAAGCGCGACAGCGAGGAGCTGGCGCTGGTCCTCGGCGAGGCCTACGGCTTCGAGGCCGTTGCGCTCCGCTACCTGAACGTCTACGGCCCGCGCCAGGCGCTCGCCAACCCCTACACGGGGGTGGCCGCGATCTTCGCTTCGCGGCTGCTCGGCGGCGGCGCCCCGCGCGTCTTCGAGGACGGTCGCCAGATCCGCGACCTCGTCCACGTCTCCGACATCGTCGCCGCGACCCGCGCGGCGATGGACGCACCCGGCGCGCCTGGGCGGGCCTTCAACGTCGCCACCGGTCGCCGGATCGAGATCGGCGACCTCGCCGCCAGGCTCTGCGCGCTGCTCGCCCCGGGGACGGAGCCCGAGATCACCGGGGAGTTCCGGGCCGGTGACATCCGCCACTGCTTCGCCGACGCCTCCCGCGCCCGCGACCGGCTCGGGTTCGAGGCGCGAACGACGCTCGAGGACGGACTGCCGGAGCTCGTCGAGTGGGTGGCGCGACAGACGGTCACCGAGTCCGGGGATGCCGCGCTCGAGGCGCTCCGGCGGGCCGGGCTGATCGGGTAGCGCCGGGCGGCGGTCCGTCGTAGGATCGGCGGCATGTGCAGGAACATCAGACAACTCCATAACTTCGAGCCTCCGGCGAGCAGCGAGGAGGTCGAGGACGCGGCGCTTCAGTACGTCCGCAAGATCAGCGGGTCGAGCAAGCCGTCGCAGGCGAACGCCGAGGTGTTCGACCGCGCGGTCGCCGAGGTCGCCGAGGCGACCCAGCGCCTGCTCGACGGGCTCGTGACGAAAGCGCCGCCGAAGGACCGCGAGATCGAGGCGGCGAAGCGCAAGGCCCGCTCGCAGGCGCGGTTCGCCGCCTAGCCCAGCAACGGTCGCGTCATCCGCCCGGACCATCCGGGCAAATCGCACCATCGACCGGCGAGCGGGACCACCTATGCTGTCCGGCATGGAAGGTGGATTCGGAATGTTCGGCGATCCCGAGGACCTCCAGGCCCGCCTCGGCGAGCTGGCCGAGTCGATGCAGGGGGCCCAGAAGGTCGCCTTCGCCGATCAGGCCATCCAGCTCGCGGTGACGATGACCGTGGCCGCGATCGGCCAGGTCGAGCTCAGCGGCACCTCCGACGAGCAGGCGACTCAGGTCCGCGACGTGATCCGGATGATCTTCCCCGAGGCGGTCACGCTCGTCTCGGAGGCCCGCCAGGGTCTCTCCTGACCGACCACCGAGGGGATCAGCCCGAGGGCCTCGCGGAGGCGGTGAGCACCCCGCCGCGGGCGAACACCGTCGCCAGCAGCTCGAGCGGCAGCGCGAACATCGCGGCGGGGACGGCGACGAGGACGGTGACGGTCCAGTCGAGCCAGTAGAGGAACCGCTCGCGCCCCGTCTCCGGCTTCGGCAGGCGGCCGGCCCGGTGGTTGCGCATGAAGTTGTCGCGGTAGGTGAAGGCGTTGACGACCGTCTGCCACATCATCTTGAAGGCCCGGTTGCGGAACGGTGTGCCGACGTCGGTCAGCTCGAGCCCCTGCTTGTCGAGCAGCAGCCGCAGGGCATCGGGCGTCAGGTGGAGCCGTCGCAGCTCGGGCTCGAGCCCGGCCCACTGCGCCCCGCCGAGGCTGCCCTGGAAGCTGCGGCGGTTCGGCGCGACGATCGCGACCGTGCCGTGCTCGTCGCGCTCGATCAGCCGCTCGATCTCGCCCCTGACGTCGGGCGGCTCCGGGAGCCGGGTGACCGCAAGCCCGCAGCTCTCGCAGCGGTCGACGACGATCTTCTTGCCCCGGTCGAGGGGGTCGTGGGCGGCCGTCCAGCCGTAGAGGGTCGCACCACAGGCGGGGCACGGGTAGTGGGCGTCCTTCTGCTCGGCGATCGCTGACGTTGCTCGTCCGGGTTCCATCCCGGCAATGCTATTGGCCGGCGAGCCGGCCGCGGGGGCGCCGCCGGTCGGCTAACTTCCCGCTCGAATGGCGCACATGACTCCCGGACAGCTCGCCAATCGCGACCGCGTCGAGGCCCTGATCGGCCTCGCCGCGCCCTTCCTCGACGTCGTCCTCGGAGTCGGCGACCGGATCAGCCGGATCGTCGAGCCGAGCGACAACGAGTATTACCCGATCCGCCCGGGCGGTCCGGTGCCGCTGCCGGGCGAGGCCGGCTACGAGGAGGACGGCGGCCCGCCGGCGTCCGAGTCCTCCGAGCCCGCCTAGCTGCAGGCCGGGATCCCCACTCCGCGCCTAAGATGGGCGCCCCAAGTACCCGCACTCCGGCGATCGTGCCCGCGGGACGCAACAGCCCGAGGAGCCGAGCCACGGTGGAGTTGACCAACCAGGAGATCGAGGACGAGCGTCGCCGCGGCCGGACCGCGGGGATCGCGACGCTTGCCGGCGTCGTCCTCTTCATCGTCGCGATGATCGCCTTCGCGAGCGACTTCAACGCCGCCGATCAGGCCGAGCAGCTGCGGACTTTCGAGTCGGTCAAGAGTGACGTGCTGATCCAGGTGCTGATCCAGGCGCTCGCCGTCCTCCTGTTCATCCCGGCGCTTGTCTCGCTGTTCCGCTCGATCCGCGCCCGCGCCGAGACGGTCCGCCCCGGGCTGATCGGCCTCGTGATCGCGAGCCCGATCCTGCTCGCGCTCTCGCTGGTCTTCACCTACTTCGCGTTCAAGACCGGGTCCGACGCATTCCTCGACCCGTCCGCCACCTACGACACGAACTCCAACGACGTCGCCGACACGGTCTTCTACGACCAGTTCCCGACCCAGCTCCGGACCGGTTTCGGACTCGCCGGCTCGCTCGGACTCGCGTTCACGACCGTCTACATGGCCCTCTACTCGATGCGAACGGGCCTGATGACCCGATTCTGGGGAACGCTGGCGATGGCGCTCGGGATCGGCACGTTGCTGTTCGGGAGCCTGATGCTGGTCGCCTACATGATCGTCATCGCCCTGCTCGTCGCCGCCTGGTGGCCGGGGACCCGCCCGCCCGCCTGGGACGCCGGCAAGGCAATGCCGCCGCCGGCTCCCGGTCGCCCCGGGGACGCCGAGCCCCGGGAGGACGAGCTCGCCGCACCGGAGGACTTCGAGGGCAGCGCCACCGAGCTACCGCCGGCACCCGAGCCGGACGGCGGAAGCGGCCCGCAGAAGCGGAAGCGGAAGCGGCGCACCTAGGTCGATGACGGCGCTCGGGGCACCGCGGCCGGTCACGAGGCTCGTCCTCGGCCTGCTCGCCGCGGTCCAGGCGACCGACGGCTTCTATGCGCTCCTCGCCCCGCGCTCCTTCTACGAGGACTTCCCGCTCGGGCGCGGTTGGGTCGAGGCGCTGCCGGCCTACAACGAGCACCTGCTCCGCGACGTCGGGGCGCTGTTCTTGGCGACGGCCGTCGTCCTCGCCGCCGCGGCGATCTGGCTCGAGCGCCGGCTCGTGCTCGTCGCCATCGTCTCGTTCCTCGTCTTCTCGATCCCGCACACGATCTATCACCTGTTCAACCTCGGCGGGATCTCGACCGGCGACGCGGTCACCGAGGCGGTGCTGCTCGTCCTGACCGTGATCGCCCCGCTCGCACTGCTGGCGGCGATGCTCCGCCCGCGCCCGCAGCCGGCGGACGGCTGACTAGAGCAGGCTGGCGACCAGCGCCACGACCACGACGATGGCCGTCGTCCACGTGACCGCCTCCGCGGTGGTCGTCAGGTCGAGGCCGTACGCGTGGGCGACGATCATCGAGTTGAGGCCACTGGGCATCAACGCCATCAGCAGGTACGTATCGGGCAGGTCGATCAGCGGCAGGGCCAGCAGGTAGAGGAGGGCGGGGAGGAGCAGCAGCTTCGCCGCGATCACGAGCGCCGTCGAGCGGCTGACCGGGGGCGGCATCCGCAGGCCCTCGGCGCCGGCATCCTCCATCAGCGCCGCGCCGACCGCGAAGAAGCCGACCGGCAGGATCGCGACGACGACGACCCGCGAGATGTCGACGAGGACGTCGGGCGCCAGCGAGGCGGGCGCGAGCAGGGCGGCGATCGCGGCGTAGAGGGGCAGGTTGCGGGCGAAGAAGGCACTGGTTCGCTGGCGGGCGCCCTCGCCGGCCTTCGTGCCGAAGGCGGCGCCGGCCGAGAAGGCGCCGAGCAGCAGCGCCGGGCTGCCGACGGCGACGTCGTAGGCGACCGCCTCGCCGAGCTGATCGCTCCCGAGCAGGGCGATCGTCAAGGGGTAGCCGAGGTAGGCGGTGTTGGCGACGAGCGTGCAGGCGAGGACGGCGCCGAGCTGCGGCCGGGTCAGGTCGAGGACGCGGGCGCCGATCAGGTAGGCGGCAGCGGCGGCGAGCGCGGTCGCCACCCAGGCCAGGGCGATGCCGCCGCCGAGGTCGGCGTCGAAGGAGACGTGGACGAGGTTGAAGAACGTGACCGGCGGCAGGACCAGGTAGAGGATCCACAGCAGCGCCCGGCGCGAATCGTGTCCGGCCCGCTCGGGCCAGCGGCGCTCGGCGGCGATGCCGGTGGCCGTGGCGACCACGATTGCGGCGATGATCAGGATCAACTGCGTGCCTTGTCGGTCGGGGTCGGCGGCAGGCAATCCTTACGAAAGAGCGCCGGCGCCCGGCGGCAGGGGGCGGAACGGGGTTCCGTCCTGCACGCCGCGGCGCCGGCGCGGTTCACGCGGTGGGAGGAGGGCCGCCGCGCGAAGATGGTCCTGGATCATCCCAGCGGTAGAATTGTGGAACAATTCCGCGATGTTAACGGATTTCCCGCGACCGAGAGCCGGTATGCCAGAACAGGGCGATAATCACGAAGTGTCGACAACCGATCCCCCGCAGGCGCCGGACGTCAGGACAGAGCTTCCGGGCCCGCGCTCCCGGGAATTGCTCGCCCGCGGGCAGGCGCTCTTCTACAAGGGCCTCGGGGACGAGCTCGCCCCTCTCGTGCTCGACCGCAAGAGCGGGCACACGGTCACCGACGTCGACGGGAACGTCTTCCTCGACCTCGCCTCGGCCTCGGCATCGGTCCCGCTCGGCGCCGGCCGCGAGGACCTGATCGGCCCCGCCGTCGACGCGATCCGCCGGTTCGGCAACGAGGACAGCCACGCCCTGGCGTCGCCGGGGATGTTCGAGCTCGCCCGGCGCCTCGTCGATCTCGCCCCCGGCTCGATCGACCGCGTCGACATCGCCCTGAACGGCACCGAGGCGGTCGAGACCGCGGTGCGGATGATGCGGCGCGTCACCGGCCGCCCGCTCGTCCTCGCCTTCCACGGCGGCTATCACGGCGAGTCGACCGCGACCGCCACCCTCGGCGCCGAGATCCACGAGATCAGCGCCGGAGACCGGGCGCTGGGGACCGGCTTCGTCCACGTGCCGTTCCCGAACCCCTACCGGACCCCGTTCGCCCCGCCGCGGCCCGGGGGGAGCGGCGACTCCACGGTCGACTACATCCGCGACGAGCTGCTGTTTCACCTCATCGACCCCGCTCTCGTCGCCGGCGTCGTGATCGAGCCGGTCCTCGGCTCCGGCGGCTGCATCGCTCCGCCCGACGCCTTCTGGCCGGCCCTGACCGGCCTCTGCGCCGAGCACGACTGGCTGCTCTGCGCCGACGAGGTCAAGACCGGCATGGGGCGGAGCGGGACGATGCTGGCCGTCGAGCGCTGGGGTGTCGAGCCCGACCTGATCTGCATGGGCAAGGCGCTCGGTGGCGGCGTCATGCCGATCGGCGCCCTGCTCGGGACCGAGCGGGCGCTCGGCGAGGTCGGCGACCTCAGCACCGGCAGCACCTGGTCGTGGCTGCCTGGCTCCGTTGCGGCCGCGCTCGCGACCCTCGACGCCTACGAGCGCGAGGACGTGCTCGGCAACGTCGCCGCGCTGGAGGCCCTGGCCGCCGAGCGACTCGGCGCCCTGGCCGCCCGCCACGGGCGAATCGGAGAGGTCCGTGCGATCGGCTGCTTCTTGGCGATCGAGTTCGTCCGCGACCCGGAGACGAAGGAGCGCGACCTCGGGTTGCAGGATGCCGTCGCGGCCGAGATCCTCCGCCGCGGGATCCTCTCCGACTCGAGCACGACCTCGCTCAACCTGCAGCCCTCGCTCCTGATGCCTCCGGAGGGACTCGACGTCGCGCTCGGGATCGTCGCCGCCGGCGTCGACGACGTCATCGCTCGCGAGGGCGGCTGATGAGCGCCACCCTGGACGCCGAGCTTCGCGACGAGCTCGAGGCGATGCGGGCGGACGGCGCCCTCAAGGAGATGCGCGAGATCTCCTCCCCGCAGGGACCCGAGATCCGTTTCGCCGCCGGCAACGAGGCGATCTGCCTGTGCTCGAACGACTACCTCGGACTGGCGGCCGATCCGGCCGTCGTCGCGGCCGCCGCCGCCGGCCTGCGGGACTACGGCGCCGGAACCGCCTCGGTCCGATTCATCTGCGGCCTGTTCACGCCCCACGTCGAGCTCGAGCGTGACCTCGCCTCCTTCCTCGGGACCGAGCGGTCGCTGACCTACGCCTCCTGCTGGAACGCCAACCAGGCGCTCCTCGACACGCTCTGCGGCGAGCGGACCTGGGTGCTCTCCGACGAGCTCAACCACGCTTCGATCATCGACGGCATCCGGCTCGCCCGGCCGGGCGGCAAGGCCGTCTACGGCCACGCCGACATGGTCGCCCTGGAGCACGAGCTCGATCGCGTCCCCGCCGGCCATCGCTGCCTCGTCGTCACCGACGGCGTCTTCAGCATGGAGGGTGACCTGGCGCCGCTGCCGGAGATCCTGGCGCTGACCGAGGCGCACGGCGCGACCTTGATCGTCGACGACTCCCACGGCCTCGGCGTGCTCGGCCCGACCGGCCGGGGAACGGCCGAGCACTTCGGCGTCGCCGACCGCGTCGGCATCGTCACCGGGACGCTCGGCAAGGCGCTCGGCGGCGCCTCTGGGGGCTTCGTCGCAGCCGGCGCGCCGGTCTGCGAGATCCTCGAGCAGCGCTCGCGGGGGCAGCTCTTCTCGAATGGCCTGTCGCAGTCGGTCGCCTGCGGCGCCCGGGCGGCGCTCGGCGTGCTTCGTGACGATCCAACCCGGCTCCGGCGGCTCCGCGAGAACGTCGCCCGGTTCCGGGCCGGGGTCGCCGCCGTCGGCCTGCGTCCGCTGGAGGGGGAGAGCGCGATCGTCCCGATCGTCGTCGGCGAGACGCGCGACGCGATCGCGATGAGCGATCGCCTCCTCGCCGAGGGCGTCTTCGCGATCGGCTTCGGCTACCCGGTCGTCCCGGAGGGGGTGGCGCGGGTCCGGGTCCAGCTCTCGGCGGCGCTCAGCGACGAACAGATCGATCGCGCCGTCGACGCCTTCGCGAAGGTCGGGGCCGAGCGCGGCCTGATCCAGGTCTGAACGGGGGCCGGGGAAAGGCCCCCAGGACCTATTGGCACTTCAAACCTTGAAAGGAGCGGTCCTGGGGTCCTTCCCCCGGCCCCTCTCCTCTAGGTCTCGACGACCACGAAGACCTTCGTCAGGTCCTCGTGGATGGTCCAGGTCGTCTCGGCGCCCGCGGGGAGGACGCAGACGTCGCCGGGGCCGACCTCGTGGCTCTCGCCGGCATGTTCGATCGTCGCCCGCCCGGAGAGGACGACGAACGTCTCGTCGGCCTCGACGTCGGTGACCGTCCCGGCCGTGCAGCGCCAGACCCCGGTGGCGAGCGCCGCGCCGCCCGGAAGCGGCGCGGTCGCGATCTCGCCCTCGAAGGTGCGGGGCGAGCCGGAGATGATCGTCGCGGGATCGAGCTCGGACTCGGTCAGCTCGACCGTGTCCGGCTTGATGACGACGATCGGCGTCACATCCAGCCCTTCTCCCAGGGACCGGTGATCGCGTAGGTGACGCCGGGCTGGTACAGGTTCACGAATAGCCACTTGCCGTCCGGGCTGTAGCAGGCGCCCGACCACTCGGTGCGGCCGAACTTGTCCTTGCCGATCAGGTCCTCCTCGTCGGTGACCGGCAGCGGGGTCGTGATCTTGCCGAACGTCTCCATCTTGCCGTTCGGCGCCAGGACCCGGAGGTAGTTGAACCCGCCGTCCTCGCCGTCGCCGTCCTCGCAGAGGACGACGCCGCCACGCGGGCTGACGACGATCGCGTCGGGCTCGTCGAGGACCGAGCGCTTGTTCGACTCATAGACGAGCTCGAGCGTGCCCTTCTTGAGGTTCCGCGACGGGGTGTAGCGCCAGACTTGGCCGGCATAGAGATCGCCGGCCTCGCTGGCCGTGAACCAGACGCTGCCCTGTCCCCAGTTGGCACCCTCGAGGCCCATGAAGCGGGCCGCCCCCTGCTCGCGGCCCTGCTTGTAGACGTGGGAGGCGTTGCGCTCGGCGTCCTCGGGGTCGGGGTCCTTGATCGTCACCCACTCGCACGGCAGCCGCTCGCCGACCTTCTGGCCGGTGACCGTGTTGTAGCGCGAGCGGCCCTTGACGCAGAGCATCTGCAGCTTGCCGCCACGGTGGAGCTGTCCCGCGTGGTCGGGGATGTAGCGGTAGAAGCCGTCCGGCCCCTCGTCCTCGGTCATGTAGACGATCCCGGTCTTCGGGTCGATCGCGCAGGCCTCGTGCAGGAAGCGCCCCATCGCCTTGATCGGCTTCGGATCGATCGGGCTGGTCGCGTCCTTCGGGATCTCGAACACGTAGCCGTGCTCCTTCTCGTACCCCTTGTGCGCCCCGACGGTCGACTCCTCGCAGGTCAGCCACGTGCCCCACGGCGTCTGACCGCCGTTGCAGTTGTTGTCGGTGCCATTGAGGACCAGCGAGCTGCCGATCAGCTCTCCCGTCCCGGTGTCGAACAGGGATGTGGTGACGCCTCCCTTGGCGTGGCGGTCGTAGGCGTTGTGCTTGCTGATCGACTTCCCGAATCCGGCCCGCTCCTGGTTGCGGATCATCGTCAGCCGACCGTTGCCGGCGTCGAAGAGGGTCGATCCATCGTGATGCTTCGGGGTCCTGTTGCCGTCGCTCATCGGCGTCCCGGCCTTGCCGAACTCGAAGGCCTGGAAGCCGGCGGGTAGCCGCAATTGCCCGTTCCTTACCAGCGGTCCGTAGCCGGGCTTGCCCGCGGCGCGACCCGCCACCGACCTGACCTGCTTGGCGACCGCCGTCTCCGCCCCGGTCGCGGCCATGATCTGGGCGCCGATCCCGGCAGCGACGACCAGCTTGGCCCCGTTCACCAGTGCGTCCCGCCTCGTGACCCCGTTCTCATCATCGGCCCCTGGGCGCATCGGCCCCTCGTCAGGAATCCGTACGTTCGCCATCTCGCTCTCCTGTCTGTTCTGACCTCGGAAATCGGGGGTGATCTCCCGTTCCCGAATACCAACACGGCGTTTCGGCTACCGATCCGGTTCTCCGTGCCCTCGCGGCGACAATAGCGAGCTTGGAGGAATTGTTCAACAATCCTTCGGAGCGGCAGACCAGGACGCCGGGGGGCGCCTCCGAGCGCCGAGCTACTCGAGCTCCGCCGCGATCCGCTCGAAGGCCTCCGTGTGGGCATCGACCTGGGCCGCGGTTGTGGCCGGTGAGATCAGGGCCATCATGTGGAACGGGGTGAACAGGATCCCCTCGTTGAGCATGTAGAGATGCATCAGCTCGTCGAGCGGCCCGCCGATGACGGCGTCGGCCTCGGCCCCGTCGTGCGGGGGCTCGGCCGCGAACATGTACTCGACGCGGCAGCCGAGGCGGACGGTGCTCCAATCGAGACCGTGGCGCTCGATCGCACCGTTCACGCCTTCCTCGTAGCGCTGGGCGAGCGCCGTCATCCGCTCGTAGGCGTCGCCGGTCAGCACCTCGCCGAGGGTCGCCCGGACCGCCGCGAGCTGCAGGGCGTTGCCGGCCAGGGTGCCGCCGACGCCGCCGACGTCGGCGGCGTCCCAGACGGTGACGTCGAGGACCCTGGCGGCGAGCTCGTCGGAGAGGCCGTAGGCGCCGGTCGGGATGCCGCCGGCGATCGGCTTGCCCATGCTGATCGCGTCCGGTTCGAGGCCGTAGGCGCCCGTGTAGCCGCCGGTCCCGCAGCTCAGGGTGTGCGTCTCGTCGATGATCAGCAGCGTCCCGTGCTTGGTCGCGAGCCGTCGCAGCTCCTCGTGATAGCCGGGGTCGGGGAGGACGATGCCGATGTTCGTCAGCGCCGGCTCGATCAGGATGCAGGCGACGTCCTCGGGCGCCAGCTCGCGCTCCAGCGCCTCGAGGTCGTTGATCTCGACGACCCGGGTGGTCTGCCCCGGATCGACGGGCGGCCCGATGCTGCCGTACCGCGGCACGGCCTCGCCGGCGGCGCCGATCTTGACGACGGTCTCGTCGACCGAGCCGTGGTAGCAGTGATTGTGGACGAGGACCTTCGTCCGACCCGTCACCTGGCGGCAGAGCCGGATCAGGAACCGGTTGGCGTCCGTGGCCGAGACCGTGAACTGCCAGTGGCTCAGTCCGAAGCGCTCGGCCATCAGCTCGCCGACCGCGCCGGCGTCCTCGCTCGGCAGCATCGTCGTCACCCCGCGGCGCAGCTGCCGCTCGATCGCAGCGACCGTCGGCGCCGGCGAATGCCCGCACATCGCCCCGGTGTCGCCGAGGCAAAGATCGACGTAGGTGTTGCCATCGACGTCGGTCACCTCCGCCCCCTGCGCCTCGTGGACGTAGATCGGGAAGCGACCGGGCCAGCGGGTCATCCAGTTCATCGGAACGCCCGAGAGCAGGTCCTCGGCGGCCTCTTCGTGGATCTCCCGTGAGCGCGGGTGAGCTGCCTCGAACCGCGCTTCCTCCCGGGCCAGCAACTCGGTGACGCGCTCGTCGGCCAACTTGGTCTCCATCTCGTTTGCGACCTCCACGGTTTCTGTGCTATCGTCGAATTGTGGAACAATCTAGCACGGCCCCTGAGCCGGCCTCAGAGTCCTCGTCATCCTCGGCCCCGGATCAGGAGATCCGCCTCCGTACGGTATCCGTGGTCGATGCCGCCGCGGACGCACTCCGCCAGATGGTCCTCGACGGCACCCTCGAGCCGGGCTCCCGGCTGCGCGAGACGGACTTCTCGAAACGGCTCGGGATCGCCCGTCACACGTTCCGTGCCGCCACCCAGATCCTGATCAACGAGGGACTGCTGCGGCGGTCGCCGAACCGTGGCGTCCAGCTCGCCGTCCTCGACGGGGACGACATCGTCGACATCTTCCGGCTCCGCGAAGCCCTGGAGGTCGAAGCGATCCGCCTCGTCATCACCGGCAAGAAGGAGATCCCGGAGGCCGAGGACGCGGTCGAGCAGTTCAACGCGCTCGACGACGAGGCCTCCTGGCGCACGGTCGTCGATCTCGACATGTCCTTCCATCGCGCGGTCATCGATGCCGCCGCCAGCGAGCGGATCAACCGTGCCTACGCGGGCGTGCAGTCGGAGATCCTGCTCTGCATGGCCCAGCTTCGCCCCCACTACGACCGACCCGCCGAGGTCGCGGCCGAGCATCGCGAGCTGCTCGAGGCGATCGAGGCGGGCGACCTGAAGGTCACCGAGGACCTGTTCCGCAAGCACCTCGGAGACGCAACCGAGAACCTGACCAATGCGCTTGAGGCGCGAGAGGAGGTGACCGCGTGAGCGGTCTCGAGATCACTTCGACGAGGGCCCGGGAGGTCCTCGATTGCCGCGGCCTGCCGACCGTGCAGGTGGACGTCGAGCTGGAGTGCGGCGCCACCGGGCGCGCCGACGTCCCGTCCGGCCGCTCGACCGGCTCCAACGAGGCCGTCGAGCTTCGCGACGGCGGCGAGCGCTTCGGCGGATTCGGCGTCCTCGGCGCCGTCGGCAACGTCAACGGTGAGATCGCCACGGCGATGCGCGGGTTCGACGTCGGCAGCCAACGCGCCCTCGACGCGGCGCTGATCGCTCTCGACGGCACCCCGAACAAGGGGCGCCTCGGCGCGAACGCGGTCCTCGGCGTCTCGCTCGCCGCCGCCCGGGCGGCCGCCGATGCCCACGGCATCCCCCTCTACCGCCACCTGAACGGCAACGGGCACGTGCTGCCGGTGCCGCTGGTCAACCTGATCAACGGCGGCAAGCACGCTTCCAACGACCTCGACTTCCAGGAGTTCATCGTCATCCCGGTCGGTGCCGATTCGATCCTCGAGGCGTTGCAGATCTCCACGGAGGTCAACCTCGCGCTGGCCGAGATCCTCCTCGAGCGCTACGGCAAGAGCGCCCTCAACACCGGCGACGAGGGTGGCTATGCCCCGGCGATCTCGAGCCCGCACGAGGCACTCGGCCTGCTCCACGAGGCCGTCGCCGACGCCGGCCACACCGGTCGCTTCCGCTACGGGCTCGACTGCGCCGCCACCCACTACCACGCGAACGGGACCTACGAGCTCGCCGGCGAGACCCGCGACACGGCGGCGATGATCGAGCTCTACCAGGAGCTGATCGCCGACTTCGACATCGTCACGATCGAGGACCCGCTCGACGAGGAGGACTACGAGGGGTTCGCGGAGCTGACCCGTGTCTCCGGCATCCAGATCGTCGGCGACGATCTCTTCGTCACCAATCCGGAGCGGCTCGCGCGCGGGATCGAGGCCGACGCCGCCAACTCGCTGCTCTGGAAGGTCAACCAGATCGGCACGCTGACCGAGTCGCTCGACGCTGCCGAGCTGGCCCATCGGAGCTCCTACTCGGTGGTCGTCTCGGAGCGTTCCGGCGAGACTGAGGACCCGATCATCGCCGACCTGGCGGTGGCCCTGAACGCCGGCCAGATCAAGACCGGCGCGCCGGTCCGCGGAGAGCGGACGGCGAAGTACAACCGGATGATCGAAATCGAGGAGCAGCTCGGCACGACCGCCGCCTACCCCGGCGACGTCTTCCGAACGCCCGTCGCGGTCTGACCCATGGATCATGCGGTGTCAAACGAGCAGGAGCCCGATCGCTCCGGCGAACCCCCGGTTGCCGCCGCCGGCCCGGCCACCGAGCTGCAGCCCGCGTCGATCGGTAATCGCGAGGCGCTGTCGGGCCACGGTCTGACGGCGTCTCGCTCGCTTGCTCTGCGGGTCGCGGAGGCGGGGCTGGTCGCCTGCGATCCCGGCCTCGCGGTCGAACGGCTCGTCCAGCTCGACGGCGACGAGCTGATCGTCGATGACAGCCGCCACCGGCTTCACCCGGAGGGGAGGATCCTCGTGCTCGGCTCCGGCAAGGCGAGCCTGAAGATCGCGCTCGCGCTCGAGCGGATCCTCGGCGACCGCGTTCACGGCGGCACCGTCGTCGTCCGCCACGGCTCCGCCGCCGCCGTGCCGCGGCGGATCGAGCTGCTCGAGGCGTCCCATCCGCTCCCGGACGAGCGCAGCGTCGCGGCGGCGCTCTGGCTGCTCGAGCAGGCCGGCGAGCTCGGTGAGCACGACCTGGTGATCGCCTGCTTCACCGGCGGCAGCTCGGCTCTGACCAGCCTGCCGCCGGCGGGGGTGACGCCGGCCGAGAAGCGCGACCTGCACCGCCTCCTGCTCGGCGCCGGCCTGCCGATCTCCGAGGTCAACACGGTCCGCAAGCAGGTCTCCGGGTTCAAGGGCGGCCGGCTCGCGCTCGCCGTCGCCCCCGCCCGGCTGATCAACCTGACGGTCTCCGACGTCGCCGGCGATCCGCTCGACGCGATCACCGACCCGTCGGTCGCCAACGACTCGACGGTCGCCGACGCCAGCTCGATCCTCCGCAGTCACGACCTCTGGGGCGAGGTCTCGGGCAGCATCCGCAGGCACCTCGAGGATCCCCGGCTCGCGGTCCCCGACCTGTCCGGGATGGAGATCCACACGACGCTTCTGGTCACCGGCGAGACCGCCTGTGAGGCGATGGCGGCGGAGGCCCGCGCCGCCGGCGCGAACCCGGTCATCATCTCGACCGGGCTCGAGGAGGAGGCGACGTCGGTCGGCCGCATCCTCGGACAGCTCGCGTTCGAGAGCGCCGAGCTCGGCCGGCCCTTCAACCGGCCATCGGTCCTGATCGGCTGCGGAGGCGAGAGCACGGTGCGGCTCGGCCCCGAGCACGAGTTCGGCTCCGGCGGGCCGAACCAGGAAGCGGCGCTGGCCGCCGCCGGCCGCTTCGCCGGCGCCGACGTCAGCTCGGTCTTCATCGACACCGACGGCTCCGACGGCAGCACCGACCTCGCCGGCGCGATCAGCGACGGCGCAACCGCGGAGCGCGCCCGCGAGGCGGGGATCGACCTTCGCGACGCACTCGCTCGGCATCGCACCGGCGAGGCGCTGGCGGCGCTCGACGACGGCATCGAGACGGGGCCGACCCATACCAACGTCAACGACCTGTTCGCGATCGCGATCGGAGGGGCTGACCTATGAGTGCGACGGAGTCCGGGCCGATGATCGAGCTCGAGCGGGTCTGCAAGAAGTTCGGCGAGGCGACCGCCGTCGACGACGTCTCGATCGAGATCGCCCGCGGCGAGTTCTTCTCGATGCTGGGCCCGAGCGGGTGCGGGAAGACGACGACGCTGCGGATGATCGCCGGCTTCGAGGAGCCGACGGCGGGCCGGGTGATGCTCGATTGCGAGGACGTGACCCTCGTCTCGCCGCGCCATCGCAACGTCAACATGGTCTTTCAGGACTACGCGCTGTTCCCGCACATGACGGTTGCCGAGAACGTCGGCTTCGGGCCGAAGCTGAAGCGGGTTCCGCGAGCGGAGCGGTCCTCGCGGATCGAGGAGATGCTCGTCGTCGTCCGGCTCGAGGGGCTGGGCGGACGCCGTCCCGCCGAGCTCTCCGGCGGCCAGCGCCAGCGCGTCGCGCTCGCCCGGGCGCTCGTGAACCGCCCGGCTGCCCTGCTCCTCGACGAGCCGCTCGGCGCCCTCGACCTGAAGCTCCGGCGGGAGATGCAGTTCGAGCTCAAGCGGATCCAGAAGAGCACCGGGACGACCTTCGTCTACGTCACCCACGACCAGGAGGAGGCGCTGACGATGTCGGACCGGATCGCCGTCATGGACGGTGGTCGGGTCGAGCAGCTCGCCGATCCGAAGACGCTGTACGAGCAGCCCCGGACCTCGTTCGTCGCCGACTTCATCGGCACGTCGAACGCGCTCTCGGTGAGCGTCGACCGCCACGAGGGCGGCAACGCGATCATCGAGCCCTCTCCGAGCGTCCGGATCGTCGTCCCGGCGGACTGCGCCGTCGGGGCCGAGCTCCAGGTCAGCATCCGCCCCGAGAAGATCAGCATCGTCGCCGGCCACGGACACCCCGTCAACGGCCACGAGGGCTCCCGGGTCGAAGGTGTCGCGGTCGAGCGCGTGTACCTGGGGTCGGTCTCGCAGACCGTCGTCGAGCTTCCCGACGGCGATCGCCTGGCCGTCCACGAGCTCAACGACGACAGCGTCTCCGCGATTCGGCCGGGGGACGCGGTCACGTTGCTGTGGGCGACGCGGCACAGCCTCGTCGTCGCCGAGGAGCTGGGGGCCGGGCCGTGAGCAAGCAGACTGAGAGGAAGATCGAGATGTGGCGGATGACAATCGCGTTGGTGCTGGCGGCAGCGGCGTTCGTGATCGCCGGGTGCGGTGGCGGCTCGGGTAACACCGATGTCGCCCCGCCGCCCGAGGACGCGGACGCACCCGCGACCGGGACGCTCAAGTTCTTCGCGTACGGCGACACGATCGTCGACCCGATGCTCGACCCGTTCCGCAAGCAGAACCCCGACCTCGAGCTGAAGACCGCGAGCTTCGACTCCAACAAGGCGGCCGCCGCCAAGCTCGCCGGCGGATTCGAGGCGGATGTGGTCGAGGTCTGCACCGACGAGATGTCGCCGCTGACGGCCCGCGGGCTGCTGCGTCCGCTCGACGAGAAGGCGGTGCCGGCGTTTCACGATCTCGCCTTCTCCGGCGCGCCCGAGGTCCGTGACGCTGACGGCAACGTGCTCTTCGTGCCGGCTTCGGCGGGTCCGCAGGGCCTGATCGTCAACACCGATCAGCTCGATCCCGACACGATCACGTCCTATGCGGACCTGTTCGATCCCGCCTATGTCGGCGAAGTCGCCCTCGAGGCGACCCCGTTGACGGCGATCGGCGCCGGCGCCCTCGCGATGGGTCTCGACGACCCGATGAACCTGAGCGACGAAGAGGTCGAGCAGGTCAAGGAGTACCTCCTCGACCACCGCGACCAGTTCCGCGCGTTCGCCGAGTCGGATGCCTCGATGGTGAACCTGTTCAAGTCCGGGGAGGTGCAGCTCGCCGACGGCGGCCGCGGCACGACCCAGACGATGATCGAGGACGGTGTCCCCGTCCAGTGGATCGCGCCGAAGGAGGGCTCGCTCTCCTGGGTCTGCGGCCTCGCGATCACGTCGAAGGCACAGAACATCGATGCCGCCTACAAGCTCATCAACTACTACGCCTCTCCGCAGGCGCAGGCGATCTCGGGCGACATGGGCTTCGTCGCGATGAACCCGAAGGCCCTGCCTCTCGTCAGCCCGGCGTTCAGGAAGACGGCCGACCCGCGCAACCTCAAGAACGCGATCCCGGAGACCGAGCCCGAGAACGCCGACGCTTACGACCGGGCGTGGCAGGAGGTACAGGCGGGCTGATGGAGGGCGCCACCGCCCCGTCATCCGGCATTCCGGCCGTTCCGGGGCCGGGCACCGCCGACGGGCTGCCGCCTCCCGCGCGCGTCCACCGGTCGGTCGGCCACCGGATCCGCGGCCGGATGCCGGGCATCGCCGGGGGCGTCCTGGTGGCGTTCGTGATGGTGGTGCTGTTCGGGCCGGTGCTGATGCTGGCCCTGTTCAGCTTCAACGACTCCTCGATCATCTCCCTGCCCTGGGAGGGCTTCACGACGAAGTGGTACGAGGAGGCGTGGGCGAACGGACAGGCCCGTGACGCGGTCATGAACTCGCTCCTCGTCGCCACGATCGTGATGGTCCTCTCCGTCGTGCTCGGGACGATGGCGGCCTGGGGGCTCACCCGGCTGCGCTTCCGCGGTCGCGGCCTCGTGGCCGGGCTCAACGGCGCGGTGCTGGTGGTGCCGTGGCTGATCATCGGCGTCGCCGGGCTCATCTTCTTCAGCCAGATCCAGGTCGAGCTCTCCCTGCAGACGATCGCGCTGATGCACCTCGTCGTCACGTTCCCGCTCGTGGTCGCGATCGTCGCCGCCGGACTCGTCCGCTTCCAGCGCTCGCTCGAGGAGGCCGCGATCGACCTCGGCGCCAACCAGCGCCAGATGCTCCGCTACATCGTCCTCCCGCAGATCGGGCCGTCGATCGCCGCCGCGTCGATCTTCGCCTTCGCCTGGTCGTTCAACAACTTCGAGATCTCGTTCTTCACCGGCGGGTTCGAGCAGACGTTCCCGGTCTGGGTGTTCTCGATCCTCCGCCAGTCGGAGAACCTGCCGGTCGTCAACGCCGTCTCGACCGTCATCGCCGCCGCCCAGATCCTCGCCGTCTTCGGGGCCTGGGCGCTGATGAAGCGGCTCTCGAAGAGCGGCGACGAGGACAGCCTGACCGACCTGCTGACGGGAGGAACCCGCTGATGGAAGCCGCATCGATCCCCGTCCGTCGCGGCTCGCGCCTGAAGCGGCTCCTCCAGCCCCTGGCGTTCCTGGGGACGCCGACGGCGCTTCTGCTCGTCTTCTTCCTGACGCCGATGCTGGTCATGGCGGGCGTCGCCTTCGACCAGGGCCTGCTCGACGGCGGGGTCGGCTTCAACTTCACGCTGACCAACTTCACCGACGTGGTCACCGACCCGCTGAACCTCAAGGTGGCGCTGACGACGTTCGAGATCGCCACCGCAGCGATGCTCGTGCAGCTGATCGTCGCGGTGCCGCTCGCCTACGTGATCGCGTTCAAGGCGGGCCGCTGGCAGATCCCGATCCTGCTCTTCCTCGTCCTCGCCGACGAGCTCAACCCGATGGTCCGGATCTACGCCTGGCGGATGCTGCTCGGGCGGGAGGGCCTGATCAACGAGGGGCTGATGAGCATCGGCGTGATCAGCCAGCCGATCGATGCGCTGCTGTTCAGCCAGTTCGCGGTGACGGTCGTGCTCTCGACCAGCTATCTGACCTACACGGTGATCCCGATCTACGGTGCGATGAAGGCGATCGACGGCAGCGTCTTCGAGGCGGCTCGCGACCTCGGCGCCGGCTGGTGGACGACGACGCGACGGGTCCTGCTGCCGTTGATCGCCCCCGGGATCTTCATCTCGCTGCTGCTCGTCTACGTCCCGCTCTTCACCGATTTCGCAAGCCCCGCCCTGGTCGGCGGCACCAGCGGCTACATGCTCGGCAACGTCGTCAACGACTACGTGCTCGAGGCCGGCGACCTCAACCGCGGCGCCGCGATGAGCATCATCATGCTCGCCCTCTCCGCCCTGTTCGCGCTGGTCGCCTACCGGCTCGCACGGATCAACCGGCTGGAGAGCTGATGGCGGCAACGAACCGCTACGACGCCGTGATCGTCGGCGGGGGCCACAACGGTCTCGTCGCCGGCTTCTACCTCGCCCGTGCCGGGCTGAAGCCCCTGATCCTCGAGCGCCGCGAGTTCGTCGGCGGCTGCTGCGTGACCGAGGAGTTCGCGCCCGGGTTCCGGGCATCGACCGGGGCCTACGTGATCAGCATGCTTCGCGAGCCGGTCTGGCGGGACATGCGGCTCAACGAGCGCGGGATCGCGATCGACCCCGCCGGTCCGTCGCTTTACGGGTTCCCCGATGGGGAGCGGCTGCTGCTCGGCGAGGACATCGCCGCCTCGCAGGAGCAGATCCGCGGCTTCTCCGCCGCCGACGCCCGCGCCCTCCCCGGGTTCGAGGATGCCCTCGGCCGCCTCGCCGAGGTCGTCGGCCCGCTGATGGACACGACTCCGCCGAACCCCGGGCACATCGCTCCCGGCGACATCCCGTCGCTGCTGAGGCTCGCCGGCACCGCCCGCAGGCACCGCGCCGCGATCAACGACGCGCTCTACCTCTTCGCCACCTCCTGCACCGAGTACCTCGACGAGTTCTTCGAGTCCGAGGTCGTCAAGGCGGCGATGGGATGGCATGCGATCAACGACTCCGTCGCCGGCCCTTCGACGCCCGGCACGGCCTACGTCCTCCTCCACGACCATGCCGCCGAGCAGGCGGGCGGCGGCCTGCGGAGCTGGGGATTCGTCCGCGGCGGCATCGGCCTCGTCACCGAGGCGATGGCCGATGCGGCACGGGAGGCCGGAGCCGAGATCAGGACCGCGGCGGAGGTCGAGCGGATCGTCGTCGCGGACGGTCGCGCGACCGGCGTCGAGCTGGCCGACGGGACGGTGATCGATGCCGACCGGGTGCTCTCGAACGCCGACCCGCTGCGCACCTTCCGCGGGCTCGTCGGCGAGGAGCTCCTCCCGGAGCCATTCACGGCGGCGCTGCGGGGGTATCGCTGCATCGGCACGAGCGTGAAGATCAACCTCGGAGTCGACCGGCTGCCCGAGGTGAGCGGGATGCCCGGCGGGCGGGAGCCCTATCTCGGCGGCATCATGGAGTTCGGAGGCTTCATCGACGAGATGGACCGGGCACAGTTCGAGGCCCGATCCGGTCAGCTCGGCACCGACCCGCACGTCGAGTGCTGCATCCCGACCTTCCACGATCCCTCGCTCGCCCCCGAGGGCCGGCACGTGCTGACGATCGACGTCAACTCCCAGCCCTACGAGCTCGACCCCGACCAGGGCAGCTGGGACGAGAACCGCGACGCCGTCGCCGACCGCGCGATCGCGACGCTCGAGGGCTACATGCCGGGGCTGACCGGTTCGATCGTCGCCCGCCAGGTCCTCAGCCCGGTCGACCTCGAATCGCTGCTCGGGATCACCGGCGGGCACGCCCTCCACGGCGACATGTCCTTCGACCAGCTCTTCAACCTGCGGCCGGTCCGCGGCCACGCCGACTACCGCACGCCGATCGGCGACCTCTACCTCTGTGGCGCCGGCACCCACCCCGGCGGCGGCGTCAGCGGCGCCAACGGACGCAACTGCGCCCGCGAGGTCCTCCGCGACGCCCGCGGCCCCGCGTCGCGCTTCCGCGCCCGCTTCGCCCGCCACTCCTCACGCGGCACCCCTGGGTCATTTGACCGTTGAATAGCAAGGCCGAGATGACCCACCTTGCGCCGACGCGCCGCCGCCGCTGCACCTGGGTCATCTGACCACCACATTGCAAGGTCAAGGTGACCCAGGTGGAAGGGGCGGCAAGCGGAGACCGGCGCGGACATCCTCCGCGACTTCGGTCCGCTCCTTATGCATCCGGCGATGCGTGATCCGGAGCGAACCGATGCCGGCGCGGAGGAGGACCGCGTCGCGCTTGCGATCCCGCTCGTGTGCTTCCCATGTCTTATGCCAGCCTTGGCTGTCGAGCTCGACGACGAAGCGACTTGCGGGCCACCAGCAGTCGACTTCGAACCCCTGGACAACCACATTCACCTGTGGAGTTGGCAAACCGAAATCGGCGAGGAGGAGCTGGAAGTCGCGCTCGATGCCTTCGTGCGAGTCCGGCGTCCAGAGGTAGTCGGAGACGATCCGCCGCAGGGGGCGACAACCGCGATGACCTTTGTAGCGCTCGATGACCTCCTGAACCGCCCGGATATCCAGGCGGTCGGTTCTGTCGGCTTCTTCGATGACCTTCTGAAGGCGTGAGTACGAGAGGGTCTGGCCGAGATCGAGGTAAGTCCGAGCGAGAGATGTCATCGGGATCCCGTCGACCCTGACGCGGTCCTCGGGGTCGATTCTTCGAGGGCGGTGCACGACAACGCCATCGAGCCGCCGCGGAACCCTGGTCGCGATCGAGACGTGGATCCTGGCTCCTTCCCTCATCAGCCCCTGCCGCGCAGCGGATGAGTCATGGCTGAGCAGCGGATCGGGGCGGATCGCCAGCAAGGCGGCTATCTGGCGACCGGCCGGCGGTAGGGCCGCGGGGCCGAACGCGTAGACCCCGTCATGCACTCGCCAGAGGCGATGCTGCGCCAACCGGAACTCGATGGCGCCCGGACTGAAACCAAGCGCCAGGAGCTGGTCACGGGCGATCACGCCGTGCTGCTTCCTGACCAACTTGGCAAGCGCGAGCTCACGATCTCTCATCGCTCCAGCCTGCCGGCCTTGAGCTCACACGTGTGCAGAGCAGTGGGTCAGATCAGCGCCGAATCCGTGAATCCCCTCCGACACCGCTCACCTGGGTCATCTGACCACCGCATAGCAGGGTCTAGGTGACCCAGGTGGAGTGGTGCGAAGCCAGCTTGGAAGTGTGGGTCGTCTGACCGCTGCATAGCAACGGCAGGATTACCCAGGGTGGAGGGACGGGCGGACCGGACCGCGCGCCGCTCAGCTTGACAGCTGCCGCTTGAGGTCCTCGACGACCTCGGGGTCGCGGAGGGTGCTGACGTCGCCGAGCTCCTCGCCGGCGGCGATGTCGCGCAGCAGCCGGCGCATGATCTTCCCTGAGCGGGTCTTCGGGAGGTCGTCGGCGAAGGCCATCTGCTTCGGGCGGGCGAGCTTGCCGATCTTCACGGCGACGTGCTCGCGGAGCTCGGTCTCGAGCTCGTCGTTCCCCTTGGCGTCGCCGGAGGGCGTCACGAAGGCGAAGATCGCCTGCCCGGTGTCCTCGTCGGGAACGCCGATGACCGCCGCCTCGGCGACCTTCGGATGGCTGACGAGCGCCGACTCGACCTCCATCGTCGACAGGCGGTGGCCGGAGACGTTGATGACGTCGTCGGTCCGGCCGACGATCCAGAAGTAGCCGTCCTCGTCGACCCGGGCGGCATCGCCCACCTGGTAGGTGTCGGGGCCGAACCGCTTCCAGTAGGTCTCGACGAAGCGCTCCGGCTCCTTGTAGAGCGTCCGCGCCATCGCCGGCCACGGCCGGGTCAGGACCAGGTTGCCGCCGCCCTCGGCGATCTCGTTGCCGGAGTCGTCGAGGATCTTCGCTTCGATCCCGGGGAACGGGATCGTCGCCGAGCCAGGCTTGGTCGTCGTCAGGCCCGGCAGCGGCGTGATCATGATCGCCCCGGTCTCGGTCTGCCACCAGGTGTCGACGACCGGGCAGCGGCCGCCGCCGACGTTCTCGTGGTACCAGAGCCAGGCGCGCGGGTTGATCGGCTCCCCGACCGAGCCGAGCAGGCGCAGCTTGCCGAGATCGTGCTTGCGGACGTGCTCGACGCCCCACTTCATGCAGGCGCGGATCGCGGTCGGGGCGGTGTAGAGGATCGTCACGCCGTAGCGCTCGGCGATCTCCCACCAGCGGTCCTCGGCCGGGTAGTTCGGTGCCCCCTCGTACATGACCGAGGTGGCGCCGTTGGCGAGCGGCCCGTAGACGATGTAGCTGTGGCCGGTGACCCAGCCGATGTCGGCCGCGCACCAGTAGACGTCGTCGTCCTTGAGGTCGAAGACGAGCTTGTGGGTCGCAGTGACCCCGGTCAGGTAGCCGCCGGTCGTGTGCTGGATCCCCTTCGGCTTCGCCGTCGAGCCGGACGTGTAGAGGATGAAGAGCGGGTCCTCGGCGTCCATCGGCTCCGGCGCGCATTCGGCGTCCGCGCCGCCGACGAGCTCCTCCCAGCCGTGGTCGCGGCCGTCCTGCATCGGCGGGTTCGACCCGGCGCGATCGACGACGATCACGTGCTCCAGCGTGCCGAGGTCGGCGATCACGGGGTCGAGAGCCTCCTTCATCGGCATCGGCTTGCCGCGGCGCAGGGTCGCGTCGGCGGTGATCAGTGCCTTCGCACCGGACACCTCCATGCGCTCGACGACCGAGCCCGCCGAGAAGCCTCCGAAGACGACGTTGTGGATGGCGCCGATCCGGGTGCAGGCGAGCATCGCGACGGCGGCTTCGGGGACCATCGGCAGGTAGATGCCGACGACGTCCCCCTTGCCGATGCCGAGCGACTTCAGGCCGTTGGCGGCCCTCTGCGTCTGCTCGAGCAGCCAGGCGTAGGTGATCTCCTTGCGGGTCCCGTCCTCGCCCTCCCAGAAGTAGGCGACGCGCTCGCCGTCGCCGGCGGCGACGTGGCGATCGAGGCAGTTGGCGGAGACGTTCAGCTTTCCGCCCGTGAACCACTTCGCGAACGGCGGCTCGGACCAGTCGAGGATCTCGTCGAACGGCTCGATCCACTCGAGCTTCTCCGCCCAGGAGCCCCACCACGCCTCGGGGTCGGCGGCAGCGCGCTCGTAGACGCCGGGGTCGGAGGCGTTCGCCTGTGCGGCGAACTCCGGCGGCGGCGGGAAGGTCTGCTCGGTGCGGAGCAGGACGTCGAGCTCTCCGTCCCCTGCCGCCGTGGGCCGCTCGTCGCTCATTCCGCCTCCTCGGGTAGCTTCCTCTCCGTCGGATCTAACTTAGTGCCTATCCGCCGGCCGCAGCTTTCGGCGGCGCGGCGTGTTTGAGATTCCAGCGACGGTGATATGCCTACGTCGCCGCCTCCGATGACCTCGTCCCGAATCACCCGCCCGGCGCTGCTCGCCGTTTTCCTGATCGCGCTGCTAATGCCGGCGGGCGCGAGCGCCGGCACGGTCTCGATGGACGTCGATCAGTCCGCGCGCTCCGTCCGCGACTACTGGACGAAGGCGCGGATGCGGGACGCCGAGCCGGCGCCGGTCACGGTCCCGACCCTCCCGGCTCCGGCCGAGGAGCCGGCGGCTCCGGCCGAATCGGGCCCGCCGGCCTACGTGCCGCCGGCCGCCCCCGGCGACGGCGACGCCCGCCTGCTCCGCGGCGAGGCGGCTCGCTCGCGGCCTTCGGCGAAGCTCGCGACCCCGGTCCTCGACCCGTCGGCCCCGGGAGTTCGGGCGCACGGGAAGGTGTTCTTCACCGTCAAGGGCGGCACCGATCCCGGTGACTTCGTCTGCTCGGGAACGGCCGTCAACAGCCGCAACCGCAGCGTCGTCTGGACCGCCGGACACTGCGTCTACGACGCCGAGCTGGGCGGCGGCAAGTCGGTCAACTTCTCGTTCGTCCCCGCCTACGCGAACGGCAACGCCCCCTACGGGGAATGGCCGGCGAAGCAGCTCGTGACCGCGAAGCAGTGGAAGCGGTTCGCGAACTTCCGCTTCGACCTCGGGGCGGCGGTCGTCAGGCGGCTGAACGGGAGGACCCTGCAGGCGACGATCGGCGCGCGCGGGATCGGATTCGACCAGCCCCGCCCCAAGCATTTCGAAATCTTCGGCTACCCGGCGAAGCTGCCGTTCACCGGCGAGCTCGAGTACCGGTGCGCGAGCTCCAACAAGGGCTCCGACTCGCCGGGCGGCAAGGGCCCGGCGACGATGCGGTCGAGTTGCAACATGACGCCGGGATCCAGCGGCGGCGGCTGGATCGCCGCCGGGACCCTGATCTCGGTCACGAGCTACAGCTACCAATCGGAGCCCGGGCATCTCTACGGGCCGTACCTGTCGCGGACCGCCAAGCGGCTCTACAAGCGCGTCCGCAGGTAGCGGCTACTGCGCGAGCGCCGTGCGCTTGCGGTGGGTGCGGATCTCGCTCATGATCCGCTCGAGGCGCGGCTCGGAGCTCGAGTCGACGTGCCGCATCGCGGCGCCGATCGCCGGGTGCACGGCGCTGATCTGCTCGTGCATGGCCTGGGCGACCGCCCGGTAGGTGGGGTGGCCCTCGCGGCCGGAGCGGAGCTCGCAGACGTGCATCGCCTCGCGCGCGTTCATGTCGAGGACGTAGCGGATCCGGTAGCCGAGGCAGAGCGCGTAGGGCGCGGCCTCGGGCATGCCGGCGGCCTCGAGGCGCCCGAACTCGGCGCGGGAGACCTCGAGCGCCCGCCGGTACTCGTCGCCGGCACCCGCCGCCTGGACCTCCTCGGGCACGCCGGCGCCGAGGTCGGGGCTGAGCGACTGCCACTGGCAGTTCAGCATCCGGTGCCGCTGCATGTCGCGGAAGCCGCCGTAGTCGGAGACGATCTCGAAGCGGTAGCGGACCGCCTCCCAGCCGCGGCCGGGGCGGTGGCGGCGGTTGCCGCGCTCGCCGGCGAGGTCGGCGAGGATGCCCTCGCGCTCGATCGGGTCGAGGGTGCCGATCCGGCTCGCGATCTCGGCCTCCGGAAGCCCGGTCGCCTCGTACAGCGAGGCGGCGAGCAGCATGTCCTCGTCACCGTCGACGTGGGTCAGCTCGACGGCCGGCGCATCCGGGCCCTCGCGGCGGTCGAGGCCGAGCCGGGCGACCCAGCGCTCGGTGTCGGTGCGGCGCTGCTCGAGGTAGGAGATCCACTCGCCGCCGCGCTCGGGGCGGCCGACGCGGGAGACGAAGCTCGGGATCACCGCTTCGAGCTCGGTGTGCGCCATCGCGCCGACGGCCCGCGCCTCAGGCAACGGCGAGGACGCGAGGCGGAGCAGCAGCTGCTCGTAGGCCTGCCCGGACGCGTAGATGCCGACGTGGGAGAGGGTCGAGGCGGGGAGGAGGCCGCGGAGCAGGTCGAGCGCCTTGGCCTTGATCGAGCGCTCCCAGGCGCTCTGCGGCTCTTCGCCGCGCGGCCAGCGCTGCTCGGCCCAGGCGCGGACGTCCTTCAACGTCCGCGAGTAGATCG